>CAZBNE010000114.1:0-5937 GCA_964493155.1 uncultured Pelolinea sp.
AGAAGTTCGCGGGCCATGTCAGATTCAGATCAGAAGGGGCGCAGGCCTTTAATTTTGCCTCAAATAATCCGTGAAAATCCCCAAAACCTCGGGCAGATTCTCGCGGCCAAAACCCAGCCGGATGTGCCGGTCGCCGTAATCAAAGACCGTAGAGGGTAATAACATGATGCCGGCTTGCTCAACCAACCTGCGGCAGAATTCTGAAGCATTCAAAGACCCGATCAATCCCGGAAAAGCGATCGTGCCGGCATGCGGCCTGACCCATGCGAAGCGGCCGCTGAATTCCTCAAAGAAACCATCCAGCAGAGCCAGGTTGCGCTTAATGCGGGCCAGGTGCCGGGAGATGATCGCCTCTTTCAAGCGCAGGGCGATGAGCGACAGGATCTCGCCGGGCGCGCTGCCGCAGATGGTGGTGTAGTCCTTGAAGGCTGCCATTTTGGCATAAAGCCCTTTATCTTTAGCCACCAGCCAGCCGAGGCGGGCGCCGGCCATGCCAAAAGTTTTTGACATGCCAAAGAGCGTGACCGCTTTTTCATAAACTTCACAGGCAGAAGGCAACGTGTACCCGGCGCCATGTTCCAAAAAGCGGTACATCTCATCCGAGAACAGATAAAGATCATTCTTGCGTACCAGAGCAAGGATGTTTTGATAATCTTGCGGGGACGGGTAAGAGCCGGTCGGGTTGTGCGGAAAATTCACGATGACCAGCTTCGTGTTCGGGCGGATGCTCTTTTCCAGGAAAGCGGGATCGAAGCGCCAGCCGTCCTGCTCGTCAGGCTGCCATTTGGTCACCTCGCAGCCCAGGCCGCGCGCCACTTCATACAGGGATTGATAGCCGGGAAAGGTGCAGATAACATGGTCACCCACACGCAGGATGCTGTTGAGGGCGATAAAAATGCCCTCTTCAGGGACGATCACCAGGCACTCCTGCGCGGAAATCCCCTGATACAACCTGGCGATCTCTTCTCTTAACAGCGGATGCCCGAGCGATTCGGTATAACCCAGCGCCAGGTCATCCCAGAGCCTGCGGGTCTCCTGATCCGCCATGGCGACAAGTTCGCTTTGCAGCAGCCCGTCGCAATCGGAGCTGGAAAGCAGGTACCTGGCCGAGAATTCATAGCGGGCGAAGTAGCGTTCCAGGGCAAAAGGAGTCAGGTCCATAATGGTTGATTTTAATCGAGAAGGGGACAATAAAAAAGGAAATATCCTGCCCGATCAGCGCGGCGTTATTATCACCGATCCTCGGACCCAGGAAGGCCATGAGCATGCCGAAAGAAAAAGGCGCACTTGTGTTTTTCATACTCACCCTACTGGTCGCTCATTTTGCTTTCTGCTGAAAATTAAATTATATAACGCAGTTGGGGAATAAAAAAAGACATGTTTGAAAATAGACATGTCCTTTTAGACTAAAACTCCTCGTCGAGGACGCGAATCAAGCGGAATGTAGTTCTACACTTAAAGGTATACAAATTCATGTAGCAGTAAAGAAGCCCATGACCGAGCGGATTATTGCTTAATTCCAGAAAAGTTATAAAAAAACACTTTAATATTTCGGTTAGAGATTTGAACTCTGCAAAATTCAATCGGTCTTAAGAGTATGTCTTATTTTTATATACCAACAATGCTTTGTGCAAGCACAAATAATTCAGAAATACCGGTAGGAATTTGATCTAGTGGGCATATTTCTGCTATAGCTTTCCCGAATTCTGGTTTTGTCCATTTATTGCTGTCTGGTTTAGAAAGATTCCATACAATACGTTGAACCTCTTCTGAAAATTTTTTAGACCCTCGAAGCTCCTCAATTTCCTTAGGAATCCAGGCATTTCCATCGTTTTTTGGCCAGTATAAGTTTAGTGCCATAGCCACCACTTCATCTGAGAAACTATCCTCAAATTCTATATCCCCAATATATTTTAACCTTTCATTAATAAATGTATCATCAAAACCAACTTCCCTGAGTAATGGTGCAGTAAGTCGTAAATCTTTTCGATTTTCAGAATCTCGATCAATAAAAACTATCACCAATTCTGGTTTGTTTTGACCAAATAACTTTAAAAACGAATGAACACTACTATTGCTTTGGACATTAATAAGCCTAACCCCATCCTCTATCATACTTCGCTTATAGATTTTCTTATAAAACATTGGCAGTGCATTGAATTCGGTAGGCCCCTCGACGATAATAAAACAGCGTTCGTAAAACATAATTGAATTAGTAATTCCCAATTCCGCAGCGATTTCTTTAAGAAAGCTTTCGACTTGTGGATCATCATTGGTAACTAGTTTCATTACTTTAGTACATCCAGAATCATCTAAAGTAAATAATCGAACACTCTGGGCTGGAGCCCGATCAATCATAGTAAGAGAATGGGTACACAAAACAGCTTGAATGCCGGTTTCTTGAGGCTTAGCGATATGTGAGATCGAATAAAACATCAATCTTTGGGCTTCATAGTGTAAGTTAGTGTCAGGCTCATCATAACCACGAATAATCAATGGGGTATGCACAGATTCTTTGTTGTGTCTAGATAGGATTTCTCTATCCCAATCAGTAACAGCCATAAATAATCGGCGTTTAGTCCCATCCCCAATTCTTGAAAGAGGGAAAAGTCCAAAACCTCGATCTAAATAGAACTCGCCCTGTTTTATCCCACTGGAAAAATCAAAAGTTGGTTGATAGTCTATGTTAATAACATTATCACAATACTTTTTAACAAAATCGAGTAATTCTGTAACCTTATTTGTTATATCAATTCGTGCATTTTTTTCAACCGTCCTTAGCTGTGGGATTAGCTCGCTTGTTTCATCACCACTAGCACTTTCTATATGTATTGATTTTTCGAATACTTGTCGAAATGTTTTTCCAACAATAGTTGCTGGATCTGAGTAATCCATTGAACTATAACGTTCATATAAAACAAAATTCTTTCCAAAAATGTTTCCAACTTTTTTCCAAATATTTACTTTAGGTTGATTGTCTCTTAATTCATTAAATAGCATTTCTCTTTTCGTGGAATTGCTAATATCATTTGGCTGTAATTCTGGAAGGAATCCAACCAGAAATCCTTTTTGAAATGAAGCGTCTTTTGACTGAAAATCAACATTAAAATTTTCGTCCTCAGGAGCATCAACAAATATATAAGTGTCTTGTTCGCCAGTGAGACAATATTCCTTCCTGATTTTTAATTCGTTTCCTATTGCATATTCCTTCAATGCCGTGTCATTATCATCAAGAAGAAAACGAAGGTCTATTATTATTTTGTCTGACGTTATATTTTCTTTATTACGGTAGAAATCATTAGGTTGTGGGTAATAATTATTAAATGCTATTTCAAATACTTCAAGGATGGAACTTTTACCGGAATCATTTTCTCCGATAAAAATTGTAAATGATTCGAAGTCTATTTTTACTGTCTTGCATGACCGAAAATTTGTAACTTCTATTTCATTTAAAAGCATTTAAATCACCCATTTTTTATGAATACTTTCCCCAATCTCGCTCTATAAACCATTTCGATTTTTTCACATCCCATGTAATAAACTCAGCTGGATCGAAAATTTCATCCAGTAAATCAATTTTAATTACTTGATCGGGATTTAGGCTCATGGTATGTTGTGCTTTATCACTGTCGTAATTCCAGAAATGGTACTTATTGTTTTTTTCCAATGCTCTCCTACTAGGTGCAAAATCCAAAGGAACACATGTTCTTGTTAACGAATGATTATCTTCTTTAGAAAAGAAAGTGACTTTTAACTTTCTCTTTTCATGAATTGCTTTTATAAAGGTGTCTTTCATATATTCCGCCTAGGATAGATTATTTACGGTTTTTGAAACTGTGAAATAATAGCCTTACATAAATAAGGAATTATTGGTGAGTGTGCTTTATTTAGATCTTCTTCTTCGAGGCAAAGCGAAAACGATAACCATTAGAATTGCCAAGGGTCCGAAGAGTGAACTATAAACCTCCCCAACCTGTTTCATTATGTCGGGAAACATAATAAATACAACAAGTCCTATAACGAACAATATTGCCAGATTTCTCAGTAGATCCCTCAAGAACTGCATACCCCACCTCATTAATAATTATTTTTATAAATAATATAACATAATAACTAGAATTATTTAAAAACAAAAGACACTCAAACTTAGCTTGAGCGCCCCATTAATTTAAAAGCTCCTCGTCGAGGACTCAAACCTAGAAGAAGGTCGTATTACTATTCTTGGTAAACAAATTTCAAGTATTATGGATTTATACAAGAGGAAAAAATGAATCCTAAAGAAATACTATTTGATGCAAACGGCCATGCGATCAACTCATGTGAGATAAGCAAACGAATTATTAATTTTGGAGATAGTTACAACAACGTAGTAGCTGAAATCATCAATAATTCGAGGTTTTTAGACAACAATGGTGAAACATTTGTTAATTGTGCATCTAAAATACTTACAAATTTTAAAATGAAAAGAAGAGGTCCATTCCAAAAAAATCTATGCAAACGATTACGATGCTGCTGGGAAACTATTGGAGTCGATTTATTAGAAATAAACAAGTCAGTATACGAAAGCGGTTTATCTAGAGAGAGATATTTATTAGAAATAAATGTTCAAGACCGCGATAGATTGATTGCCAGAATCTGGCAAATAACAAAAAAGCTTTTGCCCTTCACGATGGGTAAAACATCTTACGGGCTTGTTGGCGCTAGTAAGATACTTTTTTCGGTCTTACCTGAAATTGTTTTACCGATAGACAACAATGAATGGCTGCATGTTTTTAAAACAGTAGATATAGGAGATGTTATTGATTATATGGTTTCTGATATCCAAAATTGGGAGGTTATCACAGGGTTTCAATTTAACGAGTTGGATCAATCAAAAAGATTAACCACGCTTCCATCTATTTACAATGTGATGGCGATGAATGCAAGACCATAATAAATAAGTTTGAAAAAATTTTAACCTGGAGGAAGGTGGTTTTACTCTTGCAGGATGACATTTTTTATACTGTGACTGGTGACCAAATAAGTTCCGGCATGGTCACGTCCATTATGGGCAAGCACATTCAAAGACCCAGGAAGACTATAAAGCAATTAGTCAGAATGTCATGCATTCCAGTACTGGTATTACAGATCAGTTTTATTCAAACATGGATGATGAAATAATGAAAAACAGAATTGATTCAATATTCTCTTAGGTCTTTAAGAGAGACATTGTGGATACCCTAATAATAGTTGGAAGTAAGGGGAGTATTGATTTTCCTTCATTAAATGCTAGATGCTATTTTCTTGCGTTTTTCTTCATATTCCTCGTCAGTTAATAAACCAAGGTCATGTGCCTCTTTTAACTTCTTCAAAAGTCCAACGGAATCCGATGTTGATTTTATGGTAGTAACCTTTGTTTTATTTTGTGTCTTGATAAGGGCAGCGAGAGACTTGTATTGTTCTTTTTTTTCTGTAAGTTCAGTCTGAATGAGGCGTACAAGGGCTTGCGCTTCCCCTTTTTTTTCTGCAATTGTGGACCTTTTTTTAGCTACATCTTTAGCTATGGCTGCATTCGAAATTGCTGCAGAACGACGACTTGCTGAACGAAATCCTTTACCTAATATTAAACCTCCTAAACCACGACCCATCCCCTGATTTTTAGCTCGAGCTTCAGCCGCACTTCTGGACAACTTTGCTGAAGTTTCTGACCACTGTTTGACAATATTTTTTGCTTGTTCAAGACTGCTATTTAGAGATTCGATTTCATTCTCTAACTCTGTAAGTTGGTCAGTATTGATATCTGTCATTATTCCTCCTTTTGAAAATAATTATATGGGAATATTAGCAATAAATAGGCAAAACAAAAAGACACTCTGAACGATTTTGAGTGTCTTTTTAGGGCTAAAGCTCCTCGTCGAGGACTCGAACCTCGAACCTAGCGGTTAACAGCCGCCCGCT
>CAZBNE010000115.1:0-5881 GCA_964493155.1 uncultured Pelolinea sp.
AAGAAAATATCCAGTAATTGCTTTTAGAAGCACAATACCTCCCCAAACAACACGCACTAAGCTAATTCCTTTGCTTGAGGCAGCCTCAGGTTTGAGGTCAGGCGAAGATTTCGGCGTCTGCATGAATCCTGAGTTCTTAAGAGAAAAAAGTCCCCTCCAAGACTTTTTGGAGCCAAACCGGATTGTAGTTGGTGCACTAGATAAGAGGTCTGGCGACAAACTTCGAAACATATATTCGAATTTTACCTGCCCTTTGATAGTAACCGATTTAGATACCGCTGAAATGATAAAATATGCTTCCAACACTTTCTTAGCGGCAAAAATTTCTTTTTTCAATGAAATTTACTTAATTTGTAGAAAGTTGGGGATAGATGAGAAAGTGGTGTCTGATGCGGTAGCGCTAGATCCAAGAATAGGGAAATACGGCGTATTTGGTGGTACACCCTTCGGTGGAATGTGTTTGCCTAAAGACCTGCAAGCGTTTATTCACTTTGCGGGAACAAAAGGTATCAATCCTGTTCTGCTCAATGCTATTGCAAAGGTAAACCAGCAAATTGTTCAATTCTGCCCAGAGAGCCCCCGTATAACGAGCGAAGCTACTACAATACCTCTGGAGATGCAAACAACTTGCTCATAATAGGCCTAATAGGCATATTCCTATTAGCAATAGTTGTAGTCGTATATGCAACCTATTTTTTTACTGTTTTACAAAAACCCCTTGTAGCAGCTCCGACTAATAGTGAAATTGTCGCACAAGGCGCGGTAGTCTCGCCGCCCTCTGTTTTACCTTCAGTTTCAATAATCGTTTCAACTTTCAATGAAGCTTCTGTGATTAAAAGAAAAATTAATAATATATCGAATCTTAATTATCCACACGACCGATTGGAAATTATTGTTTACGATGACGCCTCTAGCGACCAAACTTGCGATATAGCAAGAAATGTAATTCTGGAAAGGAATCTCATCGGAAAAGTGATTTCAAACCCCAGTCGGATAGGTCTTAACAGATCGCTTAACCTCGCGATTGCAATAGCAAAGTATAATCTTGTTTGCGTAACGGATTCTGATGTCCTTTTAGAGGAAAATGCATTAAAAAATGCTGTGACTACACTCCAGCAGTACAGTACTGCTGGTGGTGTAACCGGTCATGTACAACCAGTATTTGAAAATCATGGTATAACCCAGCAGTCAGAAACCTCCTATAGAGGGTTCTACCATGTATCGATGCAAGCTGAAAGTTTACTGCATTCAGCTTTTCCCGGAAATGGTCCATTAATTGTTTTTGATAAGTCAAAAGTGCCGTTCTCCATACCGAATGATTATGGTAGTACGGACGGCAACATTGCGATAAACGTTATCAGACAAGGTCTTCGTTTCATCTACGTTCCTAATTCAATCGTATATGAGCCCTCTGCTGAAAACTTGCCTCAGCATAAGATGCAGAAGATCAGACGGGCTAAAAGGTTGCTCCAAGTTTTTATTAGAAATCGTGATATTGCATTTAACGCCAGGTATGGGAAATTCGGACGTCTAATTTTTCCGCTTAAATTAATGATGTTTGTTTTATGCCCTCTATTGTTTTTCGTTGGTTTATTTTTGTTGGGAATAGCCGTAATTTTCTCTCAGAATATTCCCGTTTACTTAGTTAGTGGATTGTCAATTATTGTGGTATCACTGGTCGCGTTCTACTCAAGGAAAATTGGAGGATTGATTTCCAGTTATTTACTTCACCAATTTTATCTTGTTATGGGATTGTTTTTTTCATTCAAGAAATCAGTTTATTGGAAAACAATAGATAGAAAAACAAGCGTAAACTTGGTAAAACCTTGATCTTATGGAAGTACCGGCTAATAAGTAGAAGGCTGAGTTTTATAGCCCCTTAAATAGCGATGTTGGTGTAGATTTATACAAAAAATAAACATTTATAGCCCTTCACTTATAGACAATATATCGGTAACTATTTTTAACGAGGCTTAATTTTTGGTCAATTTATTCAGACTGTTATACTTCCTTCAAAAGGCAAATAAACGACTTTACTGGAGCAAAAGTGAGCTTAAACGCTATCAAGACAAGCGTATCCGAAGCATCGTAAAATACGCTTATGATACCGTACCTTTCTATCACCAACTCTACAAGCAGTACGGCGTTGATGTAGCCAAAATCGAAAAAGTTGAAGACTTAGAAAAACTGCCTGTGGTAAAAAAAGCCTTCTTTAAACAGCAAGAACCCCGTACACTGGTTTCCACTCAATATCAGCTTGAGTCTCTAAAGCAGGTTAGGACAAGCGGATCAACAGGCACCCCATTTACGATTTACTTGAATCCAGAGGAAGATGCTTGGAGGAAAGCAATCTACATGAGAGCAAACATCGCCTGCGGACAAAAAGCAAGGGACCGCTGGGTGGTACTCACCGCTCCAACACACTACAAAGATACGACAAATATTCAGAGAAAACTAAATGTTTTTGCGCAGAATTGCGTTTCCCTGTTTGAGCCAAGCGACGTAAAAGTGCAGCAGGTTGTTGCTGCAAAACCAGACGTTCTTGACGGCTACTCTGGCTCCGTAGCTATGCTAGCCAAAGAAGCTATCAAGAGAAACATAACTACCATAAGACCGCATGTTGTCTTTGGTAACGCAGAATATCTTGACCCCCACTCTCGGCAATGCATTGAAGAAGCATTCGACGCCCCATACTGCGACCAGTTTGGCTGTGCAGAAATCGATAGATCAGCATGGCAATGTCTTGAGAGAAAAAGCTACCACTTAGACGTTGACAGTGTCATAACAGAATTTATCGACGAAAAAGATAAACCGGTTGCGGGCGGTGAACGGGGACAAGTGGCTTACACAAGCCTGTTCAATTATACAATGCCTTTTATCAGATACGCAATCGGTGACATCGCAGTGCCAGACGAAGAAGATACATGTCCTTGTGGAATAACCTTGCCTCTTATGAAAGTCGTGGAAGGCAGAAAAGACGCGTTCTTAACCCTTCCAGGCGGACGAACATTCTCCCCATTCATCTTCAACTATGCAATGAGCACCTTTAGCCTTTTCCGGTACATAGACCAATATCAAATTCACCAGAAGAAAGTAGACCAGATGGATATCTACTTTAAGCTTAGCAGTTCCCCCATCGAACAGACGAAGATAGCTCAAGAATTTAGCGCCCATATCAACAAGTTTTTTGACCTCCAAAACGACGATGTCAAGTTCAACATTTCCTTCGTAGCTGAAATACCGCTGTCAAAGACCGGAAAATTACGATCAGTCTGGTCTGATGTTCCCAATCAATTAGGGTGAGTGCATGAATGTTTCGCTCGAGTGGTTGAAGCCTAAATACTTATTTGCACTATCGTTGACCCAATTTTTTGCCTGGTTAATTATTGTTATAAGTCTAAGCGGTACTTATGTCGGTGCTGCTGTAAGCGATCCGCTGGCTATGATCAATGTCCTTTTTCCGTATTTCTGGATCATCCTCATAACGTTCGTCGCTACCTGTTTTTTAGCGTTCGTTAAGAAAGATAGCCCACGGTGGTTACACACAGTCCTTTTAGTTCAGTTCGGTCTATTCTTGTTCTATACTCCTTTTCTGTTAGGGAGCTTCTCTTGGAGTCCTGATAGTCTTTGGCATGGTGGCGTCGCCAGTTATATGCCCTCGATTCTTGAGGGCGCAAAATACCCTTTAACGCAATATGCCCAAAGCTATCCCTTTTCTTTTCTGATAACTTATGGTGCTGAGACAGCATTTAACGTTGACGTAGTTACTTACACTCTGTACGTTTTCCCACCCGTCTGTATTGCCGCTATAGCTACTCTTTCGTACTTGTTTATTTCAAGGATAACATCGGGTAGAACCGCTTTTTTGTCCTTGCTACTTGCCCTTCCTGCATTACACTATCTTGAGCCTCATGTTTCACCGTTTGCTACTGGGACCGTTTTGTTATTTGCTTCTTTTCTTCTTTTAACATACAAGGGTAAAGCTGCTATTGCATTAAACATTATAGTAATTACTATATTGGTTCTAACGCATCCGATCTCTCCTCTTTTTCTGGGAATTTACCTTTCCGCTGTATTGATTGTAGCTATTATCAAGAAAATTCGTTCGTTATTAACTAAGAAAGTGGTTACTTACTCGATAAAGCCTGGCGTTATACTCGTTCTGTTGGGTTTTCTGGTAACTTTTTGGGCTTATTGGACAATGTATGAGGCATCGCCAAACTATACCGGTGTACAGGCGCCGCTAACTAAATTGTTGAGTGCACAATTTCTCACTAATCTCTTTAAATCGGTTGAATGGACAACTTCTGGTCAGGGTTTTATTTATCCGGAGATCAGCCAGCTTAGCCTCTTAATATATGCAGCTTTCATGATCTCGGTACTCTCAATTTTAGCCCTAACAATATTCAAGTTTATAAGACATAAATCAGTGCTATCGATTGTTTCAGTTAATTTAGCTAAACTTTTTAGAACAAAATCAATTCAAGGGCCTTTCTATCTCCGCTTGGTACTTGTCCTCATGGCGATCGGCTCTGCAGCGATGAGTTATCTGCTTTTCTCTTCCTCAGGCGAGCGATTCTTACTCGGTAGAGGCTTAATCTTTTTCCTCATAATGGGATCCGTTGCCATTTGTACTTTTGTTAATTATAATAGCTATAGAAAATTTAGGATTCAAACAGCAGTTATATTTGTTGGGGTTCTTTTCTTAGTATCCACGTTTCCAATAGTTTCGTACAGTAAAGAGTCATACAATACTTTTACCCCAAATGCAGAAAAGGGTTTAATCTTTTTAGGTAGCCTGAACTTATCGAATAAAACGGTATGTATGACTAGTAGTCAACAGTTAGCTTCTTTTGCGGATCTCTCTGTGGGCCTTGAACTTATAGATTTTCCTCCCAATTTAGCCGTTGAAAAACCCGATATAATTGTCCTAAGGATTAATTCTTACTATTTTATGGCCATGAGGTATAACATGTCTTTTACGAATAACAGCTATGTACAATTACTAAGTTACTTGGAAAATTCTGTAGAATACACCGAGATTTATTCAGATCCTGAATTTCTTGTCTATGAAAGAAGCATGTTATCACCTTAAACATAACATGTTTTCAATTAACAGTAGTTCAAAAAGTTTTACTACTCAATTTTGTTTTTTCACTTTCTTTATGGTCATGGTTTTTACTGTTGGGATCATCGGTTCTTTGCTGTTTTGTTTTTGGGTATCGGAATTTTTTTGTGTTGTGTTGGGCTGGTTGGTGATGTGCTTGATGGTAGGCAAATCAAGGGGCATAGATGGAGTTTGTCGGTTGCTGGGGTTTAGTTGATGAGAGCAAGACTATTGAGGAAATCTCTAAAATAATGGTTAAAACGTTTGATTCAATCAAGCAGAAGATGTTTGATCTAAAAATTGTCTGTGAAAGAAAAAACTTTGGTTCCCCCGAAAAAGACGATTTTTTCTTCTTCCTAAACAAGCGCTTTTTCAAAGCAAAATGGTAGAACGAAGTTTAACATTCTATGATTTTAATCTACCTGTTTAAAGAACAACAACGCTGGAACGAATTCTTTGTGGTTATTTCTACCGACCCACAGAGAAAAAAGGATTCTCAACAATTTTGATCTATTGTTAAAGCAGAAACGATTTAGCGAAGAACCCACAAACCCTTTCTGAAGGCTTTACCCTATGGATGACTTTCCAGCTTTCATGAAGAACCCCAAAAACCGAGTGGAAAACAAAGACCAATACAGCAGGGACATAGAAGGCTACTACTACACCGCCCCTGATGGGCAGCAGATGGCGTTCTGGACCGCCCACACCGCAGGAGTAAGCGCCACCCACACGCACCCGTTTGACGAATACATGGTCTGCATCCAAGGTCAATAC
>CAZBNE010000116.1:0-5863 GCA_964493155.1 uncultured Pelolinea sp.
CGCCGATGGCCCATTTGCCAGCTTCTTCAGCCGCATAGAAGACACCTTCACCGGTGCCGCCAGCAACCTGGAAGACCACATCTGCGCCCTGGGCGTACATTGCCAGCGCGAGTTCTTTGCCTTTGGCCGGGTCAGACCAGGTGGCAGCGAATTGAACAAGCACGTTCTCTTCTTTGATGCCGGCGTCAACAGCACCCTGCTTGTAGCCGATCATGAAGTCCTGGATGACAGGGATGTCTTGTCCGCCAACAGCGCCGATCATTTTAGCTTCGCTCATCAAACCGGCATAGTATCCAGCCAGGTAGGAACCTTCATTCTGGGCATACTGAATGGCATAGACATTGGCTTTGCATTCTGGGCACTTCTCAAAATCGAAGGGGTTGTCAAAGATGACGAATTTCTTGTCGGGATAGTCGGGGGCAATCTCGAGCAGTTTCTCGGTCAGGTCGCCTTGGGCCTGAATGATGATATCAATGGTCTCGTCATTGAGCGCATCGGTAAATGCCGCATCGATCTTGGCAGGGTCGCTGGAAGCCTCAACATATTCGTATTCGATGCCAAGTTCTTCCTGTGCCTGGGTCAGGCCGCGGTGAGCGGAATCGTTGAAGGATTTATCGCCTAAAGTACCGCCAATGATAAAAACAGCTTTTAATTTGTCACTGGCTGCAGGGCCAGCAGCAGCACCGCCGCAAGCTGCAATTAACATCGCAGCTACGACCAGCAGTCCAAAAATTGTGAAACGTTTGCTATACATTTTTTCTCCTCAAAATTTTTTATTATGTTTGCTTGAAAGATTTAATAATGTTTTATTTTACGATCACCTCCTTCATATAAGTTTTATAATACAGGTTTTCTGATTGAAGCAGTAGACTCCCTGATTTCAAGGTGCAATTTTAACTTAATTGTTCTGCTGGTTTTTCCAGGATCTTCTTTTCTGGTTATAAAACAATTGACTGCCTCTTCTGTCAGTTCCGGAATTGGCTGGCGGACAGTTGTCAAAGGAGGCAGCGTATATTTGGACATAAATATATCATCAAAACCCACGATTGAAAGATCATTCGGTATCTTTAAACCTTTGCCATAGGCAGCTCTCATGGCGCCATAGGCCATCAGGTCGCTGCAGCAGAAGATCGCCGTTGGGCGGTTTTGTATTTCCAGCAGTTGGTTGGTAATGTTAAACCCGCTGAAGGTATTAAAATCGGCTTTCTTGATCAGGGCTTCATCCACCTCAAGACCTGCTTCAATCAATCCTTCACGAAATCCGGCTAATCTGCCCTGGTTATAGCGAGTTTCTGAACTACCGCAGATGCAGGCAATTCGTTTATGGCCCAGAGATGCAAGATGCTGCGCGGCTAACCTTCCTCCGCTGTAATTATCTACCGAAATGGAATCCATCTCATATCCCGTGCTGTCAATATCAATAAGAGTTAAAGGTGTTTCGGACTTGTTAAAAGTATTAATATGAGCTATAGACGAGATGGAAGAAACCATGATGATCCCATCCACCTGCCATTCGGTCAATCGATTGAGATAATAATCCTCTTTTGAAGGATTGCCATCAGTATTGCAGAACATCACAGAATAATTTTTTTGATGGCACAGGTTTTCAATTCGCCAGGCGATTTCCGAGAAAAAGGGATTGGTGATATCCGCGACGATCAAACCGATCGCGCTGCTGGATTTTTTGCGCAGGCCAACTGCCAGGCGGTTAGGCTGATAATCCAGGGAATCTAGTACAGGAAGAACTCTGTTGCGCAGTTCCTCGCTGACAAAACGCGTTCCGTTAACCACATGACTTACCGTGGATACGGAAACACCCGCTCTTTTGGCAACTTCTTTAATGGTCGCTATCGAATCCTCCAATAAATACGATTGCGCAATGGTTTCGATGATATTACCAATTTTTTGGGAAAAATGCAACCATTTAAACAAAAGTCAGGAGGAATGTCATGAAATCCGCAAAATACATTCCTCCTGAGTGGAAAAGAGTATTGAACCTAGATCTTCTTTAATGCTTCATCAAAATCATTGATCAAATCGTTGGCATCCTCAATACCTGCGGAAATTCTGATCATACCATCTCGAATGTTCATCTGGGCTTTCTGCTCCGGCGGGACATCCAAAAAGGCCATGGTTGCGGGAACCTGTGTGGTGGTCCGCACACCGCCCAGGCTGGCGCCAAAGGTGCTCAGTTCCAGTGCATCTAGCATATGCACCGCTTTAGCTTCATCCCCTACTTCAAAGGTTAACATCGCGCCAAATTTTGGCAGCAGTTTCTTCGCTATCTCGTGCTGCGGATGCGAGGGCAGTCCCGGATACCAGACCCGCTGTACCTTCGGGTGATTTTCCAAATGCTTTGCCAGGACCATAGCATTCTGGCACATACGCTCCGCACGGAGGTGCAGGGTTTGAATACCGCGCAGCAGCAGCCAGGCATTGAATGGCGACAGTGCCCCGCCAAGTTTGGTGAGTGTTGACCAGCGGATCTTTTCCAAAGTGTCTTCGGGCAGAATTTTTGATTTCATAGTGATCGTTCCGCCCAGTGCGTCGTTATGTCCGCCGATGAACTTGGTGGCAGATTCCAGCACCAGGTCAGCGCCCCATTCGAGCGGTCGAAAAACGTAGGGGCTGGCAAATGTATTATCGCAAATAGCAATAATCCCTCTTTCATGCGCCAGTTGAATGATGGCTTCAATATCCGGGATCTTCATGGTCGGGTTGGCGATTGTTTCAAAATAGATCACCTTGGTATTGGGCTGGATGGCTTTACGCACATTCTCCACGTCAGCCGTGTTCACAAATGAGGTCTGAACACCAAAATCGGTAAAGCGGTGATCCAGGAACTCGTGCGTGGTGCTGTAGGTGGTCCAGTCTGAAACAATATGGTCGCCGTTTTTTAATAAACCAAATAACGTTATGGCGATAGCTGCCATCCCGGATGCAGTCGCCAAACAGGCATCACCGTTCTCAATCCAGCACATCTGATCTTCAAATTTATATTCACTGGGATTTCCACAGCGGGAATAGATGTTGACCGTTTTGCGTTCGCCATCCAGAACGCGCTGATAGATCTCTTCCGTATATTGATAATTGCTTGCCATGTAGATCGGATCGCTGATCGACATGGAGCCTGGCTCCGGCGGGTAATAGACCATTTTGCTTTCAAGTGATAATTTCTCTCGTTTTTCGTCTTTCATCATCAACCTCCACAAATTATTGTCTGGAATATTTTTCAAATTCAATTTCATTAAACCACATTTATCAATAAGCAATTGGATATTATTAAGGTTGGGTAGAAATCAAATACAACAAATGATAAACGCATCTCGGATATAATTGCCGTCGCAATTAATCAAGTATCAAGTTGGGAGAGTGTCTATTGAAAAAGATCATTATCGATACCGATACCGCCTCTGATGACGCAGTCGCGCTGGTCATGGCGCTGCGTGAACCGGCACTGCAAGTTGTGGCAATCACAACCGTGATGGGCAACGTTTCAGTGGAAAAAGCAACACGCAACGCCTTGATGTGCGTGGAGTATGCCGGAAATTATCATCCTCCTGTTTATGAGGGTATGGCTAAACCCATGTTCCGCGAGCATCATGACGCAGCGGTCATCCATGGCAACGACGGCATGGGCGATCTGGGCTATTTACAGGAACCTGTAATTACCAAAGAAAAACTGCATGCTGTAGATGCCATTATCAAACTGATCGATGAGGGTGATGGTGATATTGAACTGGTTACACTTGGCCCGCTGACTAATATCGGCATGGCGATGATCAAAGCGCCCGAGGTAATGAAAAAGGTACCGTGTATCACTTTAATGGGCGGCGCAGCTTTCAAGGGTAATACTAGCCCGCTTTCCGAGTTCAACATCTGGCAGGATGCTGAAGCAGCCGACATCATGTTTGGTTTTGGGGTTCCTGTGGTCATGGCTGCCATTGAGGCTTGCCGGGGTGATTGCGAAGTATTTGCCGATGAAATGGACCGCTTAATAAATTCAGGTTCAAGGCTGGCCAAATTCTGCATGGAATGCAACCGGACAGTTTACACGCTCACGGAAAAAGATACTGGAATACGCTCCTTCACTTTGCCCGATCCGACTGCTATTGCGGTGCTGGTCAAACCTGAAATGATCACTGGCAGTTTTGACAGTTATACACGCGTGGAAACAAAAGGCAGTGAATATGTATATGGCACAACCATCAATGACCGGCGCACAGATGAAAATAATCCCTTCCGCGCCAGTAAAGACGACACAATCGGAAAATATAACTGTAAAGTGGTTTATCAGCTCGACAGCCGCGCCTATAAAGACTATATCTTTAGTCTGATCGTTGATTGACATGGGAGAAACAGAAAAGTGAAAAACATCATTATTGATACTGATACAGGTTCAGACGACGCCGTCGCCCTGGTCATGGCGTTGCGCGATCCTTCCGTCAAGGTTATGGCGGTTACAACTGTGGCAGGGAATGTCAATGTCAATCAAGCCACCGAAAATGCGCTGTTAGCCATAGATTATGCCAATTCTTACCAGCCGCCTGTGTATAAAGGCATCGCCAAACCCCTGGTCAGTGAAATGGCTGACGCTGCGCTGCTGCACAACGTGGATGAAATCGGGAAAATGGGATTCAGAACACCAATCCAAAAAGCTGAAAAAGAACACGCTGTGGATGCGCTGATCCGCTTAATTGACAGCGGCGATGGCAGAATTGAACTGGTTACCCTGGGACCATTAACCAATGTTGCGACAGCCATGCTTCAGGCGCCGGATATCATGAAAAAGATCCCTCAAATAACAATGATGGGCGGTGCGCATTTTTACAGCAATCCCCATTCGGTAAGCGCTGAATTCAATATCATGGCCGATCCTGAAGCAGCGGATATTGTCTTCAAGTTCGGCGTTCCAATTACTATGGTCACTTTGGAAGCCTGCCAGGCTAATAACGCGATGCTCAACAGCCACGACATCGCCAAATTCAAGGCAGCAGGAGATTCTGCATCTTTTTGCATGGACTGCAATCAGGCTGTCATCAGCCTTTCAAAAAAAGCCCTCGGAGATGACCAGCTTGATCTGCCGGATGCTGTTGCGTATGCTGTATTTTCAAATCCCGCATTGATTAAAACCACCTTCAACGCCCAGACGCTGATCGAATTGGGAGGTGTTTATACCCGCGGCACAACTGTTTTCAGGTTGCGGATTGGATTCTTTGAAACCGCCAAACTGGAGATCAATTCAAAAATTGTTACCGAGGTCCATGGTGATACATTTAAAGATTTCATGTTCACCCTCTTAAAGAATTAGAGCATTCATTAATTAGTGAACCTAAGGAGTAATCGATGGATAAGAATGCCTGGTGTGAAGCGTTTCCCGGGGCGATCACAGTGACAGATGAAAACGGTATTATTGTCAACATGAATGCCGAATCCAGAAATCGCGAAGAAATGCAGGTGGGTTTTGACCTGATCGGGCATAATGCCATCACCTGCCATAAGGAATCCACACAAGACAAGGTGCGCAAGTTATTCGAGAAACAGGCTGCTAATATCTACTCGATTACCAAGAATGGAAAGAAGCAGCTGGTTTATCAGTCACCATATTTTATTGATGGCAAGTTTAGCGGTATCGTTGAAATGGTACTGGACCTGCCTGACAATGTTCCGCATTTTGACCGCGATAAAAAATGAGAATTGAATGGTTGATTTTTCATTAGAAAAAAAACAATAAAAAAATCCAGTAGATAAAAATTATCAATAAGCTCATTCTTTTAATAAAATCCTTGCAGTGTACTTAACTGCAAGGATTTTTTCGTCTTCAGTTTCATTAATTTAAAGTCATTTTGAAAGTAGAGAATTA
>CAZBNE010000117.1:0-5788 GCA_964493155.1 uncultured Pelolinea sp.
GTAAAGCCAGAGCGTAATTTGTTGATCCTGCATCTAAAAGGATCGTATCCCCATTTTCAATAAACTTCATTGCCTCTTGCGCAATACGGGTTTTTTCCTCGGTGTTACGCCGTCTTTTTATTTCATAGGGGATTTCCATGGTTACGCCGTATGCCGAACGTACTGCACCACCCCTTTTACGGATACATACCCCCTCCTTTTCCAGCATTAGCAGATCTCGCCTGATCGTAGCAGAGGAGATACCAATTTCTTTGGCAAGTTCAGTTACCTGAATATACCCATCTTCGCGTAATTTGCCTTGGAGAATCGCCCTTCGCTCTTCAGCTAGCATTTTCTCACAATAACCTTTTTATTGCATAAAATATCAAAAGATTGTTACATAATGTCTTATTATGAACAGTATAGCATTTCGAATTTTCAAAGTCAAGAAAAATATAAGAAATATAAGTGACATGGGATCAAAAGTCTGAAAAAAATGTTCCGCCTAAGAATATATTTGTGAATTTTTTTTAAATCTCTATATAATAGGTTTTTAGTCGAAAGGGTAAGATGAAAAATGCTTGAAGAATTAAAAATAAGAGTCAGCCAACAACTGGCTGAACTCCCGAAAAATCGTCTCGTTTGTTCGACTGGTGGTAATGTCAGTGCCAGAGATCCTGAAAGCGGCTTTGTGGTGATAAAACCTAGCGGCATCCCTTATCCTGAATTATCACCTGATGCGCTGGTGGTTGTTGATGAGCGCGGAAATAAGATGGAAGGCAAATTCAAGCCTTCGTCGGACACAGCAAGCCATCTTTACATATACACGAATATGCCGGAAATAAACGGGATCGCTCATACACACTCTCCTTATGCGACCGCATTTGCAGCCGCTGAAAAGCCTATCCCGGTGCTCTTTACTGAAACCGCTGAAGAATTCGGTGGAGAGATTCCCCTCACAGAGTTTGTACTGATCGGCGATGAAGCGATTGGACAGCAGGTTGTAAAGTTTGGATCTCGATCAAAAGCAGTTCTTCTAAGGAGGCATGGTATTTTTACGATTGGCACCTCCCCCGAAAAGGCGGTTGCGCTGGCGGTCCTGGCGGAAAACTCAGCTTTTACCGCCTGGCTGAGCATGTATCTCAGCCCTGCAACATCTATTGCAGACGCCGATATACAAGCACTTTACATTCGGCAGCAAAATGTTTATGGCCAAAACTAATTACTGGTAGGTTTCATAAATACTCAATACAATATCTGCGTAACCATATCCCATATCCATTGGACCGTATGTAAAAAGTGCCTCTCGCTCTGAACCTTTGTTTTTTATCAAACCGGCAAGATATATACTTCCATACTGAACATTGAAGGATGGATCAAGCAACTGACTGATTGTCGGCCGGTTAATGAAACAAGGGGCGCTATCACAAATGAATTCTGAAGCTATACCATCTTTTGGCATCACTTGCATCAGCCCAACCGCTCCACTTGATGAATAAGCCTGGGGATCACCGCCGCTTTCTTGCAGTATGACCGCAGCAATCAAATTGGGATCCAATCCTGCTTCAATTGCAGAAGATTCAATCACAAGTTTCCACTTTTGAATTTTTTCAGGATACTTTGGGCTTAATCTGGTTATGCTTGAGCTTTCTTCAATATCATGAATGATATTTTGAGATCTGGCCGGTTGGGCAAAACTGGTATTAATGGTGAAAGAAAGTATGGTCAGGCAAACACTGAGGGTGATTATTGATGGAAAAATAAGACTACGCGGACTTAAGGTCATCACCCATAATTATAGTACATTAGTTCTACTTTGATAATTTTAGTATTTTTAAATAACCCTTTTGAAGAAAATAAAGTATTTCATTTGCAGTACTTGAGTATGTATTTTGAGCAGATCCGTAAGGATCTATAATATCCTGGTCTTGATCAGCCATTTCACTTAGGAAAAAAACTTTATTCATGGCAGTCGGGAAATTTCGTTTAATAAAACTCGACTGTTCTCGCTCCATACAAAGAATAAGGTTAAATCCCTTCAGAAGCGATTCAGTTATTGGCTGTGATTGATGATTGGACAAGTCCAATCCCATCTCTGAAATAACATGGGCAGCATCTTTGGTTGCAGGATACCCACTAACTGCCCATAGGCCAGCTGACTCGATCCGCCAGCTTTCAAGATTCTCCCCAATTTTGGCAATAAAGTCTTTGAACAAAACCATTGCCATGGGGGAACGGCATTGGTTGGCAGCACAGATAAAAAGAACACTATTATTTATTGATTTTTCCCCGGTCACTATTTGCCCATACTGACAACCTGGTGAATCCACTTGTGCCAGCTGCCGAATTTTTCCTCGATTATTTTTTGTCCTTCTCCGGGACAATCCATTCCCATTAAGACAAGATCGGCATCAACCATAATGCGAACAAGCTCATGAAATTTCACCTTGGGCTGCCATCGCAAATTTTGATTGGCTTTACTCGGATCAGATAATAGTAGATCGACCTCCGTCGGGCGGAAATAACGTTCGTCAATCTTGACATAATCCTTGTAATTCATACCAGCATAGCCAAATGCTTCTTCAAGAAATTCACGCACAGAGTGAGTTTCTCCGGTTCCGATGACAAAATCATCTGATTTTTCCTGTTGAAGCATCATCCACATCGCTTCGACATATTCAGGTGCGTAACCCCAATCGCGTTTGGCTTCGAGGTTGCCCAGGAACAGATTGCTTTGCCTGCCCGCTTTAATTGAAGCTACGGCCCTGGTGATCTTTCGGGTAACAAAAGTCTCACCACGCCGGGGTGACTCATGATTAAATAGAATGCCATTACTTGCATAAATATTGTAGGCTTCGCGGTAATTTCGCGTGATCCAATAGGCGTAAACTTTGGCTGCTGCATAAGGGCTGCGAGGTTCAAACTCAGTGAGTTCGTTCTGGGGAGATCTTGCGCCACCAAACATTTCACTGGAGGAAGCCTGATAAAAACGGGCATTCACCCCGCTTTTCCTGACTGCTTCCAAAATTCGAATGGTTCCAAGTCCGGTGACATCACCGGTATATTCGGGCATGTCAAATGATACCCGTACATGGCTTTGCGCGGCTAAATGATAGATCTCGTCCGGTTTTATGTTATAGACCATATGCTGAAGGGTTTCTCCCACTGCAATATCCCCATAATGTAAATATAAATTAACCTTATTGCCATTATGTGGATCATGATATATGTGATCGATCCGCTGAGTATTAAACGTGCTTGCGCGACGAATGATCCCGTGGACTTCATAACCTTTATGAAGCAGCATTTCCGCTAAATAAGATCCATCTTGACCGGTAATCCCGGTAATAAGTGCTTTTTTCAATTAAATCCTCCAATAAATATTTTCAAATTAAAAAAATAGTATAACCACCTACAAAAGTCATGTCAAACCTCAAATTAAAAAGGCTGAATAAAGCATTCAGCCTTTTTCCCTTCATCAATTTATTACTTCTTTGAAAATACTAATTTTGCTTCTTCTTCATTAAATTCAACAACTACTTTATCGCCTTCCTTGAAATCCCCGGAAAGTAGACTTACTGACAAAGGACTTTCCACATATTTTTGTAGTGTACGTTTTAATGGTCGAGCGCCAAAAGCGGGATCAAAACCTTCTTTTGCCAGCCACTCACGTGCTTTCTTGGTCATTTCAACTTTCAAGCCGTGCTCAGCCAATCGCTGGCGGATCTCATCCATCTGCAAATCAACGATCTCATACATTTGCTCAAGCGAAAGCGGTGAGAAAATGATTACTTCGTCGATCCGGTTCAAGAATTCAGGCCTGAAGGTTTCCTTGAGCGCCTTTTCGATCTTTTGGTTAGCTTCTTTGTCTTCAGATGAACCTTCATTCTGCAAAAAACCCAATGTACCACCCCGGCGAATAAACTCGGTACCCAGGTTGCTGGTCATGATCAATACAGTATTGCGGAAATCCACAACCCTGCCCTGGCCATCGGTTAGTCGGCCATCATCCAAAATTTGTAAAAGTGAATTCCAGATCTCGGGGTGGGCTTTTTCGATCTCATCAAAAAGGATCACGCGGTATGGTCTGCGGCGTACTGCTTCGGTGAGTTGACCGCCTTCCTCATATCCAACATATCCGGGAGGAGCTCCAAAAAGGCGAGAGGCAGTATGCTGTTCCCGGTATTCACTCATATCCAGGCGCACGAGAGCATCGTCATCATCAAACAGAAACTTTGCCAAAGCTTTTGCCAATTCGGTTTTACCAACACCTGAAGGGCCAATGAAAATGAAGGAACCAATGGGTCGACGCGGGTCCTTAAGCCCTGATCGCGCTCGCCGGATGGCATCCGCCACTGCAACGATAGCTTCATCCTGGCCGATGATGCGTTCATGCAAGTTGTCTTCCATTTTCAGCAGTCTGTCCGCCTCGGATTGCATCATCTGGTTAATTGGAATGCCAGTCCATTGTGAAACAACCTGGGCGATATCTTCTTCATCAACAACCTCATCCAGCTTGTGTTCAGATTCCCAAGCATCCCTTTTTTGGGAGAACTCAGCTTCAAGTCGCAGCCTTTCGGCTTTTTTCCGTGCAGCATGCTCATAATCTCGTTCGATGCCAGCCTGCTCTTCTTCAGCCATCAATCGGTCGATATCACTTTTCATGGTTTTCAGGTCTGGAGGCATTGAATAGAGTGCCACTCGTAATTTAGCCGCAGCCTCATCCATCAAATCGATGGCTTTATCCGGCAGGAAGCGATCCGTGACATAGCGAGCTGAAAGTTTTGCTGCTGCAGTTAATGCTTTATCTGTGAAGTGAACTTTATGGTGCGCTTCATAACGGTCGCGCAAGCCGTGCAGCATTTGAATGGTTTCATCAATTGAGGGCTCATCAACAAAAACTGGTGCAAACCTTCGTTCAAGCGCTGCGTCCTTCTCGATATATTTCTGATACTCATTTAATGTAGTTGCGCCGATGCACTGGAGTTCTCCTCGCGAAAGCGCGGGTTTCAGCAAATTGGATGCGTCCATGGCACCCTGGGCTGCGCCAGCCCCAACAACAGTGTGAAGCTCGTCAATAAACAGGATGATCTCTCCGTTGGATTTTTGAACTTCTTCAATCGAAGATTTCAGGCGTTCTTCAAATTCGCCTCTGAATTTTGAGCCTGCGATCATTGCTCCAAGATCGAGGGATATCACTTTCCGTCCCATCAGGATTTCAGGCACATCATTATTTGCGATCTTCTGAGCCAGACCTTCCACAATGGCAGTTTTTCCAACGCCGGCGTCACCGATTAAAACAGGATTATTCTTGGAGCGCCGAGAAAGGACCTGTATAACTCGTAAAATTTCTTCATCACGACCGATAACAGGATCAAGTTTATTGTCATGCGCCTGTTGAGTGAGATCCCGTGAAAATTTCTCCAGCGTCCGGTATCGGGATTCCGCTTTTCTATCAGTTACATTTTTTCCACCTCTGATCTGCATAATGGCTTCAAGCACTCTTTTGCGGTCAATACCAGCTTCTTGCAACAGTCGGGAGGCAGGTGTATTTCTCTCACCCAGGATGGCGAGGAAGATATGCTCGGTTGAGATGAACTCATCTTTAATTTTGGTGGCTTCATCATTCGCCAATTCCATAATCCTCTTGACACGCGGGGTGATGAATATCTGCCCGGCGCCTCCTCCGAAGATGCTTGCCTTGGGGCTGCTTTTTAATATCTCATCCAACTTGCTGATAACTACATTTTTATCAACAGCTAATAATTCAAGGATTTGGGTAACCATACCTTCCTGCTGTTCGATCAAA
>CAZBNE010000118.1:0-5780 GCA_964493155.1 uncultured Pelolinea sp.
GAATATTTTCAATGACCTGCGCAATGCCGCGAGGGTTACCAGGGCGTATAACAGCAATATGAATGAAGCAAAAAACCTGCTGGGGAACCACGTTATCATCAGAACCGAAGGAATGGAATATATTGTATTGGCCCACCTGCAAAAGAATTCGGTGGCGGTGAAAGCGGGACAAAATGTTGATCTTTCTTCGGTGGTCGGCAGGCTTGGGCATTCCGGCAATTCCACCATGCCGCACCTGCACCTGCAGGCAATGGATGATCCGGATTTCCGCAAAGCGAAGGGATTGCCGATCCTGTTCTCACATTACTGCGTGATGGATAACGGAAACAAGGTCGAATATCGCATGTCTATTCCGGTCAGGGATCAGGTCCTGTTTTTTGGTCAATGATCTTTCTTTTGCGGGGTGCTGTGCGAAGGAGTCTAGCTCAGGGCACACCCTTCGGCAAGCTCAAGGCGGGCGCTTAGGACAAGCCCTTCGACTTCGCTCAGGGCAGCAGGCACTGCGGGTAGGCTGATCCTTCGCTTTGCTCAGGATGACAACTGTTTTGTTGACAATAGGCTGATCCTTGACCTTCGGCACCCTACACTGCGCATAGGGCGAGTGCTCAGGGCAAGCTCATCGAGCGGGATAACAAAATGAGAGATGCTTCGGGGCTGCGACGCTTTACATTTAGGCTTGCACGGTGGTATAAAAAGGATTGGGACCGAAAGGGGCAGGCCCTTCGACGGGCTCAGGACAGGCATGCTGAAGATCAAACGCGTGTATGAGGAAGAAGAAGCGCAAGACGGGGTGCGCTTTCTGGTGGAGCGCCTGTGGCCGCGGGGGATGAAGAAAGAAGCGCTGCGGCTGGATGGCTGGCTGAAAGATCTGGCGCCCAGCTCTGAACTGAGGACCTGGTATCAGCACGATGTTGACAAGTGGGAGGAATTCCAGCGGCGCTACCGGGCTGAACTGGATACGCACGCGGATACCTGGAAGATGATCCTTGCGGCACTGGTGCAGGGCAATGTAACGCTGCTGTACAGCGCACGCGACAGCGAGCATAACAGCGCACTGGTGCTGATGCGCTATCTGGAAGAGCAGCTGAAAAAGTAATTGCGTGTCTGTATGCGCCTGAATCTGGGAAGCGCAGACTACGCTGCGCCAGCCCGCGCGGCTTTCACAGTTTCAATGAAAGCTGCGAGGTTTTCAAGCGGGACATGCGGAGGCAGGTCGCAGCCTGATGAAGGAATAAAATTCCTGCGTCCGGCGGCCAGCTGCAGGAGGGCCTGCGTCTGTTCAACAACAGCCTGGCGGGTTCCGCTGTAAAAAATCCCAGAAGGGTCGATGTTGCCAGACAGGATGATATCAGGCGCCACCGTTTGCAGTGCTTTGCCGATATCCATCAGCGCGCCGAAATGGAAAACTTCCGCGCCAGCCTCCAGGATCTTGGGCAGATGCACGAATTTTGCCCCGCAGTTGTGCAGCACCAGGGTAAAGCTGTCGCTGGTGGTCTTTTCAACAACCTGCCTGACAAAAGCGGATGAAAACCTGCCCAGAGCTGCGGGTGAAAGCAGGCCGGCTGCCGGTTCCGCCATGATCACACCCTGCACACCCTGGCGGCGGAAAGCGCTGACGTAATCAACCAAAAAATCGGTGGTTTTCTGCAGCAATTTTTCGAGCAGATGCGGTTCTGTCATGGAAAGCAGCAGCGCATCATTTAAATCATAGAGGCGCCCGGCCAGCGAGAAAGGGCCGATGATCCCGCCCAGCACCGGGCAGCCGGTGCCCGCGGCGGCCAGCAGCCTGGCTGCCTCCAGGTGCACTGCAGTGCGGCCTTCACCTGCTTTCGGGATGCGCAGCTGGTCGATCTGCTGCTCGTTGGCCACCAAACGGTCGATCACGGTGGGGATATCATCCTCTTCCATGCGGATGCGGGCGCCGAACAGTTCAGACTCAACGCTTAGATCCATGGCGGTCAGAAGCACACGGGTGTGAAAACGTTCATGCACAGCCAAAACTGCTTCAGCCTGTTTTTTGGGATCAGTCACAGCGTCTTTGACAGAAGCGCCTGTGACGGCAAGCCCGGCGTAAACACCGATAGGCATGGCAATCGGCCCGGGAGAGGTTAACACAAAATCTCCAAATTGACTTCTCATCTTTTATCCGTCCACCTTTTTCAATGAAAATGCGATCATCTGGCTTCTTATTTTATCCGAAAGCCGGCTCAGTGCCAGGACTGTCATGCGGACTCGAGAAGTTCAGGCAAGCCTGGCTGCCATCCCCGGCAATCCCCATCCCGTTGATCGGGAATAAAACTGAATGGCGGATCGACAAGCTGTGACCAAACGAGCGCATCAGGGTCCAGCCAGCCGCGAGGCTGCCCGCAAATGTGAAAATTAATCTCCTTAACTTCGTTGCTGATCAAATCCAATGACCAAAATATGCACTTAGAAAGTGGATACCATTCAATTATCATGGCAGAAAAGTATTGCCAACCGATGGATCAGAGTAATTGCGGATCTTTTAATATTTTCTTCATGCCTGCATTTATAAAACAGGCTTGATTTTGCTGCCGCCCCAACCAACAATTAAGCCATAACTGTTTATAATATGACCCATATCATTTATCGATCGGCAAATCGCAGATCTTCAATCATCCGGAGGGAAAGCATGGAATTTATAAAACAATTATTTCTGACAGGACCCGACCTTAAAGACGCGCTTATATCACTGGCACTGGCGACCACGGTCGGATTGCTCATCTCTCAACTCTACCGATACACCCATCGCGGCCTCAATTATGAGCACACCTTTATGGCTTCGCTGGTACTGATGGCTCCAATTGTCTCGGTTGTGATGCTCTATATCCGCGGCGACCTGGTGCTTTCACTTGGTTTGATCGGCTCATTGTCCATCGTCCGCTTTCGTACCGCGATCAAGGATACCCGTGATATGGTATTCCTGTTCTGGGTGATTGCGGTTGGTTTGGGATCCGGAACCTATAACTGGGGCGTGGTGGTGGTCTCCTCATTTTTCATTATGATGATCGTGGCGGGATTGTATTTCGTTCGCTATGGGCATACCCAAAACACCGATTTTGTGCTGGTGCTGACCGGAAAGACACCCTTCAAGACCGAGACAGCCCGCGAAGTCATTCAACGCCATACAATCGAAGCCCGCCTGCGCTCATATGAGGTTCATGAACAACAGTGGGAGTCCGTCTATGAATTGCGATTGACAGAGACAACAGCTCAAAGCTCTGACACGCTGGTAACAGAATTAAAAGCTCTGGCGAATGTCTCTGAAGTTTCACTGATGGCGCCTCAGCTGGCCCTTCCATTATAAAAATTTCATCCATAAGTATTTCATCCAAAAACAACCATGTGGTTCACTACTGATAAGCCGGAAAATGATAACTGGCGTTTTGAGTATAAATACCGGCTTTCGATCCAGCAATATTACCGGGTAAAGGCTGCCATCCGCCCTTTTGTTCAAGCAGATGCCTTTACCAGCAATGCTCCCCGGGGAGGCTACCTGGTGCGCAGCCTGTATTATGACTCCGCAGACATGAGGGCATATCAGGAAAAAGTGGATGGGGATTGCGACCGCACCAAACTGCGCATCCGCACTTACACGAACAACCCTCTCAAGAAAGCCAACTATCGGGTCGAAATGAAAACGCGCAAGGGAGTTTACTCGGAGAAATACAGCTCCTTTATTTCCCCCGCGTGGTATGAATCTTTTTTACTGAACAATCACTGGCCTGCCAACAGCGATCCATTATTGATCGAATTTGAGCGTTATATCCATCTCAAGACCCTGCTGCCGCTGGTGCTGATCGAATATCAGCGGGAAGGATTTAACGCACGCGCCCAACCGGGTTTGCGCATCACCTTTGATCATCAGGTGCAAAGCACAAAAGCCGATACACTTTTTCCGGAAACATCTTTCTTTCATAAACACTATCGCGGCAACATCATCTTTGAGATCAAATGCGACAAAAATCAGCCAGCCTGGCTGCATGAACTAGTGCAGACACAAGGCTTGAGAATCGCGGCTAACAGCAAATTTACACAAGGCATTGAGCTTTCCAGGCCGGAGCTGGTGCGCCCGGAATGGAGCTATTAATGCAGGGCGAGCCCTGCGGGTAGGCTACACACTCGCTACGAAGTCACTTCGTTAATCAAAAGCAGAGAGAAAAAAAAGAGACCCTCGCGTGAGGGTCTCTTCAGTTCTATTTATTCTTATACTATTCCACCACGACCCAGTCGCTGCCGCTTCGCCCAAAGACCTCAGGCGAGTACATCTCTTCCGCCTTGGCAGGGGGAGCGATGAAGGTACCCGGTGTGGTAGCGCGGGTGATAAAAGTGTAATCGTAGACCCCATCCCAAAGCAGGGAAGTGAAGACTTCAGCACGCTCGTCGCGCAGATTTTGATGCTCGTACCACGGCTGCCACCACCACCAGCCATAGCGCCTTTCGAAGGGATTGGGATCCTCATCGGGCGGCGTGCCGGATACTGCCAGATCAGGATTGACAATTTCCAGCCCGGCAGGCAGCGGATCGACCAGGGCAACATGGTAGCGGCGGTTATCCGCCACCATGGTCAGTTTGATGCGCACTTTCGCGCCTGACTTGATGTGCCAGACGCCCTGCGCATCCTGCGAGACATCCCCCGGATGATCCACGCCCTTGTATTCACGCGTAACGACAAAGCCCATATCCAGCGGGTCGAGATCCAGGTCAACAGGGGCATAGCTTAAGCCCAGGCGGTAATACAGCCTGCCAACGCCCTCTTTGCTGAGGATGATATTTTGCAGATCGGTCCCTTTTTGGAGATAGTCCATAGGGATGGACGTCTCGTGGCGCTCGGAAGAATAGCCGGCGTAGGCATGGCTGCCCGCGTAGGTCTCACCCAGCCAGATGCGCGCAATAAAATCAGGGGTCTGCGATTCGTAAGTGTTGAAATAGCGGTCCATGGCCAGCAGCACGAAAACATTTTCCTGGGTGCTGTTCCAGCGCCCGCGCGTCTGGTGCGCCAGCAAACCGGCGACCAGTTTGGGGATCAGGTCGGCCTTTGGATCGTCGGCCATCATGGCATCCAGCAAGACCGCGTCAGCTCTCCGGTCCGATGAAAGGATCAGGTAGGTCTGGTCATCGTAGCTGGCCGTAAAATTGGCCGCGCCGGCTGTCTCGACCACATGGTTATTGATGTACAGCCGGATCTCAGCCAGTTCACCGGAGGCTTTTGGATCATCCAGCAGCACCTGCCACAGCCAGCCGATCGCCTCGAAGGAAAGTTCTTCGAGCGGCGCATCCTCAAGCAGGGCCAGCGCCTTGGCGGAGTCGTTGTCGCCCATCAGATTGCGCACATAGAGGGCATACGAGCTGAGCACGCGGCGGGTAACCAGGCTGTACCAGTAGGGGTAATGGCTTTCGATATCCGCCAGGTAGGTGCGCAGGTTCGCCTGCATGTCGGCCGGGACAGCAAAGCCCTTGTCTCTGGCGCGCTGCAGGGCATGCGCAACATGGATGGTGTTGAACGGGATGGATTCCTGCCCGCGCCGCCAGTAGGGGAAACCGCCGTCAGAATTCTGTAAGCCCTGCAGGCGTTCCACATCCCGGGCGACACTTGCCACCATCTCATCAACGGATGGCAAACCTTCAGCCTGGAAGGCAGTCAGTACGTCTTTCAGAGCCGCGATGCCCAGAACGCGGGATGCGAGCTGCTCGGTGCAGGCATAAGGATATTTGGCCAGATACATGACCGCGTCGGTGAGCGCCTGCAGCGCTGTGGA
>CAZBNE010000119.1:0-5776 GCA_964493155.1 uncultured Pelolinea sp.
GTTATCGGTGCTGCCGACCAGAAGAAAGTAATTATGCGGTTCAGGATCAGAGGTTTGACTGAAGGTGAAGGCGCAGAAAATGTCATTGCAGCTGTCAACCGGGATGGTGATGGGATTTTCCCAATCTTCAGAGTCATAAATTTCGATCAGGGGGTAAAAATCTACGCGATTATTGTAATCAAAGAAATCCGCAACATCCGCGTCCAGCCGAATTTCGTAACTGGTGCCGTTGGCGGCTTCAAACCACCACCTATCAGGGCCGTTATTTCCATTAAAGAAATCCTGCACCATTTCACCGTCATTGATCCAGCCTTCGCGTTTGGCATTGTTATGCGTGTTGATGTTGGTCAGCAGCGCCGAGCCGTTGGTGAGGACAACAAGGCCGTTATTGTTGTTATCATCGGCATTGATGTTGGTCAGCAAAACGCCAGCTGTGGCAAGGCGATAATTATTGATCAGGTTGATGCCTGTATCCCCGTTGCTGCCCGAGTTGGTATTGAGCAGGGTGATGGTGCCTTTGGCATTGACTTCAATACCCAGTCTGTCATTTTCATAGGCATCCACATAGGCGAGACGCACTGTGCCGCTACCCATACACTGATCGTTGACATCATCATACAGGCAAGTATCCACAAAGATGCCGCCGGCATCGTTGCCGTTGCCGTAAACATAATTCAATGTGACATTGCCTTTTGACCAGACTATTACCCCGGTCGAGGAATTGCCGTTGGTATTCACACTGGTGAGCGTAATCGTCTTTGGGGTGAGTGAGGTCCCATTGCTGATCACCATTCCTGCGCCGCCGTTCTCGCTCTCGTGGCCATCAGTATTGCGGACCGCGATGTTGCCGCCGGAAAGAATGGTCAGTCCGTTCCAGCGCACCCAGTATTCCTCCCCGCCGTTCGGATACCAGGGATTAAAATCGGTATCCAGGCCATTGTGGTAGAAATTATTGCGCACCGCGCCGAGCGTGTTCACCGTAACTCCGGCAGAGGAGCCGCCGCGGTAATTCCACAGGAACGCGCCGTCGGATCCATTTTCGTTGGCGTTCAGGTTGGTGACCGTGATGGCGCCCTTGCTGACCGCCCACAGGCCGAAATGGCCGTTGTTGCTCAGGTCGCTCAGCATGCCGGTGGTGTTCTTCACCTGGATGGCGCCGCTGCCGGCGCACAACTCGGTACTGTCGCTGTACAGGCAGTTATCCAGGTCAGCTCCTGACAGAACATTGTTTCCAGCATTGATGCCGCTGATGGTGATGGCGCCTTTGGTGCGCACGTACAGGCCGTTGGCGTCATTATCAAAAGCTCCCAGGCCGGTGATGGTCACCGCGCCGTTGGTGGTGATGTAGGTGCCGTCCCCATTCGCGCTGTTATTGGTGCTGGTGTTGGATGCGATCACGGCGCCGAAGGTCTCTGAATAGATCCCGCCGTCTTCATTGTTGTAGGTGGTGATATTTCTCAAAGTGACAGTACCCGTAGTCGGCGAGTAGGCATAGATACGCACGCCGAACTCATCGAGGGTCCCGTCGATCGGATTTTCACCATTGCAATCATAGGTGCCGTTGCAGATGGCAACCACGTTTTCAAGCAGTGTTGTACCGCTGTGGATATTCACCCATAAACCGTTTTCGTCATTCCCGTTGACCGCGATGTTCTTAAGCGTCGAGCCGCGGGTGCTGACAAAGATGCCGCTCGCGCCGTTATCCTGCGCAACCGCACCGTTGATATTGGTCAGACTGCCAGATCCGTAAGCAACATCGATCCCATAAGCCACATTGTTATTAGCTATTACGTTTTTCAGGGTAACCGTGGCGGGTGTCTCAATACGCATACCGGTGTTGCCATTTTCATTGGCGGTTACGGTAGTCTCTGTATTCAGCAGGTTGCTGATGGTGACATTGCCGACCGAGATGATCCTTAGTCCATCCACGGCGTTTTGATTGAACTGGCTGTCCCTGATGGTCACCGTGCCGCTGTCCTGGTCGATAAAGAGGCCGGAGCCGCCGCCGGAGCCGTCGCTATCACGCTTGTTGGAGGTAACCTGATTAAGCACGATATTGCCCTTATGGTTCTTAATGGTGATCCCATCTCCAGGCGAGAGATTTACTGTATCATCTAAGCCGCTGGCGTCCACGTGTTCCATTGTCAGCGTTCCGCTGACATTTTCAATATTGAATTCACCGCTGCTGTCTAAGATTCTTGTTCCACCTGTTACATTGAAGCCATATAGTTCAAAACCATTTGTCAGGTTGCTAAGGGTTAATGTGCCGCTGATAGTGGGAAATAAGCCGGGAGTGGTATTTGTTAGCCCGGCAAGGGAGTTCAAATAGGTTGATACGCCATTAATTGTTACATTGCCATAATAGGTAGCTTTCTCAACATAAATGAAACCATCGGTCGGGACCAAATAATTGGCATCCAGGTAATCGATGGCCCCTTGTATTGGGGAAGCGTGCTTGACGCATACATCACAGCTTGCATCACAAGACCCGGCTAATGGTACGAAGCAGTATTTGGTAGTATCAACTGTAAAATACGGATCGGCATTTTCCATCATTTCCGCGGTTTCTTCAGAAGCCAGCACCAGGGGTTCACCCTGGGCGTCCACCAGGACGATCTCTTCTTGCGCGGCCGGGAGCTCTTCCTCCGCGGTCAAAATTTCTTCTGTTGGGGGAACTTCCACGACGGGTTCAATCGCCGGTTCAGTGGTTAGTGGTTCTGCAACTACCGGAACCTCCTCAGCGATCGGCGCTTCCTCTACCACTGGCGCCGATTCAAGCACTGGCGCCTCTTCAGCCACCGGTGCCATTTCAGCTGCCGGAATTTCCTCTACCGCCGGCTGTTCTTCAGCCGGTGCTTCAGGCTGCGTTTCAGCCGCAGGTGGCGCTGCTTCAACCACCGGGGCTGGTTCTGCGGGAGCTTCCGGCGCTTCCGGCGACGGCGCAGTTTCGGCAGGTGCTGCCGGTTCTTCTGGCGCGGCGGGCGGTTCTTCACCCTCGGCGAAGGCCGTCCCGCTGATCAAAAAAATGGCAAGCAGTGCCAGAACTGCCAGCCAGATCACTCTTTTTTTCATGTTCAATGTCTCCTTTGTTTTTTTTCCAGTACTGTTCCATGTGAAAATATTTTTTGGATCTTTCTCCCTTTTTGAATTTTGATTAAATGGAAATGATTTTTTCGGTAAGTTGTCCTCCTTCCTTAGTGGCTGAGATGGTATAAATGAAAAAAATCCTGATACAGTGATAGTTCAAGGATATCTGGATGCTGGTCTCCCCCCCGCATCTCTACTGCTGCTGCCTGCAATCACGCCCCTCCTGTTCTTGGGCTGCGATGAAGCCGCTTTATCTTTACATCATACAATTATTAAATGTAAAAGTCAATAAGCAAGTGATACCATGCCGGGCGGGATTTTTTCGTATCGTTAAAACCAACCTCAGGCAACCTGCCATCGCGAGCATAGTGAAGCGATCTCATCCCCAAAGTCTCCCCCGCTCATTATGCGGTTGGACGCCCAGCGTTGTTCGGAGGTCTTATTACTTTGCTTAAGCAAAAAAATCCCGCACTCCCACTGACTGTATGTCAGCGCGGTTTGGGGATTATCTGATCCAAATAAAGTAGTCGGGGATTTAATTTGCCAATGGCCTTGTCAGCGTGCCCTGCATCTGGCGGATGACCATCACCACCTTGCCCATGATACGCAGGCTGGCGGGATTTTCCACGTAGATCGGCCCCATGGTGGGATTGGCGGGCTGCAGGCGGATGCGCTGGGCTTCGCGGAAGAAATACTTGAGCGTGGTCTCGTCTTTATCGTCCAGCCACACGGCTACCATTTCGCCGTTCTGGGCCTGCTGGGCGCGTTTCATGATGACGATATCCCCGTTGTGGATCATGGCGTCGATCATGGAATCACCCTGCACTTCCAGCGCGAACAGGTCATCGCCTTTTTCCTTGAGCGGCAGCAGGCTGCGCGCGATTTCGATGCTGCTTTCTGAATCAAAATATGCGCTGTCGCTGGCGGGCATGGGAATGGGCTCGCTGGCCACGATGCGCCCCATCACCGGAATGCGCAGCAATTCGTTTACCACGCTGCCGGCTTTGCGCAGGCCGTCGGCGACCAACTCGGCGGGCGATTTGGCGGCCTCGGCCGGTTTGACCAGGCAGATGCTGCGCGAAATGTGCTGCTCGCGTGAGATATAGCCCATATCCTCCAGCTGCTTGAGGTAGTAATCCACCAGAGAGGTAGAGCGTACGTTGATGCTCTCGCCGATCTCCCGAATGGAGGGTGAATAACCGTTCGCCTCCTGGAACCCGGTCAGGAAAGTGATGATCTTCTTGTGACGGTTGCTCAATCCTTCGCTTCTGCGCGCCATGGCTGCCTCCTTTGTCAGGCAATTAATCGGACATTTGTACTATATGATACACGAACATTAGTTCTGTGTCAAGCGTAAAAATATCAATCAAAACAAGTGCAACTCCATGCCCAATCTGACTTAGTAACATTTATCAGTAATATATCCTGTTTGTTCAATGTGTCGCGCAGGCGATGCACGGGTCAAAAGCGCGCACCACGCGACCCACGGCACGCTCCAGTTCCAGGTTGACGCTGTCGCTGGTGATATATCTTTCCGCTGCAACACGCAGAGCGCGTTCGATGGCCAGCATGTTATGCACCGTGGGGATGATGAATTCACCCAGCGCGATGGCGCCTTGCTCGATCACATAGTGATGGATCAGCGGTCCGCGCGGGGCTTCCACCAGGCCCCAGCCTTCGCCGTCTTTGGGCGCATAGGCAACTTGCGGATCATCATAATCCAGCGGCGGCTCCAGAAGCGCGGCAGCGCGCTCAATGGCATACACCAGCTCGATGCCGCGGCACAGGTCAAACAGCAGGATGGGGTGTGCCGGGTGGCCGAACTCTGCGCGCAGCTGGTGTAGAAAATCACCTGCCAGTTTGGTGCCCATGGTGCGCGTCATATTGGCGCGCGCCAGCGAATTGGCGCGCATAACCCCGCCTTCATATGACGTGCGCCCGGCATAGGAATAATCGGTCTCCTCAAAGGTCAGGTACCTGCGGAATTCGCCCGCGGAAAATTCCCGGCAGCACTCGCCCGCCGGGGTCATCACCCGGATGATGTCGGAGTTATAGCACGGGGTATCGCGCCCTGTTGAGGTGATATAAAAAGCCGGCTGGTCGTCTCCCCATGTGCCGATGCGTTCTTTCATGCGCATCGAGATCTGCCAGTAGAACTCAACCAGGGCGCAGGCTTCCGGCAGTGTGTCCAGAAGGTGCTGGCGGAATGAAGCTGCCGTGGGGGCATCGATAGTGCTGCTCATCCCGCCCACTACTGCCTTAACCGGATGGATGAACTGCCCGCCTGCCAGGCAGATCAATTCCGTGCCCAACTGGCGCAGTTTTAAAGCGCCCCTGGCAATACTGAACCGGGTGGCTTTATCGGCCTCTTCGGATGAGATATGAAAAATGCTGTCCACGCCCAACCGGTCGGGCATGGTGAATACAAACAGAGAGGTGGCCTGATTCTGGATGATCTGCCCCAACAGCAGGATCTCGCGCAGATCATCCGCCAGTTTGGGCGGCTGAACACCGTAGGCATTTTCCAGTGCTTTAACCGCTGCCACATGATGCGCTGTGGAGCATACTCCGCAGATGCGCGGAACGATCACCGGCATCTGTTCCGCCGGTACACCCTGCACCATCAGGGTAAAACCGCGCTTTTCCATGGCCTGAAAGCGGGTGGAGATCACCTTGCCATCGTGCACTT
>CAZBNE010000120.1:0-5700 GCA_964493155.1 uncultured Pelolinea sp.
AGCTGCCAAAAATGAGCAGGCCTTTGTGGAAGGCAAGATCCAGGATCTGGAGAACCTGCTGGCTGCTGCCAAGATCATCACCGAAAAGAAATATGTGATCCAGGAAGAAGGCTCCAACGTCAAGGAGACCTTTACCCTGGTGGGTGCTGCGGAAGCGAATCCCAAGGAAGGCAAGATCTCCAATGAATCGCCTTTGGGCAAAGCCCTGGCCAGCCACGGTGTGGGCGATGTGGTCAGTATTGACGCGCCCGACGGCAGTTTTAACGTTAAAATAATTAAAATATCATAATCTGACACTGCCTGGCATACCCGCCCGGGTATCGGGCGGGTATTTTTATATTTCAGGTGAGGATGGACGCATGGAATTAAACGAACTGGAAAAGATCCGCGTTGAAAAGCTTGAAAAGATGCGTGCGCAGGGCATTGAGCCCTACCCCACGCGCAGCGGCGTGACGCAGCAGATCTCTGAAGCGGTAGCCGCCTTTGGCGCCTTTGAGCAGGCCAACCCGGCAAGCGCATATGATGTCAGGTCAGCGCTCGGCGGTCGGCTGCGTTCCATCCGCCACATGGGCAAGCTGGCCTTCGCTCATATGGAAGACGGCAGCGGGCGCATTCAGCTGATGCTGCGTATCAACGAACTGGGCGAAGAGCGCCTGGCGTTCTTTAAAGAGCATTTCGACCTGGGCGATTTTCTGCAGGCATCCGGCACGCTCATGCGCTCGCGCACCGGCGAGGTAACCCTGCTGGTGGCGGATTTCAAGATGCTGGCCAAGGCCGTCAGCCCCCTGCCGGCTGCCAAGGATGAGGAGGTGGACGGCGAGATCGTCCGCCACGCCACCTTGTCGGACCCTGAAACACGCTACCGCCAGCGCTATGCCGACCTGGCAATTAATGAGGACGTGCGCGAAACCTTTCGCCTGCGCACAGCGGTTGTGCGCTCCCTGCAGCGTTTTTTTGACGGGCGCGGCTTCATCGAGGTCGAAACGCCTATCCTGCAGCCCCTGTACGGCGGCGCGGCGGCGCAGCCCTTCATCACGCATCACAACCAGCTGCACCAGGACCTGTACCTGCGCATATCGTTTGAGCTGTATCTCAAGCGCCTGCTGGTGGGCGGGCTGGACCGCGTGTACGAGATCGGGCGCGACTTCCGCAATGAGGGCGTTTCTTTCAAACACAATCCCGAGTTCACCCAGCTGGAGTTCTACTGGGCTTACGCGGATTACCTGCAAGTGATGGAACTGACCGAACAGATGGTCTCCACTGCGGCGCAGGATGTTCTGGGCACAATGCACATCCAGTTCAACGGCGCGGACATCGATCTGACGCCGCCCTGGAAGCGGGTGGAACTGCGCCAGGGCCTGATTGACGCAGCCGGCATTGACGTGGACCAGTACCCGGATGAAGAATCGCTCTTCAAGGCCATGGCTGCCAAAGACCTGCACCCCAAGGTAGGCGCCACACGCGGCAAGCTGATCGACGGCATGATCGGCGACCTGCTGGAGCCCAACCTTATCCAGCCGACCTTCTTATATAATTACCCGCGCGGCATTTCGCCGCTGGCCAAGAATGTGCCCGGTAATCACGAAGTGGTGGAACGTTTCGAGGGCTTTGTCGGCGGCATGGAGCTGTGCAACTCCTTCACCGAGCTGAACGATCCGCTGGAGCAGGAAAAGCGCTTCCTGGAAATGGGGCGCGCCTACGGCGAGGACGATGAGGAGCGCCACCCGCTGGACGAGGACTACCTGCGCGCCATGGCCTACGGCATGCCACCTAACGGCGGTTTCGGCATGGGCGTTGACCGGCTGGTGATGCTGCTGGCAAACAAGCGCTCCATCCGCGAGGTGATCCTCTTCCCGCATTTACGTGAGACGGAAGAGGAGTAATTAATAGGTCATTGCGAGCCCCTCATTTGGGCGAAGCAATCTCATCCTAATAATGTTACAGATTGCTTCGTCGCTGCGCTCCTCGCAATGACGAATTGGCAAATATCTGTGGTGAGTTGACAAAAGTTGACATTATTTGACACTTTTTGACATATTTAAGCAAGTTAAAAGACTCATTCCTAAGGAATGAGTCTTTATTTTATACGGTTGTATTGTTTTTATTTCTCGCTTTTGCTGAAGGTTGACAGCTACCATCCTATTAATGCTTCAATGTATAATCAATTAATAAAATAGGAGGAAAATTATGGCACGACGATATGGTTATCCCACAAATGGCAAGCGCTTCGTTGGTAATTCGAATAAAAAAGAAGTTCATGATCTCGACAATGAAAAAACTGGGCCCAGCCAATGCCAAATTAATGAATTTATTCAGGCTGGTCATGCAGTCACATTTACACCAGATTCAAATTTCCAAGCTACTTTGGAAGGTTACGATAATTGCGCCTACTGCATTGGCTCATCAACTCGTTAACTAAACAATTGATCGTTTGATAAAAGGAGCATCAAATGGCAGATATAAAAAAGCCGGGTGAAAAAGCAGATATTTCCGGACAATATGCTGAAGTTAATACTACTGCTAAACCCACAGGCAGAGAAGCCACAGTTACCAAAAACGAACCGTTGCCACCAACAGCAAGAAAAGGTTATAGGTGGGAGTTAGTCGATAAGACAAAGCATAAGAGATAATCGCCGTATCTATTTCTATGTTGAAGGCCGTTATTCAGCGATGACGAGCCTGACAAGCAAGGATTTCGATATTGCCGTTTTCATAATTGCGGTTCTTTTGTTATACCTAGATTAACAAGTAACGAGCAACCCACACGATTTCAGCAGCAGCCCGGCGCCGGTGCTGTAGCCGGCCGAAATTATTAAATCTATACAGACTTCATAAACAATGATTAATAGTTATTCTTTGTAATAAAAGTATCCTTTCCAATTTATCTTGCCATAATTCTTCAATAACGTGAATCACAACTTTTTTTCATTATTGTTATTCTCTCGGTTTTTTCTTCCACATGAACAGCAAAGGAAGTAAATTATTTAATTTAGAGTTGAAGAGGATTCTCACTTATCCAAGATGCAACAGCATATGAAAAATCGGCAAATGGAAGCTCTTTTTGCTTCCAATTAAGCTTTCTGCAAAGAAAAGGCAAAGCTAGTTTAAACACCTGGTATCTCTGAAAGATCATGTCACCACCAGGGATGATGATTAGTTTTGTATCTAATTCGAGGCTAAGCCAGTCTCTTACAACGCGAACAACATCCTTCTCTTTACCTCTATGTGGAGAAATATCCAGACCTGATATATCTGAGATAAACTTTCGATAACGAAAAGGTTCAATATCTAAAATAAGACTGACTTTTTCTATCTGAAATGATTCTCCAAATCTTTTACATCCCAAATCTAGACCTAATTCAAAAGGCATATTGAACCGTGGAAGCCCCGTGTATTTATCAATTTCAGTACGTGAGATATCGTGTATGCTGTACTTGCATTGAGAAATGATTTCGAGAATTTTGTCAAGCCTATTTTGGTTTGCATTACTAGCCTCAAGCGCACATCGAGGCCTAAATCCAATATCATGGATTGTAAAAATTATCGCATTAAATAGATGGGTATAGGAAGTATCAAATGGGCAGTTAATAAAAACGTTTTTATTAAAATCCCGGTGTATTTTTTGCACAGATGTAGTGTATTACATCATCTTACTTTTTGACAAGTAGTATCTAACAAAATATTTTTTTCTTTATTTCTTGGGTATCCCCCAAGAATCCTTTTTTATTTTGTCCTGAGTTTCTTTTATAACCTCATTGACAGCTTTTCGTATCTCTCGTTCTTTGGTTTTAATCTTTCCACTAGGAAACAATACTTTGCGTGGTGACTTTGGTGGTAGAGGGTCAGAACAATAGCTATCCCGTTCGCGAACTCGTCCATCTCGAGCATGGATCACAAGCTCACCTTTCACACTTTGAGCTAATTTTCTCGCCGCAAAAATCGCATCACGTTGAGTAGGGTGAACAGATGTTGCTTTCTTGTTGCTTTCGCTCTTAACAACCCATCTTTCAATATGTGGTATCACATGTATATATTGATTTTGGGCCTTTGACATAAATCATCTCCCTTTGTTTATGCAATATCCAATCGTTTATCCAATTATTAGTTGCTAGATTATAAATCACCTTTATATCAAGCAATTCATTCAAAAAGAGGTTTTTACCATTTTATTTAATTCGTAAAAGCAAATTGCTTACAGTGTGTTGCGATAACCGCCAAAATCGAAAACCCAAAGATTTTAAATTATTATAATTATGCAATTCATTTTCTACAAACCAATAACAAAAGCAACCAAATTCAGCCGTTCTAAGTGATCTTCGAGTAATCTATGTTTTGAAACGGATCTATTTCAGCCCTTAGTTTTTGCCAATCAAAATCATATCGTAGGCCAGGTGGCCAATCATTAGGAAATTTGACCCGGAAATACCCCCCAATGCCACTCTCCATTCCATCATCTGGGCCTCCAAATGACAAAACCGAATCTCCCGGTGAAAAATCTTCTCTTTCAAATTGCGCTGACAACATCACTAATACACCACAACATGCGTTGAGCAGGTGCCCAAAATTTGCATCTTGGAATACAACTTGCCGGTCATGCTTTGTTTTATTGTACGCTACATACCAGGGTAAAAGGTCGCCCGTTGACCAGGCAGAAAATGGGGATAATATGTCCTGTGATCCTCTCCAATAAGGTATTTTTACCTGGTATGAAGATAAACGGTGTGTTGTGTTGATTTTCTTATAATCTTCCATTTTCAAATCTAGATCATTACCCTTTTTACTCTTTTTGATGTATCCATTTTCCTTTAGAATAGCTTTGCAATTAGCCTCAACTTCCACGCACGCTCGAAGCAACAAAGCATGAATACGATATGAGAAACAACCAAGATTTTCATCTGCTGGTTCAATGTAATCAAAAACTTCCTGGAGATCTTTTATCAAAAGCAGAAATGCCCTGATATAGTGCCCTGGCTCCTGAGCGAATTTTGGATGGGTGATGTAACCCGAATTACCGCTATCTGCGTAACTTCCATCCACAAATTGGCGGCAGGTTCTTCGATAGGGGCGAATGACTGGCAACTTGTTACCTCCTACTCAATCAACCATTGATATGACAACCTAAATATCTAACAATTTTCTTTTCATTTAGTATCAATACATAAAAGGATTTACCCTTCAACCATTTTTATCTCCTCATTCGTCAATCCATACAATTCATATACCAACCGGTCAATCTGCTTATCGGTTGCCTCGCTCCTCGTAATCCTCACCAGATGTCACCCTTACTCGAAGAGCACACTTCGTGTGAGGGTGACCTACCCCGCGATGACAGCTGAAAATATTAGGTTTATCTGCAATTAGCATGTGCACGGTTTATAACTGCAACTTTCAGTATAGCAGTAAGCGGACACTTCGCGCAGGAAACGCCTTTTGAAATTGATGGTTGTAAAACCGACCCTTTTTCTATACAATATACATTATTCTGTTTTTTTATAAAGAATCTGGATTCATCACCCCCTCACTGATCAGAATACATAAATTGGTCTTTTTTGAAAATTATCGATCATATGAGTAATGTTTTTCGAACAACCGACAGGAGGAACCGATGAAAGGGCATAAATTTCTTTCCATACTGATCGCAAGTCTGATGATCCTGCTCGTCAGCGGTATCACAACGGCAGGCGCGGAGCCCGGCAAAGA
>CAZBNE010000121.1:0-5649 GCA_964493155.1 uncultured Pelolinea sp.
TCGGGCATTGTGTTTACCCGCAAGATGATGATTTTGATTTACTGGCTGCAGCACCAACTGGCATCGCCCAGGCGCCCAGGACCTATATGAAACATGGTTCAGGTTTGGCGCCAATCATGAAATATCTTGAACTTGGCATACCTGTAGGGCTGGCAACAGATGGCGCAGCAAGCAATAACAGCATGGATATCATGGAGCAAATGCGGCTGATCCCCTTGTTTGTGAAATACCAGACGTCTGATCCGACGGTTATGCCGATGCATCAAGTGGTGGATATCGCTTTTCGCGGCAGCGCAAAAGTACTGAAGCATGAAGGCAGGCTGGGTGAAATTAAACCGGGTATGCTGGCAGATATCACACTCATCCGCCAGGATGGGCTGCACATGACCCCTCGCGCAAATCCGCTGGCTGCGTTGATCTACTGTGCGCGCGCGACAGATGTGGATACTGTACTGTGTGATGGCAAAGTGTTAATGCGCGGCAGGAAATTGTTGACCATTGACAAAGAGGCTATCAGAAAAGAGGTTCAGGCTCGCCTCAGCCGCCTGAGCCAGCGCGTGCCCAACGCACGAATCGCGTTTTATCCCACCTTATAGCTCTTATCTCAGGAGAATTCATGGCGCAAAAAGTCATAATGGATGTTGATACCGGCTGTGATGATGCGGTGGCAATGCTGATTGCCGGTCATCACAAGGACCTGGAACTTGTGGCAGCCTTGCCGGTGCACGGCAACGCGCCTTTGGAACAGACCATAGATAACACACTCCGCCTGCTTGAGGCGGGCAAACTGGCACATGTTCCCGTATTTTCAGGGTCAGAATCGCCATTGATCGGACCAATCATACGCGGCAGCGGTGACCAGATCGTAAAACTGCCTTTTCCACCAGCAACCATTAAGCCTCAACCAAAACATGCGACCAACTTTCTCATCGATTATTACATGAGCGGCGCGGGGGATGACACGATTTTCATGCCGATTGGTCCTCTGACCAATCTCGCTTTAGCCCTGCGTATTGAACCCCGTTTAAAGGATCGCATCCCGCGTATTGTGACCATGGGGGGTGCCTATTCATCCAATTTTGCTGAATTTAATATCGCCGCAGATCCCGAAGCAGCTTATATGGTATACACCTCAGGCATTCCTATTACGATGGTTGGTCTGGAAGTGACGGATATTGCCAAGGTGCAGCAGGAAGATGTCAACAGCATCCGTAAACTAAACACGCCCTGGGCGATCGCTGCCGCTAACGTGATGGATATTGTTGTGGATATCCATGCAAAGCAAGGTTGGGGGGGTGCGATCATTTTTGATGCCTGCGCGGTTGCTGCGCTGATCGAGCCAACAGTAATGGAAACCCGGCCTATGCATATTGAAATTGAACTGCGTGGCTCTGTTACCCGCGGCTGTACGGTATCTGATTATAAAAAGTCGAAAAAGCAGACACCCAATGTTGAAGTCGGCATCAGCATCAACTGTGATCGTTTCATTGAGATCATGCGTGAAGCATTGATGTAGTAAATAAAAATTTGGCTAAATAAAAGGAGCGCATGATGATCCATAAAGTGATCCTGGATGTAGATACCGGTTCGGATGACGCCATTGCTATTATGGCAGCGGCTTTATCGCAGGAAATAGAGCTGCTGGGGATCACGACCGTTAATGGCAACCGGAACGTGGAAATCACCACCGATAATACGCTGCGGGTGGTGAGCCTGTTGGGTAAAACTATTCCCGTGTTCAAGGGCTGCGCACTGCCCATGGTTTCAACACTATTAAATGGTAGAAGAAGCAATATACCTTACAAGGGGCCTGAATCCAGGGAAGAGGATGTTCACGGCGATCATATTCCAGCTCCGGAAACCAGCCTGACAGAGCAGCCTCAGCATGCGGTTTTTTGGCTGATTGAGACGCTTTTAAATTCAAAAGAAAAGTTGACCCTCATTTTTGTCGGCCCATTGACCAACCTGGCCATGGCGCTTCGTATCAAGCCGAAAATCACTGCTAATATAAAAGAGATCATCATTATGGGCGGGGGATACCTTGTCAATAACATCACCTCCGGCGCGGAATTTAATTTCTGGGTTGATCCCGAAGCTGCCAAGATTGTAATGGATTGCGGCGCGCCTGTCCGCTTGGTGCCACTGGATGCCACACACGCGGCATATGTAACCAGATCGGAAGCTGAAGAAATCAGAAGGTTCAAAACGCCGGCAGCGGAACTGTGCGCAGATCTGATCATTCGCAGAATCAACGGCTACAAAAACTTCCAGCCGTTGGAGGTTCCTGATGCTGTCCCCGTCCACGATGTATTGGCGGTATGTGCGCTATTGAACCCTGCAGTCCTGAAGGAATGCATGGCAGTAAATGTGGATATCAGTATATCCCACGGCATCACTGACGGGATGAGCTTGTGCGATGTTGGCAATAGAAACAGGACATCAAAGCCAAACGCGGTTGTTGCCAAAGGTGCGGACCGCGACCTCTTCATCACTATGTTAAAACAACTTTTTAATAAATCCTGATAGATATATTTAGACATTTATTTCAAAGAAAATTTGTTTTAGCAAATACGTGATGGTTCAGCCTAACATTTAATCGAAAAGAGGCGTGAAATTTGACCATCGAAATGAATAATCACCACAGAGCGATATCCACTGCCAGCATGTTGAAGGATACACTCTTTCATACCACCGCTCATTTCTCAAATGATTTTTTCCTCAGTTTTTTTGCACCAACTCTTCCGGTGCTGATCACGCAAATGGGCTTGCTCAAGGTTCAGGCAGGCATTCTCAACCTGAGCCTGGAATTGACTGCCTTGTTCATGCCGTTTATCGGCCGCCTTGCGGACAAGCGAGACATCCGAGGGTATATGGTTTTCACACCAATGATCACTGCCTTATGCATGAGCATGTTGGGCGTCATTCCTAATTTCTATCTGCTCTTTCTGGTGTTGACAATAGGCGGAATAAGCATTTATTTCTATCATGCCATCGGTCCTGCAGATATCGCCGGGGTCAACCAGGCTGCTTTGGGGAGGCTGATGGCGATCTGGAATATTGCCGGCCAGATCGCTTTTATGCTCGGTCCCCTGGTGGTTACAGCTGTACTGACACGCTGGTCAATACGCCAGATGCCATGGCTGGCTGTATTGGGCGTCGTAGCAAGCTTGGCTTTGGTAATAATCCGGAAGAATTTGCCTGCTTTGGCTTTCAAAGATACGCATCAGTCAGGATCGATCACAGTGCAGAATAAAAAATCAAAGAAACGCATCATCAGGCAATTCCTGCCGATAGCCGCGATCACTCTGGCGATTTCCCTTTCACACGCCTGCGCGTATGCATATCTGCCCGTCTATATTGTTGAGCAGGGTGCCAGCCTGTGGATGTCGGGTTTCGCAATCTCGCTTTATTTTGGCGCCGGCGTGGCGGGTAATTATGTTGGCGGGCTGCTGCATGACCGGATCGGTGTGAAATGGGTGACTGCCATCTCCCTGGCCGGTTTTGTTCTGTTTTTTACAGCCTCGATCTATATTACCGGAATCATGCAATTGGTCCTGATCGCTCTGATGGGTGTTTTTAGTTTTATGCTCATGCCTGCCATGATGGCGATGCTGCAGGAGAACAATCCTGAGGATCGTTCGCTAACCAACGGGCTTTTCCTGGGTTTGAATTACGGCGTGATTGCCCTGGCAGGCATCGCTGCCGGATATATGCTTGACCGAATGCCCACGTTGACCGTTTTTCTTATCAGCGCGGCGCTTGCACTCTCAGCCCTCGTTTTTGTGCCCTGGTTGAAAGACGAAACCAAATAAACGCATAACGGTGATCATACTTTTGGTCTAAAATTAATAATAGACAGGAAAAAAGCCATGAAAAAAACCTGGTGGATCTGGATCTTGCTTATTATTAATTTGGGTGTATTGATCGGCGGTTTTCTGCTTGTTCGCAATGCTCTTACCACAGCCCTTGAGCCGATCTCTGACACCAGCCAGCGCATCGGCACTCAGGTTTCCACCATCTTGCATCCAACCCCTACGATCATCCCCGACCCTGTGACCATCATCCATCAGATCCGCCCGCTGGCGCGCCTGGAGACGATCCAGTACACGCTTGAGAAGGTGATCACTGCTGAAGAAGGGCAGGAGCTGATTGCTGAACTTTTCGGCGACAGACTGCTGCTGGTGGCACATGGCACCGTCATCGCGGGTGTGGACCTTTCCAAACTGAGCGTAGAAAACCTGAAGTTTACAGATGGAATTCTGGAAGTGAAACTGCCGGATGCAGAAATCTTCAGCGCCAGTCTGGATAATGATAAGACCTATGTATATGATCGCGAAACAGGCTTGCTGCGAAAATCAGATCGCGATCTTGAGACTCTGGCGCGTCAGGCAGCTGAGGCGGAGATCCTGAAGGCGGCTGAAGAGGACGGCATACTGGTTCAAGCGGCGATCAATGCCCAGGTTTTTTTGGAACGACTCTTAAACGATCTGGGTTACAGCCAGATCATATTTCGTTAAATCAATTCTTTGGGCTTGAAAAGATATAAAACCATAACCTGGTGGCAAGTTAGATCTTATATTTTCCTGTGGTTAAAGATGAGCCTGCCATTTAAGTTTAGGACAAGCCCATCTTTTTTTCTTTGTTTGTTTTCTACAAAGAATACCTATCATTTGTTTTTCATAACCGAAGGAAAAGTTGAACTCAATTAACGATAAATGTCACTTTCAGTAAAACTCTATATTCCGTGATATTCCCTTTGTCATCCACCAGCACTTCCTGCTCTCCTACCCAGGCGGACTTAATATTTTCAATGGTCTTGGCTGTCTTTTTCAAGCCTTCTTTGATCGCATCATCGAAGCTAACTTTTGAAGAGGATTTGATCTCCGTAATTCGTGCAACTGACATGGCTGACTCCTTTTTCTTTTCAGTATATCGAAATTTATTTACTGTTTGTGTATTTTTGTTATTATTGATGAAATATTAATAAAAAGAAATGTGGAGTCAGGTTTCTTTGTTTACGAATCTGTCTCTTTTATTTTAGTTGGATGCGGACCTCTGTTTCGGGTATGATCGAAGGGTCAGAAGATGGATCGTTTAGATAATATTCATATGAAATGCCTGTGGTTTCAAATCCTTTTTGTTTGGCCCATTGAATTAAGGCATAATATGCGTCTTTCACCGAATCATAGGAACCAACATGCATGGTAGAAATAAATTTTCCCGCAGGTATGGTTCCTGCTCTGATTTCCCCTTTGCCTTCAAATTTCTTCGAGACTGGAAAACCTGCTTCAATATCCAGCGCGTCCATGTCCAGATTATGATATGCGGCAAATGGCATTCCTGATGGATATTCCCCCAGTTCTCCCAGATAAGCCATAACACCCCCGTAGGCTTTGCCAAAGAACTCAGGCAATTTTTCAACTGGCATGATCGAGCGCATTCCCAAAGTCGGCTGATCGGACAGGTCGAGCATCTTAATATCGTATGACATTTTTTCCTCCTAATAGAATATAAGTTCTAATTATATTCCCCTTGACAAATTTGTCAAGGGTGTTTATGTAAACTTTACAATAAAATTTGTGTTAAAATTAATTAGCTTGTAAAAGTAGTTCTAGAAAGAAAGACCTGTTCTTTTGATTTGGAACAAAA
>CAZBNE010000122.1:0-5571 GCA_964493155.1 uncultured Pelolinea sp.
ACTGCGCAGTAGACATCTCACTGCATAGATGTGCGGCGGCTTCGCGCGGTTCGATTAGTGTTTCAAAATAGTATTTCAGTACCAGGTATTTTTGTGGATCAAGGTTTATCTGGTCAGCGTAAAATGCGTCAATATCTGCTTTGAGCATAGCTTCTCCTTAAATTTAATCTGCTTGTATATCGGATTAATAATTTCTCTTTGTCGTTTCTTATCCAGGGCATTGATCAAATCTACTTTTAGCTGCAACCATCCATCAATTGTGAATTCATTTTCAAGCGGAGCTTCCAACATATTCTTGGCTGCACTAACATCGATCACCAGGGAACCAAGAGCAGCCACCTATGCGTCTTTGCTTGCCCAAGCACGTTCAGCAGAAATAGAGTCATGGATTACCGCAGTACGTACACCGGGTATCTCGTTGAGGCTGTGATAGCCATACAGGATGCCTCGCGTGAATTTGTCAGCATATATCTCTTCGCAAAGTTCAACGGCTACAGCAGGATTATTCACAGGATCGTCGGAATTTATGCTGAAATCCCTAACCTGATATCCCAATTCTTTCAGATAATCACCAAGGGCATTTTGAGAGGTAAGCCCAGATGGTCTGTGCTGATTATGATTGAAACAATATCATTCGCCATTACTATCACCATATGACATCATTACTTCAGTAGCGATTTAATTATAATTTCTAAAAGAATATATGAGAGAAAAATACAAAGGGAATAATCCGCATAGATTATTCCCTAATAAAACAAAATTGCTTATTTTTTGGCGAAATCAGCGATATGCTTAGCCATGAATTCCATATCCTGTTGAGTTCCAACAGTCACACGGAAGAACCCCTTGCTTTCCATGTTTCTTCCGCCTGATAGATTTCGTATAATAAAACCTTTATCCCAACAATATTGTACATAGTCTTCAGCAATCTTGCCGGTTTCATCAACATTTAATAATACTGAGTTGCCCTTTGAGGGAAAAACCTTTATTCCAGCAACTTTGGCGATTTCTTTTTGGAACCATTCTCTAGATTTAATTACCAGTTGAACATTCTTCCGAATGTATTCTGCATCTTTAAGAGCTGCAAGTGCAGCAACCTGGGTCAATAAACCTACATTTGAATTAGTTCGGATGCGGTTTATGTATCCGATTATTTCTGGATTTGCCACAACAAAACCCAGGCGGATTCCAGCCAATCCCATGGCCTTAGAAAATGTTCGACTTATTATAAAATTATCAAATTTTGAAGTCAAATCGCAGATAGTCTGTTCAGAAAACTCAACATAAGCCTCATCAACAACAACAATACAGTTTGTCTTGCAAAGTCCTTCCACCAGTTCCCGGGTGGCCAGATTGCCTATGGGAGCATTCGGGCGGCTCAAGATGATCATTTTGGTTTTTGGTGTGATCTTGCTGGTAAAGTCTTCCAGTTTGTATTCAAAATTCTTGTCCGGAATCACATCAACGATTTTCGCCCCGAAAATTAACGGGCGTCTTGCATAAGGTGAGTATTCTGGAGATGGAAGCAGAACTTCATCCCCAGGATTAATAAAAGCACGAGGGATCATGTCAATGATTTCCATTGAACCGTTACCCATGGTGATCCACTCTGCACCGCCCTTGATCCCAACATAATTTGCTAATGCACCTAAAAGCTCAACGTTTGTACCAGGATCTTCAGCATAATAGTTTACCATGTGTGCCATGGACTTAATCGCTTCAACCACTTTTGGCGAGGGTGGATATAATAGTTCGTTTCCCATCAACCGTCTATGCGATGGATTTTGCCAGGCCTTGTGGAAATGGTCTAAATTATAAATTTTGCTGTTCTTTACTGCGTCACTTACCATATTTTCTAAAATCATTTCTTTCCTTTACACAAATATATATTTTTTCAAGAGCCCGGATTTTTCACCAGGCTCTTGAAAATACTTGCTGCTATTAGCTATTAGCTAAACTAGCCTTGTTTTTCAGATATCTGAGTCTAAAAACTATAGAAATTACAACACTAACAACCACAATCGCCACCACTCCAACAAAACCAATACTTGCATAGCTATCACCAAGGAGACCGGATACTAACATCTCCGGGTAGCCGGAACCAATACTGGATGATACAGCTGTACCAGCAGGAATATCAGCCCCTTGGGCGACAGCAACCATATTAAAGTAAGATGCAATCCTAATGCCAGCAACTGTCATGATAATCCCTGCTATAACCGTTGCGACAAATGATCGAAGCAGGTCGAATTTCATGGGTGGAATCAAAAATATCCAAATGAACATCATTATTGATAAATCAGCCAGCGGCACCATTACATTGCCTGGAATAATAAAGGCCAAGAGAAGCATAACAGGCATCATTATTATTCCTACTGCAATGGTGGTTGGATTACCTAATGCAAGCGCAGGATCAACACCGATATACAATTCTCTGCCTCCCGCAGATTTTTTAAGAAAACCAACTGCCGCTTCAGTAACAGGAACTAAGGCTTGCATGACAATTCCTGTCATCATAGGGAGCAAAACCAGAGCTGTCGCCAAGGAAATCATGAGCATCACAACATCTATCCAGAAAAAACCCGCTGCGATGGCCATTACTAATGCCAAAATACCGCCCAACACCACAGGCTCACCAAAGACACCAAATTTTTCTTGTATCTTTTCAGGAGTGTATTTAACTTCCTTCCATCCGATCTTATCAAACACTTTCGAAAGCCAATGGCCAAACACCATCCATAGCTGGGTGCTGCCTTGATAAAAGGACAGCCCGGTAAATCCAAGGTCAGCAAGATATCCCTTTTGGGCGCCGAAATCGGCGAGCATCAAATTAAACCAGCCCAAACCAGCACCAACAATTAGAGTGAGCGGAATATTCTCAGTAATCGTTAAGACAATCAGGGCGGCAAAAATCGGTTCCCAAAAATCCCAAATATTAAGGTTCAATGTATCTGTCATCTTGGTAAGAACCATGACAATATTGATCAAAATTAAAATCACCACAAGTACGTATGCCCAGGGGGAACTCCAGGCAAAAGACGCAAATGCTGCCCATCCGATGTCTGTGTAGGAAAAAACTCCTCCAAACCGCTCAGTCAATGCTCCCGCAACAGGACCTATTTTCGCCAGGAAGTAATCAACTACAATGTACACACCCTGAAATCCTACTGCGATCATCAACCCATTTCGAATTGCAGATATGGGTTTCAAGCGTACGATTAGTCCAATAATGGTAAAAACGAAAAATATCATAAACAATGCGCCTGCATTCATTATTGGATCTAAAATTTTGTTTATCAATTCAAAATCCATTTTTATCTCCTTTTTTTTTGTTTTTTTTTGAATCTATTAATCAGATCTCACTCATTAATAATATTTTCTTATTTTTTGCCTCCTTTAACGATTTCATAGCATTGGAATGAGGTCATATTTATTATATTGTATACCTGATTATACAAGTTCGCATCAAAAATGGGTAGTTCGAGTTCCGCCTTATTAGTTTGTGACAAATAGATACTATTTTAACAGAATCCTTTTTAGGTTCCTCGCACATCTGAGATCAATATCCACAAGCAGGATATCATCCACGTGTACTGCTGTAAAAGTACTCTTAATGAGCTTGCTGATAAGAAATCTCTCAGCCCGCGCATCATCCGCGATAACATGGGTATCATCCGTTCATGACTGTGCAATGTTTTCTAGTTGAATTCATCAACCAGCCGGGCATTGGTATTTAAATGGTCGCCTCCCAGTAGTTGAAAAGTAGTCGTTAGGTCATTTTTGTGATAATACTGTGAACGGGTAAAGATGATTTCGTTTTTAAAAAAAATCAATTGCATTGCCTGATATGATTATGGTGATCTGTTAATTTTTTATTCAATTTCTCTCGAAATTGATTTGTCAAATATAATTACAGACATAAATTTTCATTAATATATTGATTTGGAGGCATGTATGGAATTTAAAGATAAAGGCGTTCTGGTTACGGGCGGTTCAAGTGGAATAGGTCTTTCTTCTGCAATTAAATTTGCAAAAGAAGGAGCGAAGGTAGCAATCTTATCGCGCAATCAACAAAAATTGGATTATGCTGCACAGGAAATTATTAAGCTTGCTCCTGGAAGTAGTCCGCTTGCAATAGCTTGTGATACACGTGATGAGACTGGTATACAGGCAGCCTTTAGTCAGGTTTATAAGCAATTTGGGCGGCTTGATATTGTGGTTAACAATGCTGGCACTGCAAGAAGTTCTCCAGTTGAAGATACTTCTCTTGAGCTTTGGAATGACATGCTTGGTGTACATTGTACTGGATATTTTCTGGTTGCTCGAGAAGCTGTTAGATTATTTATTAAACAGGGAACCGGGGGAGTAATGGTATTCATTGTTAGCGACAACGCTATACGACCTAGCAAGAATTTCGTCGCATATAACGCAGCAAAAGCTGGTGCTCTCCATTTGGCGCGAAGTATTGCTGAAGAGTGTGGGCATTTCGGTATCCGGGTTAATAGCATTTTGCCTGGATCAACTTTCGGCCGCAGCGGTATCTGGACTCCGGAGTTTGTTGCTGACAGGGCAAAAACTCACGGCTTTGATCCAAAAAATATTGAAGAGGAATATAAGAAAAACACAGCATTAGGAGTTGTCATTGATTCAGATGAAGTGGCAGATTTAATTCTATTTCTTTCATCTTCGAAATCAGCAAAAATGACAGGCGATGTCATCAGTATTGATGGAGGAGGGAAGGGAGGCTATGTTCGCTAAGCAACAGATATGGTTGAGGACAAATATACATTTAAATCAACTTTTCATCTGAAGTCGTAATCAATTAATAAAAGACACCTGGATGCAATTTCTAAGGTGTCTTTTTTCTTTTGTCAGAAATTCTTCTCATGGCGGTGTACCACTTTGGTCATAAGAAGTATTCTTAATTCCAGAGAAGTAATCTTTTCATGGGATTTTCCCATGCTTCGTGAAAATGGCCCAGAAAATAATATTTGCTATTTTTCTCAGCCAATTTCACTGTATCAAATAATATTTATTATTTTCCTGGTTCAGTACCTTTGATCATCTCTAATACTTTTGCTTCAATTACTTTCAACATGGTAGCATCCAATTTTTTCCTACGCTTGTTAATATATTCTTCAATTTCTCTAATTCCCAAAACACGCGTTTTGACATCATGTTTTTCTTTATAAATTGATACCAATTTGGGAGTTGAAAAAACAAGTATCGGAATCACCTGCTGTCCTAATACATTACCTAATTTTCTACTTGCTCTCTCTAATTCAGGCCCATTGTCTTTAAAGGCGCGTCGATCAGGAAACTCATTAACCGGACAAGTCGCAAACACGCCACCCGGTCCAACCACAACCTGGGGAATTTTGTAATCAGATTCTGGCGGTACAACCTCGGTAAAAAAAGCCCAGTCATCACTCAAATCACGCAGTCGCGCAAAAATCGGTTTGGAATAATCCCCTTTGCGTGGAGGGTCAAATGGCTGATTCTTCATGATTGTTGTTACTTTATAATAGGTCGTTTTTCCTAGCGGGACTTTTAACAATAAACCGGCAATGA
>CAZBNE010000123.1:0-5569 GCA_964493155.1 uncultured Pelolinea sp.
AAGTCTGGCTAAAACAAGGAAAATGGACCCTATTGGATCAATGGGAACGCACTCAGGTTTCCAACCTTGAAACCAGGTCCGTGAGCAATGATCCGATCGATGAGTACCTGGAATTGCGATTAATCATGCTGGTTCGTTTGTGGATAGAAAAAACAAAACTGGATAAAAAGGAAGAGAGATTCGAAACCTGTTTTTCGCTATTAGAACGGTTGGAAATAAATAGCCGCAAGATGGGACGTGGAAATTCACTTACGGTTGTTTTGCTGTATAAAGCGATCGTACTATTCCATAAGGACAAGCGAAATGAGGCTTATAAAGAGTTGGGCCATTGTTTTGAATTGGCAGAGCCAAGTGAGTATATGCGGATATTCCTGGATGCCGGAGAATCCAGTCGGGCTTTAATTTACGCATATCTTCAACAATCAAAAGTTATTCACAAGGATTACGCCTTGAAAATCCTGAGAGAATTCAGTAATACGCAAAAGGAAGAAAAACAAAAAGAAGCTCCTCCGGCTGTGTTGACTTCGCGGGAGATCGATATCCTCCAACTGCTTGCTGAAGGATGTTCAAACAGTGAAATTGCGGAACGCCTGGTTTTAGCAGAAGGCACGATCAAATTTCATGTTCATAATATCTTGGGAAAACTTAATGCGACCAGCCGGACAATGGCTATTACAAAAGCCAGGGAACTTAATATAATTTGAGCTTTTTCCCGGATCAGATAAAAGCCATCCTTTCAAAACGGGATGGCTTTTCCTGTTAAAAACAAACCTGAACCTGACCTTAAGATAGACGACGAACATCAATCGTTTTGTTACGATAGTGTCATGAAAAAGATATTGATCGGTCTAGGTTTGGCTTTTGGTATCGTTGTGTTTCTATTCACCATTTTGCTTACACAGAACCAAAAAGAGCAGCAATATCCTCTGGAACTATTAACACCAGGTGAAACCGCGCTCCGCCATGCAAAGGTGATGACTGTAGCAGGGTACCACATTGATCCAAACACAGTTAAGGTCATTCAACAGGTTGATATAAACGACATGGTCCTGGTGTTGGTTCAGTACAGCGGCCACCGAATTGAAGGAGATGCTGAACTATGCGAGATGGTCCTGGAAATTGACAAAAAGTTGCTTATTCAATGGGAAGCAAAAGGTGGCTGGGGCTTATGTCATGAGATAAACGACCCTGATAACACTGTGCCAATTTCTATAGCAAGTGGTTTCGGGACGACCACCTTTTCAGAACGTGGTTATTCCACTGCCTTCGGTTATTTGCGGAATGAACAAATTTCGAAGGTCGTAGTCACATGGGAAGATGGTTTGGTGAAATCAGCCAACATCTCAGAAAGAACCTATTTGACTGCACGAATGGGTAGGTTCCACGTTAAGAAGATCGAAACCTACAACGATCTTGGCGAAATTATATACGAGACACACTTTCCAAACACAGAAGAATCCAACCCATAGGGAACACGAATGGAAAAATACATGGCGAACAAATCTCAAACCAATTCCGGCTCAACTTATGAAATCCGGGTGAAAAATCATCTTGAAAAGCATTGGTCAACATACTTTACAGGTTGGATTATAGAAAACCTGGAGAATGGGGAGGTTATTCTAAGAGCCTCTAGAGTCGATCAAGCCAGATTGCATGGAGCGCTCAATCAGATTCGAGATCTTAATCTCACACTGCTTTCTGTAAAGCAAATAAGAGAAAAATGAAAAGGAGATAAATATGTCAAAGAAAATCACTCGACGTCAATTTACTACTTACATGGCTGCAGGTATCGGAGCCACTGCGTTGACCTGTACAAGTATGGGCGCTGTTACTTTTCGCAGTCCAGTTGATGCGCAAATTGAAAAAGATGTAGCGAATAGTAAGCCAATGAATCCCTATGTGCTCGTAACCTATGCCACCCGGGCTAACTCGACGATGGAAATTGCCCGTGAGATTGCCCGGGAGCTTGAAAAACGAAAATTTACCGTTGATATTTGCCCGGTTAAACAGGTAGAAAGTCTGGAGGGTTACTCGCACGCGGTAATCGGAAGTGCTATTCGAATGGGATCACCCCTTCCTGAAGTCACCCATTTCATCAAGGAGCATCAATCGGAACTCAGCCGTATTCCACTTGCTAGCTTTGCCGTTCATCTCCGAAATGATGGAGAGGATGAAGGAAGTCGAAAAGCGCGGCTTGCTTACCTGGATCCAATCCATACTCAATTGCCTATAACACACGAAGCCTTTTTTACTGGCCTTTACGATCCCGCTAAGGTTTCTCCCCTTGAACGTCTAATGATGAAGAAATTGCGGGCACCCGTCGGCGACTTTCGAGATTGGGCAGCGATTAAGGATTGGAGTCAATCGATCTTCTCTTTGACGCCAACAAACTTGGATGAGAGCAAGGAAATTACCTTATGAAACATGTATGGGAAGGAAGAATGGGGGGGATTACCATCGTCGCCTTGGTAGTGCTGGCAATTAGCACCATAGGCTGGCTGGGGATACAAATCCGACCAAAGCCGTTTCCTCGATTTTCGCAAGAAGAATCACCTGTAATGACAATACCGCTGCCAAGTGGGCTTCCGGATCCGGTTGAACGGTTTTACAGCGCCGTTTATGGCGATGAAATCCCTGTAATCGAAACCGTTGTAATCTTGGGACGAGGGACTCTCAAACCCTTCATGAATATCTCAATTCCGGCTCGCTTTGTTTTCGTACATAATGCCGGCAAGGATTACCGCCACTACTTTGAAGCCACATTTTTCGGTATCACTGTTATGAAGGTCAACGAGGGGTATATCGATGGCGCAAGCTTTTTCGAAAGCCCAATGGCAACTATAGCAGACGATCCAAACACCAACCAGGCTGCCAACCTGACCGTTTGGGCTGAGGCAATGTGGTTCCCGGCTCTTTGGGTGACTGATCCTCGCGTCCATTGGGAGCCAGTTAATGCGAATGCAGCACTTCTGTTTGTCCCCTTTGAGAAGGACGAGGAAAATTTTTTAGTACGCTTCAATCCCCAGACAGGTTTGATCGATACGATGGAAACGATGCGTTACCGTGATCCTGGTGAAGGACAGCCAAAAATTTTGTGGATTCTACAAAACGAGCCTGGAAAACTTGCTGCAGTCGGCAGCGACCATTCCGTGGGTTCAGCGATGTGGCTGGACCAGGGAAAGCCTTGGGCTATCTTTCAAGTCGAGGATATCAGTTTCAATGTGGATGTGAATGAATTAATCTATCAATCTGTGAATTATGAAAGGAGGGATGTTGACCGAAATTGAGAGAAACGGTTTTTTTTACGAATAAAAGATAAAAAGGAGTAAAGAAATGAAAAATACTATCATCATTATGTCTGTGCTATCCATATTGGACTTGCTCATCGCGATTTTTTTGGGTCTATTGATTCATCTACAAGGAAGCATCACAGTGGCTGGAACGAATCTACTGGATATTCACATTGTACAAGGGATGGGTACAGTGATCATCACATTAATCGCTCTCGCGTTGATTCTTTTCAGAAAGCAATAACGATATTTACACTTGCCGAGTCTATTCGAGCTCCGATAAATCCTGGTATGGAAAAAGTCTTAATGAATAAGAAACCTCAATTAAAAAATAAACGAAAAGATCCAAAGGGATTGCCGGAATTATGGCAAATCACGGAGGATAACACCTTGCTGGCAATCCACTCCCAACACGAACAAGACAGCGGTCACATTTTTTCCAATTTCCAACACATAAGATGGAAAAGTGTCGATAACTTATAAAAAAGGAGAGCAATCCTTTGTAATTGATCATGATGTGATCCAAATGAATCCAATAAGGATTTTTTCAGGAATTTGCTGAAATTATATTGACCATATGAAAAGGAGAAAAAATGAAAATCTTCACTATCTTAACAACAGTTCTGACCATGGTTGGATTAGTTCTTTCCTGGTTCAGCGGATGGTTTATTTATAGACATGACGGGATTATTGCTTCGTTTGCCCGATCTTTTTGTGTTCATGAAATACAAGCAATATCGACCGCCATCTTGTCAATTATTATTCTAACGTTTGTCATTGCCGGAGAATACAAAAGAAAAGCCAACATAAATGATTGATCAATTTACCACTACTTCTTTGATTTTTTGGTATCCACATCGTGAAAGTAATTGAAATATTGATCCTCATGTTAATAACAAACGTAGTATTGGTAACTCAATAGGAGAATAAACAATAAAATGGCCAAATCCTTCGATGCAAATCAGTTTTATTACCATCTTGATAATTATTTTCAGAAATGCCAAGCAAGAAATCCATCGATACCCACACATATCAAGTTGTTCTCGCAAAAACTTGATGTGAATTACACATTTCCATCCAATGCTGACAATAAGCCTTTTCACATTGCAAGCATTGGCAAAGTTTTCACTGCTGTATTGGTGCAATTACTGGCTGAGGAAGGCAGCCTTTCGTTGAATGACCCGATCCAATCATTTTTCAATACTCGCGATCTGGAACGATTATTTCTGTACCAGGGTGTTGATTACGTGGAAAAGGTCACAATTAAAGAATTGTTAGGACACACATCTGGTATTGCCGATTATTTTGAAGGAAGAACAACAACGGGAATGAATTATGTTGAAGAATTATTATCCAATTCCCAAAAGAGTTGGACGCCTAACATGCTGATTGATTACACACGGAATAATCAAGAAGCGGTAAATATTCCCGGTAGATGTTTCCATTATTCAGACACTGGCTATATTCTGCTTGGATTGATCATTGAATCGGTTACAGGGATTTCGTTCGCAAAGAACCTTGAAGAGAAGATCTTTGCACCTCTAAACATGAAAGACTCCTACTTGATGTTCTATTCCGAAACAAATAATCAACCTCAAAAAACTATTGAACATATATGGTTTAACAATGTAGAAATCAGCAAGTTCAAAATCATCAACAGCGACTTTTCAGGAGGAGGGATTGTTTCCACAACAAACGACCTTCTCTTGTTCAGTCGGGCATTACAAAGAGGTCATTTGATTAAAAAAGAAATCCTTGAAAAGATGTCTACTTGTTGCCAAAAATTTTGTCCTGGGATTCATTATGGATTGGGAATAATGGAAATCCATTTTGACGAATTCTTCTTTTTACTCCGTGGTCTTCCAAGGATAAAAGGGCATACAGGCATTTTTTCCACTCATTTATATTTTGATCCTGTGAATGATGCCCATATTATTATGAACCTTGGTTCAAATAAAAGAATGGGTGAATCCATCAGGGCAATGATAAAAATTGAGCTTTTTCTTAAAAAGCTGAAAACAAATTACTAGCAATATCTTCAAAAGAACATATACATTCAGTCAATTAATGACAATCAAAAAATCGAGATAAGTAAATAGTTTTATTGAAGAATACCTCGGATGAAATAAAACAAAGAAAGGAATAAAAGAAATGATAAGTAGAATTTGGCATGGATGGACAACCCTTCAAAACGCAGATCGATATGAGACTCTTCTCAATGAAGAGATTTTCGTAGGTATTCAGAATCGTCAAATTTCTGGCTTCAAAGATATTAAATT
>CAZBNE010000124.1:0-5471 GCA_964493155.1 uncultured Pelolinea sp.
GCAGTTGTTTTTCCAACACCGCCTTTACCCGATGTGATCGTTATTGTTTTGGCTGCCATTCACTCCTCTTTTTTTCCATGTTCGATTTATTAGTTTCATTATTTTAACGGGTTATCCTGTTTCCAGTCAGATAAAATGATCGAACCGCTATGAATATGCGCTTTTTGTGGATTCTTTTTAATTTTTAACTTAATCAATTGTCCCTCTTTTACTATATTGGCTATGCGCAATCCAGCAGGGTTAAAATCAAGCGCACAGATGACAGCGTTTTCCGATCCATCTGCGCCTGCGGCTGCTGTGCCGCGTAATTTCCCCCATACATAAATTGAACCGCCAGCAACGATTTCTGATCCGGGATTTACGTCTCCATCTATTACAACATGTCCTGGATATTTTACCGACATGCCTGATCTGAGAGTCTTCTGAATAAGAAGCGCCTTTTCTCCATCCATGCTCGCATTTCTGATGCTTTCTCCATGATCCTTTAATAAGCTCTTATGGGTTGATAATCCCAGTGATTCAGCCACAGCTTCTGTCAGGCTGGATTTGCTGATTACTGCAAAAAGCGATACTCCCCGATCAGATAACTTGTCACGCAGTGATCCCATTTCAGCAGCATATACCACCCGCTCACCTGCATCGACAGCAATTTTTGCTCCCCGGAAAAAATCAGGCTTGTCATCAATCTGGGAAATTAGCGTATTCAGAATACTGATCCAGTCGCCTTCACCCAATGTGATCAACAGCCCCTCTTTATATCCTTTGATCGGAAATCTTTTTTCAGACATTTCTTCACTTCCTAAGGCGTGGTTTATTCCGGTGCCGTTGGTTCTGGTGCAACAAATTCAGGTTCTCCGGCATCGATTGCTTTTAATTCAAAATAGGCTTCAAGTACCTTTCGTGCAATTGGACCGGCAACACTCGCTCCTTCACCGCCGTTATACACAAACGCCACCACAGCTATTTCAGGATCTTCATAAGGCGCATAACCAATAAACCAGGCATGGGTTGGCCAGTTGCCAGGTTGGCACAGGTTCTTTAATTGGGCGACATTATCACAGTATTCTGCTGTTCCCGTCTTTCCCGCAACCTGTATCTCTTTTCCATTTATTACAAAATTTCGAAATACGCGTTCCCCTGTTCCTTCGGTTATGGTCATGCGCATACCCTGTTGGGTTAGGTCAACTACCCAGGGTTCCACAATCTTTTTTTCTTCAGTTGGAATGTCATTTTCATCGAAAACTGCAATCATTGGATCTTTGGTAATATCCCATTTTACTTTGGGTGTAAAAGGCTGTATGACATTTCCCTCATTATCCTGGATTTCTTCCACCAGCGTCGGTTGCATATAAACACCGTCATTTGCCACAATAGCAGCAGAAACCAAGACCTGTAGAGGTGTAGAAAGAACAAAACCCTGACCCATAGCTGCAATATAGGTATCACCAATGGACCAGTTTTCACTAAGGTTAATACGTTTCCACGCGCTGGTTGGCACCAGGCCGGTTGTCTCACCAGGCAATTCAATACCCGTCACTTCGCCATATCCAAGTGCCTTCGCATATTCTGCCATGCGGTCAATACCCAAACCCACTGGCACCTCACCTGGATATCCGCCCCCTATTTTATAAAAATACACATCGCACGATAAGGCAATACCTCTGAGAAAGCTGACGCGGCCATGACCCAGATCATCATAACATACATAGTCTCTGGGCGTCCCCGGATCATTTGGCGCGTATTTTTCCAGTATTGAAATTTTTCCCGGATCGTCAACGCTTTGTGTAGGTGAGATAACGCGCTCATTAAGGGCACCGATTGCGGTTGCTAGCTTGTAAACAGAACCGGGTGGATGTTCCGCGCTGATCGCGTGATTAAACAAAGGCCGGTTTGGATCATTGCCTAGTTGATCATAATAGTATGCTGGAATTAAACGCGCCATACGGTTGTTCTCAAAGGTTGGGAATGACACAAGCGACAATATCTCCCCTGTTTTTGGATTAATCGCAATGGCCACACCATTTGATGAACGAATCGTATTAAAGTAAACATTCCACCATTCAATTTCACCAATTAAAGCTGCCTTTGTCGCTGCCTGCAGCCGGGTATCGATTGTTAACACAATATTCTCACCTGGCACTGGATCCACGGGTGGAACCAGATCGCGAAGTTCCTTGCCTGCCACGTCCACCTCAACCAGACGCGTGCCATTCTTCCCAGACAGCTGCTCATTCAACGATGATTCAATACCCGCATAGCCCACCTTGTCCCGGTTGGGAACAAATCCCAATTCCCGGTATTCGTCTTCCAGCGCTGCTGGTATGGGGCCAAGGAAGCCAATAATCTCGCTAGTCATCTCCCCGGTTGGATATTCCCTTATTGGAATAATTTCGATTTCAACACCCGGCCAGTCGCCTGTTTGTTCCCTGATACGCATAGCTGTTTCTTCATCAACATCACAGGCAACTCTAACAGCTGTGTATGGCGCATTTGTATCCTGTATGATGACGATCTCCTTGATTCCAAAATCAGTTTGGCAAGGAGTAAAAAGGCGTACGGTATCTTCATTCAATTGTCCATTGGAAACTGGAATATTGATCAAAGGTGATAATTCTCGATAAACTTTTTCAACCGCGCCAGGCAAGGGTTCTAAGGTCGGATCTCCAGGTAAGTCTGCCGGAGTAATAATGACATTATATGAAGCAATATTCCGCGCCAGCACCACCCCATTTCTGTCCATAATAATTCCTCGTTGGGTTGGAACACTGACCTCACGAGTGCGATTTTCTTCAGCCTGTCCGAGATAAGCTTCACTGTTCAATATCTGCAGATCAAACAATCGAATCGCGTAGTACCCGAAAACTGCTACTATCAGAAAATAGAGGACTTTTATCCGCCATCCCTCAAGTCGCAGATATTTATTGCCATGATTATTCATAATATTCTTCCGGGAATACCCACCTTCCAATATCAGATATTAATACATAAACAGGAAAGAGGAAAAAGAAATTTAACAGCAAGCTAGGTAAGGTGATCTTTTGGAAGCTTTCCACAAATCCAATGTTAACACCCACCAATTGAATTAATATTATATTAAAGACATGCTGGAATAAAGTACCTGCAAATACAACAATAATCAAAGACAATATCGGCGCCTGCCAGAGACGATCTTGAAAGATCCGTGCGATCAATGCTATGACCATATATGGGATTATTGGAGAAAATAATGGCAAAGCGGATGTGAATGAGATCAACAGCCCCCCAATTAAAGCCCATAAAAACACATTCTTTCCTCGTTCGCTAACACCCCAGGCTGCCACAGCCAGCAATATCAGATCCGCGCTTCCATTAAATAAAACGACTCTGCTGACTGCGGTTGTTTGCAGAATAGTGAGAACAACCAAAACTGGTATAGCAATAAAATTTGCGAGCATTACGGGGCTGCTGTCGGAACTAATGAATTGATATTGATTGTATTAAAGTTGGTGATAACCAAAACTGCCCTTAAAGCTGAAAAATCAACCACAGGCTGTACAAGGGCTGTCTGAAATAATTGATTCTCTGTCGAATTTATTTCCATGACCTGCCCAACAATCACATCACCCGGATAGTTTCCTCCAAGACCAGAAGTCAACAGGATTTCACCTGGAGTCAATTCAACATTCTGTGTCAGCATTTCCAGCGTCACCTCACCTGTGACTGATCCGCTTATTTGGGCATCTGAGGTTTGGTTTTGCAGACGTACATTGACTACTGACCCGGGATCAGTTATCAGCTGGATTCGCGCCGCACTGGCTGTTACCGCATCTACCTTACCCACTAAGCCTTGTTGAGTAACCACAGGCATCCCATGCTGGATTCCATCATCTGATCCGTGGTCAATAATGATGTAATGCAAGAAAGGGCTTGGATCTCGCCCTATCACAGCTGAAGCGATGTATTTATCTTGCGGTCTCGAACGGGCATAATCTAACAGCGAATAAAGTACATCAGCCTCGCGGAGTTGTTCCTGAAGCTGGATGACCTGGCTTTGCAAGCCGGAAACTTCATCTTCCAGTTCGGAATTCTTTTGAAGCAAATCAGCAACATCTCTTGGCAATGTGAAGAAATCATATACTTCCATAAACCGTTCAGATATCCAGCGCTGCGCGTTAACAAAGGGATCCATTACAGCTCCGAGGAGCGGGCGAAGAAAACCACCCAGTGCCAGAAATAAAATTCCGACAACCAAAAATACAACAACTGCGCTCCGCAGTGTTTGTGGTGAAACTGATTTCATGTTTTTTTGGATTAATTATGCCAGACTTAATGCTATCTCTGCTTCGAGCGATCAATATCCACAAGCAGGTGCCTGAAACGGTTAAGATCTTCAAGGATGATGCCAGCTCCGCGAGCGACACAGGTCATCGGATCATCCGCCCGGAAGATGTGTATTTTAAGGTCGTTTGTAAGTCTTTCTACCAATCCTTGCAGCTGGCAGCTTCCACCAGCCAGACAGATACCTGTATCCAAAAGGTCAGCGCCGATTTCAGGGGGGGCTTCATCAAGCGCATCTTTGATGGTATCAATGATGACCTGAAGAGAACCGTTTAAGGCTTCTCTAACTTCAATTGAAGAGATTTCGATTGCTTCGGGCAGTCCGGTAACCAGGTTCCTGCCCCGCACTACCATTGTTTTTTCGATCTCGAGTGGAAAAGCAGAACCGATTTCAATTTTTATCTGTTCAGCCATTCGTTCGCCAATAAATACGTTGTATTTATTGCGTACAAAATTGATGATATCCTGGTCGAGTTCATCTCCCGCGACCCTTAAAGATCGGGATACAACAATGCCACCCATCGAAGTGATCGCGACTTCAGTCGTACCACCGCCAACATCAATGATCATGGTGCCTTTTACATCTGCCAGAGACAGCCCGGCACCCAAACTGGCCGCGATAGGTTCTTCGATCAGGTACACTTCTCTCGCGCCAGCCGCCATGGTCGCGTCAAATACAGCCCGTTTTTCAACCTCCGTTGCGCCTGTCGGAATGCCGACCACAACACGCGGCCGCGGCATTGGTACAATAGATTGCTGATGGACTCGACCGATAAAGTATCCCAGCATAGCCTGTGTGATCTCAAATTCAGAAATTACGCCATCTCTTAAGGGGCGTACAGCAATAATATTGGCGGGAGTGCGACCAACCATCTCTTTCGCCTGGGCCCCGATCGCCAATGGCCTTCTTGAGCGTTTGTCAATTGCAACCCATGAGGGTTCATGGATCATGATCCCCTTACCCTTCACAAAAATCAGTGTATTGGCGGTGCCCAGATCAATTCCTAAATCGAGAGAAAAAAGCCCCATCAGCCAATTTACTGGATTCGTAATCAAATAGCGCTCCTGTTTTTTAAAGCGAAGTTATCAGTATATCCCAAAAAACGCGCAACATTATAACATTATACAGATTTTTGTCTGAATATTAAAGCACA
>CAZBNE010000125.1:0-5432 GCA_964493155.1 uncultured Pelolinea sp.
AGATCAACCGCCTGAAAGACAGCATCGAATCGCGCTTTCAAAGGCTCGAAACAAACTTAAATCATCATTCCACTTTGGACGCCGAAAAGCTCAATCAGGTGAAGTCTGACGTTTCAGCTCTCAAAACCCTGATCAATGACCATGAAAACCGGATCCGCATCGTGGATGACAGCGTGATCGCAAGCAAGACTACAACGACCCTTATTCAGGCGGGACAGGCTGCTTTAACTCTTATTGCCGCGGCCGTCGCCGCCTGGCTGGGTTCAAGATGAACATTCATGCCGAAACGCGCATACAACGCCATGGAGCAACTGGCCATCAAAAGCCTGCGGGATATTTCATGCTTCTGCCAGGAAGCCGGCGGGATCACTCTGCGCAACTATCAGAAAGCCCCCGCCCTGGCCATCATCAAAAGCATTCAGCAGGAAGCCGGGCGCTCTTTCGTGATCATGTTTCCCCGCCAATCCGGCAAGAACGAGCTGCAGGCTCAGCTGGAAACTTATCTTTTCTGTCTGTTCTACCTGATGAATGGCGAAATGGTCAAGGTTTCCCCCACATGGAAGCCTCAAACCCTCAACGCCATGCGCCGGTTGGAGCGCGTGCTGGACGCGAACAAGCTCCTGCATCACTTCTGGACCAAAGAATCAGGCTATATCTACAAGGCCGGCGCCACCCGGCTATATTTTTTCAGCGGGCAGCCCAGATCCAACATCGTGGGCGCCACGGCCAACCTGCTGCTGGAAGTGGACGAAGCCCAGGATGTGCTTCCGGCCAAGTTCGACAAGGACATTGCCCCGATGGCAGCCAGCACCAACGCCACCCGCGTTTTTTGGGGCACTGCCTGGACTTCAAGGACCTTACTTGCCAGAGAATTGAGGTCCTGCCGGAAAGCCGAGAAAGAGGACGGGATCAAACGGGTGTTCATCATGACGGCCAATGAGGTCAGAAAAGAGGTCCCGCCCTACGGCGCGTTCGTGGACGATCAGGTTAAGCGCCTGGGGCGTAATCATCCCATGATCAAAACCCAGTACTTCAGCGAAGAGATCGACGCGGAAGGCGGTTTATTCCCGCCCGAACGTGTGGCCATGATGAAAGGCGCCCATCCGGCGCAGCTGGCGCCCGCAGAAGGCAAACTCTACGCTGCCACGCTCGACCTGGCCGGCGAAGATGAAGCCATGCTCGCGGATCCGGAAGATCTCAATGAAAAGGATCTCTCAAATCCCAAGCGCGACAGTACCGCGCTGACGGTCTTTGAGGTCGATCTTGAAACGATCAACGATCCACTGATCAATAAGCCCAGCTACAAGGTTATTTTCCGCAAGGAATGGATCGGGATCAAGCACTCATCCCTGTATGGCCAGATCAGGGCTTTGGCTGAGCTTTTCGCTGTGCGTTTTCTGGTGGTCGATGCTACAGGCGTAGGGGCGGGCATGTGTTCTTTTCTCACCGCTTCGCTCGGCGAGCGGGTGATCCCCTTTGAATTTAACCTCAGCACCAAGAGCTCGCTGCTGTGGGACTTCCTCGGCATCATTGACGGCGGGCGGTTCAAATTTTATGCCCCCTCTCCCCTTCGGGGAGAGAGTATAGGTGAGGGTCGTAGTCCCCTGCCAGAGCAGGGGACGGAGATACCCCAACCGACGCGGCCTCAAGCCGCGATCGGTGAGGGTAGCTTCTGGGAACAAGTCGAATTCTGCCAGTTTGAAATCCTGCCGGGTCCTCAAAAGCGGGTTAAGTGGGGCGTGCCGGATGGTACACGCAATCCTACTACCGGCGAGCTGGTGCACGACGACCAGCTCATCAGTGCTTCACTGGTTGCCATTCTGGACGCTCAGGATTGGACCTTCTCAGCTCCGACCTTTGTTATCCCTGCTGTGGATCCACTGCGGGAAATGGATCAGGGATTTTAAAGCCTTCCGCTGGTGCGGAAGGCGGAAATCCCCCAACCGAGGCGGCCTCAAGCCGCCATCGGTGAGGGGATAAAGGTGAAAAAATGATTGTTCGTGCAAATTCAGATAGAACAACTCTTAATCGGAAAAACTCCGCTTTTATAAGGTTTTTTCATGCTGCAAAATCGGAGAAATTCCGCTTTTTCAAGCATAATTTTTATTCCTTCCTCTGCTGCTACTGCTTAATATTAATTAAGTTAATTAATGGCAGCAGCAAAATTATTAGAACACGCTCATTTAATATTAACGTAAAGGCGCTCTTTTCGGAAAAATTCCGATTTCCCTTTGTCTTTAGAACAAAGGGAAATCGCCCCCGCAATGCGTTTGCTTCAGGCAAACAGCATGAAGGGGGCAGATCAAAATTAGCCAGGCTAATCTCATTCAATCCCCAGGAAGCCCGACTGCTGCTCTATTCAGGCAACGCCACTTCGCAGATCCCCGAGCGCAGCGAAGGGGACACGGCAAGGCGCAAAAAGCTCAAAACTTCGCTGCCGCTCATTCGCTTTTCGAAGCCCTTTGCGAGAGCAAAGGGCGGAGATATCCGCAGTGGGGCGGCTTCCAGCCGCGCCCACGCAGGGTATTTGCGCTCCCTCGATGGCTTGTTTTGTTATCCAAAGGAGGTTTTAAATGATCCCAGGAATTGATGTTTCTCATTGGCAAGACGATAAATCCACACCCCAAAAGATGAATTTCGTAAAAGCCATGGCCATGGGGGCAAAGTTTGTTTTTATCAAAGTCTCCGAACGCGGCGGCATGGATGAAGATTTTTTCCTGAACTGGAAAAATGCCAAAGCTGCCGGCATCCCCAGAGGTGGTTATCACTTCCTCAGGTGGGACATTTCCGGCCTGCTGCAGGCGCGCATTTTCTGCGATCTGCTCAAAGATGATCCGGGAGAATTGCCCCCGGTTGCCGATTTTGAGGCCCCCGTCAAGGACGGGAAATATCCTTCAAACGCCCTTCTTGCTCAATTCCTTGAATCGGTCGAAACGATCCTGGGCAAAAAGCCCATGATCTACACCTCCCCCGGCTTCTGGAGCTCCTACGGCAAGAATAAAAACACCGGAAAATATGATCCCAGCTGGTCCTATTATCCGCTATGGATAGCGCATTACACCAGCGCAGCCCAGCCCACTCTCCCGGAACCTTGGAAAACAGATCAAAAAACCTGGTCTTTCTGGCAGTATTCCAACACCGGCGACGGTTTGAAATACGGCGCCGAGAGCAAGAGCCTTGACATGAACTGGTTCAATGGCACACAGGAAGATCTAAATAAAATTGCCGGCATTTCTGAAACAACCCCCACAGGTGGGGGTGAGACTGGCCAGACTGACCCCGCAGGTGGGGGCACAGGCAGCGAATACCTGCAGAAAGAGATCGATCTGATTGGATCACGAGTAAAGAATATCGAGAGTTTTCTCTCAGGATTCCGGCTGCCGTGAAGTCGCCCGCCCGTTTCGAATCTTCCCATAACTGGCCTTGTCAAAACCATTTAACGGGGCTGAGGAGACGCCCCTATGGATTCCGACAAGGCAAAGTTATGAAAAGCTACTTTCCCCACCTGCGGGTGCAGGTGGGAAAGGTCCCCGCACTGCGGCGGCTTCCAGCCGCACGCGTGCAGGGGATTTGTAAGGCGGGCTTCGAAGTTGCCTGCAGGGGCAGGCAACGTAGATACCCGAACGTGGCACCTTCAGGGTGCCAGCGTGAAGGGCATATCTGGGGCTTGCCCGCGCTTCGCGCGACCTCGCCATAGCGAAAGGTTCTTAAACATGGGATTAATTGATAAGTTATTTGAGAAAAGGATCACGGCAGCCGTCCGCTCCGCGCTCGCTGTTGTCGAGAATGAAAATTCTTTCCTGATCGGCACACGCTCAGCCACGCAGTCCGATCGTGACCGCTACACCCACGACCGCGCAGAGATCCTCTCTCAATCCCTCGAAGCCTGGCGCACCAATCCACTGGCGCGCCGCATCGTGGAGCTCACCAGCCAATATGTGGTCGGCGGGGGTTTAACCATCAACTGCAAGCATGCAGGGGCTTCAAAATTCTTTTCAGAATTTTGGGATCACAGGTTAAACCACATGCCGGTCAGGTTGGCCGAGCTGTGCGACGAGCTCACTCGCACCGGCAATCTTTTTATTTTGCTCAGCACCGATCAGGCCGGCATGTCTTATGTTCGGGTCCTGCCGGCATCCGAGGTCGAAGAGATCAATAGTCTGCCCAACGACATCGAACAGCCGCTCAGCTTCAAGCTCAAAGCCTCGCTTGATGATCTGGAAGCCCAGGAAATAAAAGCCTACGATCCGCTCACCGATGATGGCCAAGCTCCGGTTATCCTGCATTACGCCATCAACCGCCCGGCCGGCGCCCAGTGGGGCGAGCCTGACCTTGCCCCCTTGCTCAAGTGGTTATCCCGCTATTCTGCCTGGCTGGAAGATCGCGCCCGCCTGAACAGGTATCGAAATGCTTTTCTTTATGTTGTCCAGGCTAAATTCACCAGTGAAACCGCCCGCAAGGCGCGTCAGACTACGCTCAACTCCAACCCGCCTCAGCCCGGATCGATCCTGGTTGCCGATGAAAACGAGAAATGGAGCGCCATTCATCCGCGCCTGGAATCCGGCGACGCCGAGAAGGACGGCCTCGCCCTCAAAAAGATGATCAGCGCGGGGGCAGGTATGCCCCTGCATTTTCTGGCTGAGCCGGAAAGCGCCACCCGCACCACTGCCGAAGAAGCCGGCGGACCTACCTATCGCCATTTTGAACAGCGTCAGGGTCATTTTGTGTGGGTCATGGAAGATCTTCTTGCCGTGGTTTTGAACAGGCGTTCTAAATTCGACAAGAAGCTTTCGAGCGATATCGAGTTTTCGATCACCGGCGCCGACATCAGCAGCCGCGATAATGCTTCATTGGCGCAGGCAGCCTACTACATCATCAGCGTTCTGGATGATCTGAAGGATCGCCAGCTGATCACCAACGATGAAATCCTGCGCCTGATCTACCGCTTCTTTGGCGAGACCATCGATGCTGACGAAATGCTCAAAAGGGCTTCGGCCGAGAAATCAGACCAGGGCAAACTACCCGCATCAAATACCTCTGGGGTCCCCAAGGTAAAAGGTTTTGACCCCTCCGGCAAGAAGATCGAGCCGGATAAAGACAAGACGATTAAGAATATCGGAGAGCTCAGCAAGAGCTGAGCGCGAAGATCCTCGCAGTGGGTCAGCTTCAGGCTGACGACACGAAGGGGATACGCGAAAGGACTAAATGCTCACCGAACACCTGATTAATCTCATCATTCTGCTCATCCTCACCTTCTCGCTGGGTTGGCTGATCACTTGCGTGGACGTACAGCCGGGATCAGATAAAAAGACCTGCCGGAATTGCTTCTGGATCTACAACTCTCAGCATAGTGTTTTCTGCTCTGATCCTGACACTCCGGTTCGCTTTCTGGATAAGACCTTGATCAAGAAGTTTCACTGCTCGAGATGGAG
>CAZBNE010000126.1:0-5359 GCA_964493155.1 uncultured Pelolinea sp.
ATCTCTTTGACGTTAATATGTTTCTCTACAACATCACTGATTGGCTAGGCCTTGTAGCGATTCTAGCTGCACTGGGATTTGCATTCTTAGGACTTGTTCAACTAATCAAGAGAAAGAGTCTTTTACGCGTGGATAGCAGTATCCTCGTTTTAGGCGGTTTTTATCTACTTGTGATGGCTGCATATTTGTTTTTTGAGTACCATATTGTTAACTATAGACCGGTTCTTATCAACAATGTTTTGGAAGCGTCTTATCCGTCCTCTACAACCATGCTCGTAATGTGTGTTATGCCCACTGCCATGATGCAGTTGAATCGTCTGATTCAGAAAAAGACGGTAAAGAACTTTATAAACAGTCTTCTTGGCGTTTTCACAGTCAGTACAGTCATGGGACGTATGTTTTCAGGAGTTCACTGGCTTACAGATATATTAGGCAGTATATTATTAAGCAGCGCCCTTGTTTTGCTATACTACTCAGTCAATCTGTATTTTGAGTCTAAAGTACGATAATGACCGAATATAGTATTTTCGATAAAAAGTTCTTAACAACAATCCTTGTGTATTGATGATGAAAAGATTGCTCATACATTCACGGGATCCAATTATTAATGAATTTTTTTGCTCGTAGGCGAAATCCTCTCGTTGGCAAAATATCGCCAGAAAAAGAAACAATGCACACCCTCTGCTACAACAACATTTGGGGGTGTGCATTGTCTCAAATTAAAAGGGGCAACCATTGATTACGCGCTTCATGCGCGTTTTTTTTTATTGAATTTTGCAGATCAGCCCCTTTAAATATTCCCCTTCGGGAAAATTTAAAGCGATCGGATGGTCAGCCCCCTGGGATAGATGACCGATAATACCAGCCTGAACATTCGCGTCCAATGCGGCATCAGCGACGATCTTTTGAAATAATTCTCTCGAGACACCACCTGAACAGGAGAAAGTGAAAAGCGTTCCACCTTGTTTTAGCAGTTTAAACGCCAGTAAATTAATGTCCTTGTAGCCTCTGGATGCTGAATTGATCTGCGCCGAGGTTGATGCAAATTTTGGCGGATCCAGAACGATCACATCAAACTTGCTCCCCCGATCTCTCAAAAGTCTCAATTCCTTAAAAACATCTCCGGTAATCCACTCAGATTTTGAGATGTCAAAATCATTTAACCTGACATTTTGATATGCCAGATTATTTGCCTCAGCTGAAGAATCAATGGATAGGACAAATTTTGCTTCACCACGCAGGGCATTGACTGTAAAGCCCCCGCTATAACTAAAACAGTTCAGGATTTCCTTGCCACATGAAAATTCTTTCAATTTTTTTCGATTGTCTTTCTGGTCCAGGTAAAATCCGGTTTTCTGCCCGTGCTTAATATCCACCAGAAAGCGGTTGCCATCCTCCAGGATTTCAATTGTGTCAGGTGGTTCGCTTCCTCTTAATAAATCCTTCTTTTCATCCAATCCTTCTAATTTTCTTACATCGACATCTGATCGTTCGTAAATATTTTTGATCCCGGTGATCTCGATTAATCCATCAATGATCTCCTGCCGCCACCATTCCGCACCAGCAGTCAGAAACTGAATGGCAAGATATTCTCCATATTGGTCAACAATCAATCCTGGCAATCCATCAGATTCTCCAAAAATGAGCCTGCAGGCTGAATTTAAATGATTAATAATATTAAGTTCTTTTCTTGCCATAATGGCTATGCGCATTTTTGCATATATCAGGTCACGGTTGACTTCGGCATCATTAAAAGTCCACATTCGTCCGCTGATGGATGACTCCGGATTAATACTGCACTTACCAATATAATCACCTTTTGATGTCACCACGGTAACTGTCTCTCCTGGTAACGGCTTACCCGAGACAGACCTTATCGCTCCCGAGAAGATCCAGGGATGTCGCCTTAAAAGCGATTTCTCGCGCCCAGGCTTAAGGGTCAGGATCTCCATCAGCTGCCGCTCTCGGCCATCTGCCTTAATGTGTCTTCAGAAATTATTTTTATGCCCAGCTCTAATGCCTGTTCATGCTTGGAGCCTGGATTCTCACCCAATACCAGAAAATCTGTTTTTGAACTCACTGAATCAGATATTTTTCCACCATGCTCGGTAATATATTCCTTTATACCGTCACGCGTAAATCCTGGCAATGATCCGGTCACCACAAACTTTTTCCCTGTGAGAGACTTTGGCGTGGCAGATTGTTTCAGAGCTTGGATCGGCCACACACCCAAAGAATGTAAATCCTCAATCAATTTGATATTCTTTTCAACTTTAAACCATTCCACGACTGATGCGGCTAGGTTCGGACCGAATCCTTCGATTTCCATTAGCTGAGCAGTGGTCACAGCACACAGTGCATTCAGATCCTCAAATTTTCGTGCAAGCGCCTGTGATGCTGCTTCGCCTATCCCGCGGATACCCAGTGCATTGATAACCCTTTCCAATGGTCGCTTCCTGGAAACATAGATTCCATTAAGCAGGTTTTCTGCTTTTTTATCGGCGAAGCCATCCAGGGTTAACAGCTTTTCCCTGGTCAGCCTGTAAATATCAGCCATATTTGTAACCATCTTTTCATTAACAAGCTGCTCAACGATCTTGATGCCCATCCCTTCAATATCCATGGCTTCTCTGGAAACAAAATGTTCCAGGTTGCGGATCAATTGCGCAGGACAGGCGTTATTTACACAATACCAGGCAACTTCACCCTCAACATTTTCAACATCCTGTCCGCAAACCGGGCAGACTTTCGGCGGGGCATAAGGCTGCTCGTTACCTGTTCTCTGGTCGATAATTGGGCCAATGACATAAGGGATAACTTCACCTGCCCGTTTGATCATAACGCGGTCGCCTACACGAATATCCTTTTCAGAAATGTAATCAAAATTATGCAGCGTTGCCTGTTTTACAATCACGCCACTGATTTCAACCGGCTCCAGGAGAGCATAAGGGGTCAAGACGCCAGTCCTGCCAACATTCACACCAATGCCATTCAACCTGGTGGAGACTTCCTGTGCCTGGAATTTCAAAGCTATCGCCCCTCGGGGATCTTTTCCCACAAAACCAAGGCTCTCGGCTAACTTGAGATCATTTATTTTTACAACGATACCGTCAACTTCATAGGGAATCAAGGATCGCTTTTCTTCCCATTCTCCAATTTCAGCCAGGACCTGGTCAAAATTTCGGCAATATGTAGAAAGATTTGAAACAGGAAATCCCAGTGCTTTTAAATACGCGAGTGTGTCCCATTGCGAGTTTTTGGGATTATCCGTAACGATCGCGTAAGCCAGTATAGTCAATGGTCTGGCTGCGACCAATCCCGGATCAAGCTGGCGCAACGAACCCGCAGCAGTGTTACGCGGATTCTGGTAGGCTTTATCTCCGACCTTAAGTAACTGTTCATTCAACTTCTCGAAATCATTTTTTGTAATAAAAGCTTCAGCCCGAATAACAAGCTTATCTGGAACTTTGTTAATTGATCCTTCAACGGGTATCCGGAGCGGCACTGAGCGGATGGTGCGGATATTGGCTGTGATATCTTCTCCGGTTTCTCCATTGCCCCGGGTAACACCGGCGCTAAATACTCCTCTGGTATAGTGCAGTACCACGGTAAGTCCATCTATTTTTGGTTCTATGACAAAATCGGCGCCTTTAACGCGCTCATCGATCCTGGCGATCCTTTCATACCAGGCTCGCAGATCATCAGCAGAAAAAGCGTTTGACAGGCTCAGGATCGGTACAGGATGGTTAACCTTTTGAAATTGTTCTGCTGGCGCCGCGCCGCTGCGCTGCGTCGGTGAGTCTCCAGAGACCCACTCCGGATGATCGGATTCCATTTGTCTCAGCGCTGCCAACATTCGGTCAAATTCATAATCACTGATCACCGGATTATCAAGAACGTGGTAACGGAAATTGTGAAAGTTGATCTCATTCTTTAGTTTTTCGTATTCAGGATAGGTTTTGTTTGCTTCCATAGTCAAAATTATAGCAATTTCTTTCGGAGAACGTATATTTTTATGGAGCAGACTCAGAAATTTCAAAAAATTCTCAGACCGCAGAACTTAGCTCATTTTTTTGCGTATATAATTGGAACAGAATTGGTCACAACCTAATACCATTCTGATGGAGTAAAAATGAAATCTGGCAAAGTTATCATGTTCGTGCTGGCTGCTTTTTCCCTGGTTTTTTCATTCCTTTTCTTTTTAGGTTCGGGAGGCCAAACCGGCAGCGTCTTTTATATATGGACAGCAATTATCCTGGCAGCTGTCGGATTTATTCTGATTTTCTTCGGCACTCGCATGGACGAAGCTGCAAAATCCGCCCAAAACGTCACTGTGAACATTGATCTTCCCGGTGAAGTTGGCATGAACACGATTAAATGCAAATCGTGCGGCGGCGTGCTGTCTGAAAAGGATGTTAAACTTGTCGCTGGCGCACCTGTAGTAACCTGTCCCTTCTGCGGCACCACCTACCAATTGTCTGAAGAACCCAAGTGGTGATCAGCGAGGAAAAATGACTAAAAGAATTCTGTCTCCGATATTTCTTGCGCTGATTTTGTTATTCTCGATCGCATTCCCAGCCTTTGCCCAGGATTATTTATTCGAGGTGCCCGAAGTTGAAGTTAATGTTTACCTTGAATCAGACGGTACAGCTGCGATCGAATATGACTATCTCTTCCGCAACGCACCCGGAGCGCACGTCATTGATTTCGTGGATATCGGCATGCCCGGAGCAAGTTCCTACAGCCTGGGCGACATTACTGCCACAATTAATGGCAATCCTGTCACAGATATCAGCGATTCGCCTTATGTTGATGGTGTCGCCCTGGATCTGGGAAGTAATGCCATTCAGCCCGGCGATACAGGCATTGTTTATATGTATGCCGAGAACGTGAAGGACGTCTTTTATTTTGCCTCATCTGATAAGGGCGAGGATTACGCCTCAATCAACTTTCAGCCGAACTTTTTTGATTCCGGTTTTTCCAGCGGCACCACTAAAATGACTGTTACACTTCACCTTCCGCCCGGCGCTGTGGATGGCGAAGTGGTCTTTTATTCTCCCAAAGGCTGGCCGGGAGATGAAACACCCGCATCCGGATTTGATCAGGAAAATCGCATTGTTTACCAGTGGTCGAGTGAACTCGCCCAACCTGACGGCGTTTACACTTTCGGCGCCGCGTTCCCCGCTCGCCTGATCCCTTCATCATCCATACGGTCGGAGCAAACTGTCACTTTTAATCCTTCATCATTGTTAAGTACAATAATTCCGATCGCGTGCTGCACTGGTTTTATCGGATTATTTGCCCTGGTCATTTACCTTTCTGTAAAAAGTGCAAACAAGCGCAAATTAAAATACCTGCC
>CAZBNE010000127.1:0-5359 GCA_964493155.1 uncultured Pelolinea sp.
CTGCTTGTTCGATCAAGCGTTGCCTGAGTCCGGCTGTAAACGCCAGTGATCTCGATTCCTGGCCAGCAGCCCAATAACGGGAAATAGGCTTTGCGTGCGATGCCTCCCGCGCCGATGATTGCGATTTTCATTATTTTTCTTTTCAAGGTAATGGAAGATATATTTTCTCTGAATTATTGTCAGCTGACAAATAAGCTGCTTCAAGTATCTCCTGGGCTTTAAGTGCTGCTTCAAAGTTTACAGATGACCTTTTATTTTCGAGAATATCGAGCAGAAAATCATGGATGCTGCCCAAATGGGCGTCTTTGAACCAACCCAGTGATAATTTATGTGAGGGCAGCAAAGCGCTCAGTGGGCGTTCGCCAGCTGGTAAGGCAAAACCTTCGCTGCCGAGCTGATACTGCCTGCGCTGCTGGTCAAAAAATCTGACACTGCCGTTTTGGCTGTAATCGATTTCCATGCTGCCCTGGCTGCCAAAGATCTCAATCCTGCAGCTGTCGCCCAGGCCGCCTGACATGCGCGTTACTTCAATTGAACCTTCCGATTTATCTGTTAACCCCAGCGTGCAATGCGCCCAGTCATCAACGTCAACGTCAGCCATTTGCGAGCTGCCGGCTGAAAGCGGCCTGTGTGTGATAAATGTGCGTGTTTGGCACTTCACCCACTCGACATTTCCGAGCAGGTATCCGACCATATCAATCATATGAATGCCGAGATCCGCAAGTGCCCCTCCACCTGAGGTTTTTTTCTTCAAGCGCCATGATATAGGCCGCAGGGAGTCCATGTAGCTGTTGTGAAAATAATGGATGCGGAAATTGTAGATCTTGCCCAACCCACCTGCCGCAAGGATCGCTTTGGCCTGCTGAACCGCCGGTACATAACGCATGGTAAACGCGATATGCGTCAGCACGCCGGCACTTTCGGCGGATCTCGTGCTTGCACGCGCCTGGGCAAGATTTAAACCCAAGGGTTTTTCACAATAGACCGGAATTCCTTTTTCCAGGGAGGCTTTTACCTGATCATGATGAAACTCATTAGGCGAACAGACATCCACCAGATCCAGCTTCTGTGATAGAAACTCCTCCATACTGGTCGTTTCCAGCGGATTTCCCAGCGACCGCAGAAATTCCTCATCCCGCCCAAGGCCGGAGCGCAGAACCGAGACTACCTTTGCCTGGATTTTGGATTCAGGAAAACAATGCGGAAGTGACAAATAACAATGGGCATGAACTTTGCCGATATACCCGAAACCGATGATCCCGATCCGCAGCGGTGATCCTGGCAATTAGGCCTCACTTTCGCTGGAATACACGACTTTTCCCTTGACAATAGTCATGAGCACCTTGAAGGATTCATCCAGAACGGCAAAATTGGCTTCTTTGCCAATTTCGATACTACCCAGGTGCTTATCCATCCGGATCACCTTCGCCGGATTAAGGCTGGTCATTCGGAGCGCCTCTTGCAGGGGAACACCAGCCAGGTTGACCATTGTGCGCAGGCAGCTTTCCATTGTACAGGTGCTGCCGCCAATGGTGCCATCTGGCAGTTTTGCTTTTCCGTCTTTAACTGTAACCACCTGGTTAAGCAGCTCATACCTTCCATCCGGCATTCCGGCGCCAGGCATCGCGTCTGTGATAAGTACAATACGCTCTGCACCCAGACAGCGATAAAGAATACGCATCACTGCAGGATGGACATGCATATTATCCCCGATCAATTCCGCGGTGCATTTATCTGAAGCCAGGACTGCTCCCACCACACCCGGCTCACGCTGGTGCAACGGTGACTGCGCATTGAATGTATGCGTGACGTGTGTAAATCGTCCTTTCAGCGCAGAACTCGCGGTTGCGAAATTGGTGTTGGAATAACCCAGCGAAATGACCACACCGGCATCAGACAGCAGTTCTGCGGCTTCATCGGCCCCCGGTAATTCCGGCGCCATGGAGATGTGTTTAATCCAGCCATGCCCTGCATCCAGATATGATCTCACCTCATGGATATCAGGGTTATGGATCCAGTCAGAATTAAAAGCGCCATGTTTTTCCTTGTTAAGAAATGGCCCTTCAAGATGCAGACCCAAAGGTATGGCGCCAGGCCAGTCAGTATCTTGTTCAAGAATCTTTACGTAACCCTTAATAATCCCAGTGATCGTTTCCGCGTCAGGGCCAGTGATCGTAAGCAGAAATCCGGTTACCCCATGGCTAGCGGCGAATTGGCTGTAATTCAGTAAACCTGAATACAAGTCGCCAATACCAAATGCAATCCCTTTTCCTCCATGAACATGGATATCAATCATTCCGGGAATCAAATATTTTCTCTTAAGATCAATAGTCTTTTCTTCCAATCCAATACCAATATATTCGTTACTGATGGTCTTGATGAATCCATCCTCAGTTACAATGGCCACACCTTGCGGGATCGTTTCAGCAGGTGTAAATATCTGGCAGTTCATAAAAATGCATTTATTATTTTGCATTGATTTATCGAGTCTTTGCATTCGGATTAGTCTAAATTTTTCTCAGGATACCAAAGCCCTCACACCTTATTTATTTTCAATGGGAAAATAACATAGGCCTGAGGTGCCCGGGCCGGTATGCACCATGAGCGCCGGTGAGAGCTCTGAAATGAAAGTTTCAATAATTTCGAAGCGGTTTTCAACCATGGTTTTCAATTTTTCCACTTTTTCTATTGCTCCGGCATGCATATAGGCAACCTTAATTTTTGTGCCAGCGCCCAAAGAGGATTCAATTGTTGCGACCATTTTTTCGTATGCTTTATTCAGACTTCTGGCTACGCCCAGGGCGGTTATTTCGCCGTCTGTCATGCTGATCAGAGGTTTGAGATTGAGCATGGAACCTAAAAGGTGAGTTGCTTTCCCGATCCGTCCGCCCATGTAAAGATACTTTAAGGTATCTGCTGTCTGGATCATGCGCGTCATTGGAATCATGGAACGTATCTTTTTAAGGATTCCATCCAATGAAACGCCTGCCAGCGCTTCACGCGCTGCTTCAATGGCAATCCAACCCTGGCATAAGGCGACGTTCAATGTATCGATGACCTCAACCTTTACATTCGGAAGGATTTCTTTCAGCATGGAAGATGCTGTAATAGCAGATTGATAAGCCCCGCTGCCTTTTGAGGTCATATGGATACTGATGATATTTTCAGCCCCGGATTTTGCCAGTTTTTTATAAGTATCCAGGTAATCACCGGGCCCAGGGCAGGCTGTGGTTGGCAGTTTGATAGCTGTTGGCAGCCATTTCAGGAACTCCTCGCGATTAACAGAGACCAGGTCACGTAATACTTCTGGACCTTTATGGATGTAGTAAGCCACTTCGCTGATCTTCAAAGTATCACATAATTCCCTTGGAATGCAGGCGGTACTGTCAGTGACGATTGCAGTTATTATTGGATTGGTCATCGTTTCCTTTGTTAAATAAATTCCTGTAAAAAATTATAGCATTTCCTTTGATTCTCATCTGATTTGAGAGTAGAAATTTTGGTGAGGTGTATAATAAATTGATCATTTATCTATCAAAGGGAGAGCTATGAAAAAAATTTCATTTGTGATTGGCATCTGTTTAATCGTTTTCTCGGCGTGTTCAACCCCCGCGCCAGCTGTACCTACCGCGACTCCTGAACTGCCTACACCCATGCCCACACCAGACCCCTGCAGCAAGGAAAACATTCTTGCTGAAGCGGAAAAATTGCAAATGTCGGTAAACGAGTTTCGCGAAGTGGCGGATCTGGCAAACAGTACGGATGTGAACTTCTTGTTTATTCCCGTGCTCCGTTTGCAGGAAATCAGGTACCAGGCAATAAATACCAAGGTGCCTGCCTGCCTGGATACATTTAAGGCTGCCACAATCGCTTACACAGCATCAGTGATCAATTACATGATCATCTTTATGAATGTTCAGGATCCAAAATCCGAAGACTTAACAAATGCGATCCAGAACAGCCAGACACAATGGCAGGTATTGCTCAATGAGTTCAACCAGGTATTAGAGGTTGCCGGGGTTGAATCGCAGACCGTCGCGCAGCCCGGGAGTGTTACCCCAACTCCAGGTGAACCCGCAGCCACTGCCACAAATGAAAGCAATTCAAAAGTAAACGTGCGTGCGAAACCTGATATTGATGCTGAAGTACTGGCATCGATGGAAAAAGGAATCCAGGCTGAGGTGATTGGCCGCAATGAGGAATCTGACTGGCTACAAGTGAAACTGGAGGATGTAACCGGGTGGGTTTTTGCCGAGACCGTAGTCGTCGATACACCGATCGACCAGCTGACTGTTGTTGAAGTAATTCCGTAAGTTGGAATTTCAAGGATTAAATCAGGCGCAGTAGGTTTTCTGCGCCTGATTTATTTTTGGACTTTGATCAGATTGATCATGCATCAAAAGATTTTAATCGGGTTCGATTCCACACTACGGTGCTTCTTTAGGGGCTATCATGGTTGGCAGAAGATCAGCTGGCAGAAGTACCTCAACAAGTTCCGCTGACACCCAGCCTTTGGTTTCTTTATAGTCTATGAAGATCCAGGTGCTGTCAGACATGCGCCCCAACCCGTTTGCTTCGTCACCTGCCTTGAACGAACCGATAATAATCCCTTTAATATTTGGAGTTTCACGAATATTTACGGAGAGGTGTCCCGTATTCAGGACTTTAAAACTGGTTTCTTGTGGTTCGGGTGTTGGTGTTTCTTTTGCCACCTGAGTAGCGTCTGCTGTCATAACAAGTGCGGGATCAGGAGTTGTGGTTTTATAGGTCAATATGGAGACCACAGATGTGGTTAAACGGATAGGCTGTGTTGGAGTTATGGTCGGAAGGAGCTGAATATTTTGTCTCTGCCCAGGCTCTGGAACCGCAACCAAAATCAAACGATGAGTGTTATTTCGTGCCGGCCAGCAGGTAACGAGTGTAACACGTTCGTCTTTTGAAGGAAGGATCCAGCGACCGTTTTCAAGCCGTACTTTAAGCGGCTGATCTTTCTCAGGCAGGATCATCTTGTTGACAATAACATACGAAAATTCATTTGTTCCGCTTGTGATCGTGAATTTATCCCCAACTTCCAGATCAACAAGATCTTTAAAGACCTCGCCGAAAGCATTATGGTGGCCGCTGAGCACTGTATTACCTATGACTCCCAAGGGTGCAGAATCTTCATGCCAGCCAGCCGCGAATTTTTCAGGGACGAGGAATTGAATTGCCGCTTTTCCTTCCATATCAACTTCTATTGATTTTACGAGTTCCACTGGAGCATCCAGGCCTATCTTGTCAATGATCAGTCTTTCAGGGATGAGCTGAGCAGGTTCTTCTTGAATAATTTCTTCCTTTTTTGCTACTTCAGTAGGTATAA
>CAZBNE010000128.1:0-5348 GCA_964493155.1 uncultured Pelolinea sp.
CATGAGCAGAAAATCCCGCATGATGATCTTCTGCTTTGCGAAGAAGAGATATTCAAAGAGCAGCAGCCCGGCCACCCACACCAGCGGGAGAACCAACGCAAAACCTTTGGCGATGGACTGCGAGCAAAAGACCTTTACGTATTGGCAGGCGGCAGTACTGCTGGAAGCGAGCAGCGCGACCACTCCCACCACCCCGGCAGAAGAAAGCAGCCACAGGTTCTCGATCACCATCACCTGGGTGGTCTTTTTGGTGGATATGCCTTTTATTTTCAGAAAGCCGAATTTCCCGGCCAGATGCCACAGGCCGCCGGGCAGGTATTTGCCCAGCTGGCTGACGGTTGTAATGGCCAGCGCTTCAGTATAGGGCATCGCAAAATTGATCTTTTTTAAGGAAAGGCGCGAAATATCAGAAATGGCAAGTTTGCCGGCCAGCAGCAGCAGAAAACACACGATCAGCCGGATTACCGAGATGGAGCCGAGATAGCGGGAGATCTCCTGATAATGGCGGTAGAAATACCAGCCCGCGCCGAGCAACACCGCGGCGATCCAGGCCCATTTCAATATCTCGATGAGTCTGCGGCGTGTCACGGCAGCACCTGCGCGAGGTAATCAAATTGCTTCTTTGAAAGCTGGCGGACACGCGGGAGATTTTTTCGGATCCTGTCCCTGACCTCTTCCGCGTCCTGCAAAATCCTGGAAATGATGGCTGAGAGCTCAACCTGGCTGCTGCCGAAATCCAGCGAGTATTCTTCCAAACCGAAATACGCCATGGTCTCTTTATATTTATGCCCCCACCCGATCACGATCGTCGGGACCGCCAGCGCCAGTCCCGAGATCATGGCATGGTAGCGCGATGTGGCCAGCACATCCGCCTGGCTGATGATACGCCGGATGGAGGCCGTGTTGATGTCATAATCCACCCAATCCGCGTCTGCGGCCAAACCTTCCTCCACCTGCGCGACCTCCCAAGCAGCTTTCATGCGTGCCAGGGTGAGCAGGTCGTTATTATGCACTTTATCGGAACCCTGCCGCGTGGCATTGGGCATGAATACGAAATGAAAATCCTTTGATCCCAAAGCCCTGACCGCATCCAGAAACCGCCCGGCATAATCCAGTCCGCGCCTGCGGGATTCATTTTCAACCAGGATACTGGGCGAGAAAACAATGATCTTCTTCCCCTGTTGCCTGGCCAATTTCAGGCGCTTTATGACAGTTGAAACACGGTCCTCATTTTCCTTGGAAAGCGAGAATTCAGGCTGGTACAGGAAGGCCAGGTCTGCAACGGTATCATATTTTTCCGGCGGATAATTAAATTGACGCAGAAATTCCGCGCTCCGCTCACCGCGCGCGAAGATGCGGGCGCAGCGAAAAAGGAAGATGCTTGCCAGAGCTCGGTTGAGAAGGCTATTGAAAGGTCCAACCGCCTGAGCCATTTTGACCACCGGAACGCCCAGCAGCATGGCCGGCCAGATGGAAAGGATGTTAAAGGGCAGATATTTCTCGCGCCCGTCCGAAAAAGTGATGCCGCCAATATCCAGCAGCACATCCGACTCGGCCAGCGCCCGCGTGATCTTGAAGAATTCACTTTTGGGGAGCCTGGCATCCACCTTTTTATATAAAGCGCCCAACAGCACGCCAATGAAATGCCTGGTCGCCAAAGAGACGGGTTTGCCGCTCAGGATGGTGATGCGCTCATCATGGATCAATTCCCGGTCCTTTGACGGGTAATAGCTGAATATGTTAAAGCGCGCGTATGGAAACCTGGTGCGCAGCTGTCCGATGACCGTTACCAGCATGGATTCTGCGCCGCGATTGCCCCAGATGGTGCCGCCGATGATCGAAATGACCGGTGCTTTCGCCATTTACAGGGATTCCAGACCTTTCATAAAATATAGGTAGAGCTTCAAGAATAAACGCGGCATCCTGCGGATCAGTTTTTGACCGCCCGAGGAGCGCGAGAGTTTTTCGTTGAACAATGCCATCCATGCGACGATAAAGTCATTGAGGCGCACTTTTTCATCAACAGAATCCTTGATCTTGATCTTCAGCAGCCGTCCGGCTTTGGCTCTGGCGGAGATATTATAGTGAAAAGGCAGGCTGCGCGCCTGGCCATCACAGATCTCGCTGATCGGTTCGGCCGAAGCCGAGATCACGCCTGCGTCCAGAGCATTCTGAAAAGCCGTGTCTCCTGCCAGCGTACGCGTAATGACTGCATTATGCTTGATGGATTCAGCCTTCATGCGCAGCGACCAGATATCCCCGGCTGATAGGTCGCTGTTGAAGCCGGTATGGTCAATGCAGTGGTGGCACTTCTGCTGGCAGAAAAAAAACAGGTTCTGGTAAAGAGAGAAATACGAGAAGGGCTTTTCCACCTTTTCGCCATCTTCAAATTCAGCCAGCAGGCTGCCGCGCCAGTGCCCACGGCGGTAGCGGAAATCTTTAAGTATCCGCCCTCCTTTGGAAAGCTTGCTGGTGATCATGTCGGTCAGTTCGGGGCGCGAGTTGTGCCCGCAGAACAGTGTAATAACCAGCGCTATCTTTTCCTTCAATTTCGGATCCGCTTCACAGGCATGCCGCAGATGCGTGCTATCACAGGGCAAGGCCACCACTGCCAACTTTCCCTCAAAAGAGCGGATCAGCGGCAGGGCGTCCTGGTTGAAATCCACCGCGATATATTTTGAGCCCTGGGCAGCCAGCAGCTCTTTTTCGGACCGGGCGATAAAGAACTCGGGGCAGACCTTTCCATCTGCGACAACACTCCTGCAGACCAGCGCGCCATCAATTTTCCTTTCTTGCAGCAAGAAAGCCAGCAGGGCAGTGATGACGCCGCCGGATGCGGCCCCCTCCCGTATAGACTCGGATGAGGCAAAAGCAAACCAGGATCGTTTGTGATCGCCAATAAATTTCTGGATCTTCTCAGGGCTCCAGTGCTTGCGAAGCACACTGTCAGGTATGCGAAGCACACCCGCTGTTTTTTTATTTGGATTGGCGCTCATAAAAGACGGCTATTTCTTTCGCAAAGAGTCAATTTTTTCATCCAGGCGCTTGAGGCGGTAATCCACATTTTCCAGCAGTTTGCGATTGACCGAGATCAGGTCCGCGATCAGGCCGAAAATGACCAGCAGGAAACCCACGATCAACAGCACGGCCGTAAGGATGAGTGACTGGATATGCCCTGCCCCCGTGTGGGTGATCAGATAAAAATAAAGAAAGCGCAGCCCCAGTACCACACCTGCCAGGATGGAGATGACGCCCGGAATTGTAAAAAATGCCAGCGGCCGGTAAGTCATAAAGATGCGCATGATGGTGTTAAAGGAACGTGCCAGGTAAGCCGGAATTGAATGGATCAGGCGTGATTTACGCAGAAAGTCGTTGGTGCGAATGGGTACGGACATGATAGCCATACCCCGCTGCCCGGCCTGAATGATGGTCTCTATGGTATAGGTGTATTCCGAGAAGACATGCATGCGCATGGCCGCTTCGCGGCTGATCGCCCGGAAACCCGAAGGCGCGTCGGGAATGTCGGTTTGGCTGACCTTGCGCACCATCCATGAGCCCCAGCGCTGGAAAAGTTTTTTCAGAGGTGAAAAATGTTTGATCTCGGAGATCGGACGCTCGCCAACCACGATCTCGGCTTTCCCGTCCAGAATAGGCTGCACGAGATTAATGATATCTCCGGCAAAATACTGGTTATCCGCGTCCGTATTGACGATGATATCTGCACCTTTTTCGATGCAAGCCTGAATGCCCGCCATGAAGCCTTTAGCCAGCCCCTGGTGGCCGATCAGGCGCACAACATGATCAACTCCTTGTGCACGCGCAACTGCAACCGTGTTGTCTGTGCTGCCATCGTCAATAATAAGCCATTCGATCTGATCCACCCCCGGCAGGCTGCGCGGAAGTTCCTTTAAAGTTACCGGAAGTGTTTTTTCCTCATTGAAACATGGGATCTGAATAATTAATTTGGTCATGAATGCTGCGGCTTTCGTTCCCTGCTTTACTCCATTTTAATTCATATCCAGCCAAGCGGGATTTTATCACAGGCGATCGTTTAAGCGGATGCTCCGCATACTGCCAACTTCTATCTCTTTCCATTTCGTATAAAGTCAGAACCTCATTCTCGGTTATAGTTATTACATTATGGCCAGTGAAAATGAATACGACGTCATCGTGATCGGCGGCGGTCCGGCAGGACTGATGGCAGCCGGGCAGTCTGCGCTGCGGGGATTGCGAACCCTGCTGCTTGAAAAAATGGATAAGCCCGGCAGAAAGTTGCGCATTACCGGCATGAAGCGCTGTAACCTGACCAATATCGTGGGTTTGGATGAGTTCATCGACCATTTCGGTCCCGGCGGAAAATTCCTGCGTCAATCCTTTGGGCAGTTCTTCAATAACGATCTGGTCGCCTTTATTGAAAGCCTGGGCATCAGGACCACCGCCGAACGCGGCGGGCGCATTTTCCCGACAGACGATAACGCCGAAGCAGTAACAGAAAGGTTGGTTCGTTGGGTGCACGACTGTGGTGTGATTATTCGCACCAGCGCCCCTGTTGAACGGATCACCATTGAAAATGGCCAGGTTGCCAGAGTGCAGTTGCGACCGGGGGAAGAGATTGCATGCCAGGCAGCCATAATCGCCACCGGCGGGGCATCCTATACTGGCACTGGCTCAACCGGGGACGGCTGTAAAATGGCAGCCGAGGCAGGGCATACCATCATTCCCCTGAGGCCCGCCCTGGTTCCCATTAAGACCGCAGGCGATACTGCCAAAAAATTGCAGGGCCTGGCGCTTAAGAATGTGCGGATTTCATTATTCTTTGATAACAAAAAGCAGCACCAGGAATTCGGGGAACTGCTTTTCACACATTTCGGACTTTCCGGCCCGATCATCCTGACCTTAAGCGGAAAGATCGTTGACGCGTTGGATCACGGAACGAAAGTAACAGTCTCCATAGACTTGAAGCCCGCACTAGATGAGAGCACTCTGAACGCCCGCTTGCTGCGGGAACTGGACGCGCATGGCAAACGGCAGTTCGCAAGCATGTTGAAAGAGCTTCTGCCGGCGAAAATGATACCATTATGCGCCGAGATGAACAGCATCCCTCTGGAAAAGCCCCTGCATCAGATCACTGCTGCAGAACGGACAAAGCTGTTGCGCTGGCTGAAAGACCTGCGGCTGGATGTGACAGGCTACCTGCCGCTGGAAGCCGGCATGGTCACCGCGGGCGGGATTTCCCTGAAGGAGGTCGATCCGCGTACCATGGGCTCACTGCGGGTCAAGGGATTGTACTTCGCCGGTGAAGTGCTGGATCTGGCAGCGGATACCGGCGGTTATAACCTGCAGGCCGC
>CAZBNE010000129.1:0-5149 GCA_964493155.1 uncultured Pelolinea sp.
ACAAACCTTCTTAGCAGCCTTAGAGCAAATCCAAAAAAATAAACACGATGGATATTTCGCGAGTTGGCTGTTCTCAATCGCACGTAACAAGGCGATGGATTATTTTCGTAAACAACGGAAAGAAACATCCCTAAATGAGACAGAACTTATCTCCACAGATGTTAATCTTTTGACCCAAGTTATTAAAACTGAACGGATTACCGCCTTGGCAGAACTCATTAACAAATTGCCCGAAGAAGAGCGAGAATTGATCCGCCTGCGGTATGTAGGTGAGTTGAGCTTTTTAGAAATCGGGCAACTGCTTGGTCAAAAAGAAGACACCGTCAAGAAATCTCTCTACCGGCTGCTGGCCCGGTTAAAAGCCCAGCTGGAGGACTATAATGACTGACCCCACTTCCACGACCCAATTCGAAGAAGAAATTCGTGCGGCAGTTGCTGCCCCAATGGCGAGCGAACAGTTTGTGAAGAGATTGCATACTTACTTGATTCAACAGGCAGCTTCCCAACATAAGGTCAATCGCCCATTTTTCCTGCGACCTGCCTGGGCGATTACCTTTTTCGTCTCCCTGGTGATGATCATTACCACCCTGGTCATCGGTCCACAAAGAGTCTATGCCGACTTCCTTAAGCTATTCGGTTATGTTCCAGGGATCGGCTTTGTTGATCTCAATCAGGTACGGGTACTACAAAATGGAGTAATCCAACGTCACGCCGGTCAGGAGGTGACCGCGGTGCGCGGCGTAGTTTCTCCGCACGGCACTGACCTGTGGCTCGAGTTCAGCGACGAAGCCCGCCCGGTCGACGGCGCCTGGCTGGAAACAGCAGATGGGCAACGTTTCACCCTGCTCAAATGGAACTATGATCCCGATAAGCTTGGTACCCACGGTGTGGTCATGCACTTCGCCGCCCTGCCAGAAAGTGTCAACAAGGTCACTCTCAGACTGGTCGAAGGCTGGAGCCTTCCGCTGGTCTGGGTACAAGGTAGCACAGGCAATATAAAACCAGCCAACATTGTGATTGCGCCCAGTGAGGTTTTGGCAGAAACATCGATCCCTGCATCCAGTCTTTGTTCGCAAGCCTTCGGCGTCCAGTTCTGCATCCAGGCCGCTGTGGACACGGTGGACGGCCTGCAGGTGCTGCTGAATGCCACTTCTGGCGATCAATATATTGCGGGCAGTGGATTTAGCCCCTCGATGTTTGATCTCCCTGGTAAGAACGGTGCTATGACCCTCACGACCAGCGACGGTCATGTTTATTCCGTCGATCCTAACAGCATCCAGGTGGGCGGCGAGCCATCCGGTTCTCAGTCGACGCTGCTCTTCCCAGGCGCTCGGAACCTTCAAGGCAATCTCAGCTTGCAAATTTCCGCTGTGATGCTCTCTATCCCGCTTTCAGATGAAATCAGCGTCGATCTGGGCAGCCATCCCACCCCCGGACAGATGCTGGCGGTTGACAAGACGGTCGATGTGGCCGGCATGCCGGTGCATTTCAGCCAAGCCGAGCTGGTCAGCAGCAATAACGGTAACAGCCTGATGCTAAAGATCACCTCCGACCCGGTAGAAGCGACAGGCGGAGCGGCGCCCTACATGATCGACCCCGGCCGCCCGGAAGGCATCCAAGACCGCTACGGCGCTGGTAGCGAGGATGGGCGTTTATCCATCCACATCGAGTTGATCCAACAAACCGGATCAGAACCGGTGAGCGGCATTCTGAATATTCCTCTACTCAGCGCGTCGATTCTGGTCCAAGGCCCATTTACGTTAACTTTTGACGCTACCAGTATAAAGGCATTGCCCACCCCCCAGCCGCCCGTGGTGGCTGAAAGCACCTTCGAGCCTCTACCGGTCGGCGAGCCGCTCCCAATGGGCGACTACCGCTACACCGGTCGGGTTTTACAGTCCGGCGACCTGTTGAGCATCACCTTCGACGGCAAAAACAGCACGCTTTACGCGGCCTCGCCTTCTAACAGTTTTTACCCTGAAAAAGTTGCCATCCTTCCCGGTGAGGTGCTGGCGGTCTACGCCCACCCTGACCACCAGGGGATCGATTATCTCATCGGCGACCAAAATACACAATCCGCGGATGTCGCCTATCGCCAGCTATACACACTACGCTTTGGCGACCCGGCTCCGCGTCTGTTGATCGGTCAGTTTGAAACCAGTGCCTATTTCTTCAACTGGTCCTTCGACGGACGCTTCCTTGCCTACCAAGTCACAGACGACCGCCCCGGCCAAAGCTTTCAGCGTTACCTGCGTATTCTCGATCTATCTTGCCGTATATCAGGCGACTGCCAGCCGTTTACTGCCGATACAGGCAGCCAGGACCTGTTCTTCATGTCATGGTCCCCAATCGATTACCGGATCGCCCTGGGAGGTACCTCTGCGGATCAGAAATTAGGAACAGACGACATCTTTTTACTGACCCTGAATCCAGACAATTACCAGACCACCCTGATTAATCTTACCCAATCACCGTCGATCAACGATTGGGCACCTGCTCAATGGACCCCAGAAGGCGATGCACTGTACTTCTCGTGCGAGACCGGCCAGGAAGCATCGGTAAACAATTACTCACTTTGCCGGAACAACCTGACCGCAGGGAATGACGAAGTAGTAACAGGCGAACTCCCTTGGAACATGCATTCCATTCACCTGGGAGCCGGACGCTGGGTGGTTGACAGTGCTGTTGTAATGGAAAATGGCTTCTTCAGCCTGCGCAGCTTTGATTTGCAGACTGGTCAGGAGAGTACCATTCTTAAATGGTCTGTCGTTGAAAAAAAACCGATGGATACGGCCATTTCAGCGGATGGCCAATGGCTCGCGGTGTATATCCCCGAACAGGGCGGGCTGCTGGCACTCAACATCCTGACTCACAACAGCATCACCATAATGCCAGCCGTTCCCAATTCGTCCTACTTCACCTGGGTCAAATAGAGGAGACAATTATGCTATCTAAAAGAAAACTAACAATGCTGTTCATATGTCTTGTTTTATTTCTTAGTGCCTGTTCAAAGAATAATGTTATGCAGGTCAATGGTCCTACAAGTGCATTTACACCGAGTGTTGAAGTAACTCAGGTAACGAAAGTTACACTTACTCCAACAACAACTGAAATATTGGAAATCACCTTAACAGACCCTTCCGTAGTCATTCAGAACTGTAACCAATTCATCGCTGATTTCAACCTGAAAGTGAAGACAACTAACTGGATAAAATATGTCTATGAAATTGAATATTTTAACAATATGACAAAAGAATATCAGGATCCACAAATAAAGGAGGAGTGGTATCGGTTTTCTGAAGATGGAAAATTAGTGGAAGCCTATAACTGGGTTAGTACATCAACTGGCGAAGTCCAACAAGAAGCGTTTTTCTACAATGGTTCTTTTTACAATGTTGATGACATTAACGCAAGTGGAGAAAGCGTCCGGCCTCGAGAAAAAAATTATCAAGTCGATTTTACTGGTAATTTTGCTGCGCTATTGAAGAACGGGGAAAATCAGAAACAAGAAACTGTTACCAATCATGGAGTAGAAGTTTGGAAATTTTCCTATGAGATCGAAGAAGAGGGCATCCATACCTCTCAGGTTCTATATATTAATAAAGAAACGGGATTAATTGCCGGAAAAGAGACTTATGAAATAGCAACAGATCAAAGCCTTAAGCTTGTTAGTGGGATTATTGTTAAAGATTTTGATACTGATGCAGAGCCTCCCATCCAACATTTTCAGGAGATCCTTCAAAAAGCACATGATCAAAATATTGGGCCGTATGCGCAATAAACGTTTTTAAAATAGTTCATAAAAGCGTGGTGAAATGTTCCATGCTGACTTTTGCTTTACTTTTTTGTGGCGTTCACAGCAAAGACATTCAGATTGCGTTCTGATAGAAGTTGTTGTGGGTATGATGTCCATGATGAACAATGTTATGGTAATGTGTCCATAGTAAACTATGCTTACTTCCCCAATCAGGAAGTATTACATACCTGAGGAAATCTGGGGATTGCAATTCAATGTCGGCAAGAGCCGAGAAATGTTTCTCTTATTCCGGAAACTATCTGCATTCAGAGGCGTTAGAATGCACAAATAACAATTGTTCTGGATCGTCACCACCTAATCCTTCTACATATTGTTACTATTATCCCTGGAGTGGAAACCGGCAAATAGCAAGTCCAAGCCAATCGAGCTCTTGGCATAGCGATATGGTAGCAGGAAGTAAAAACTCATGTGCACGGGGTTGGGATATACTTCTGTCCCATCAAACTACATAACAAACTCAAATGTGTACAAAGCGTGGGCGTGCGGCAAATCACTATCAAGTGGTAAGTAATGAAAGGAGACTGATATGAAATGGTTTTTCATGATTGTTGGGATTGCAATAGTGGCGTTCCTCACAATTAAAGTGATCTTCCTTAAATCATCTTCTACATTTTTGGTCGTTATTTCTACTTGACGAACCCACGTAAAACAGATACTATACGAATATCGATTAGCTACCGCAGCGTGCCCGGCAAGCGTGGACCAGAGTTCGTCAGGTCGGCTGATTTGCAGAGCCCGCCGCACAAATGGCACGGATTCAGGATTTTGACTCATAACCCGGAGGTCCTTGGTTCGAATCCAAGCCCCGCTACTAAAAACTAAAAGCGCCATAAACGGCGCTTTTTTGTATCCATTTGCGGATGATTTTCGAAAATTGTGATGTCGCAAAGCACCATAATCCAATACCCATGACAAAATAGCGAAGGCATATATGCATGGCGCTTATTGGTCCCCAACCGAGCAGGATTTTATTTTTGGGCGAAATGAAAAAAGCCTGATCACACAGGCAACTTTGCAAACGGAATGACACAAGCACTACATCACGCTGCTACAGCGTAGCGGAGGTGGTTGTGTCTGCGTGTTTCAACATCATTTTCAAGGGGAAAATTAACACAAACCCGCACCAGTTCAGACTGGATTGCCTGTTCTCAAATTGATTTCCAAACATCGAGTTGACGGTAAACTCATCCACTCGTATGATCAAGCTACTACACCTTTTCGCCGGGTCTTGGCTCTCGATTCAATACCTGTTCAGATTAAAGCTCGCTTGACCGATAAGTACTTTCACTTGAATCCTGTGGCCTTGAGATCCAGTATTGATTCGAAAGTGGC
>CAZBNE010000130.1:0-5117 GCA_964493155.1 uncultured Pelolinea sp.
GCATTGAACAGATCGCATTGGAATACCTGCGCGATGTAGATTTTGAGAAAATTGCTTCTCAAGTGTACTATGCGTTGGAAAGAATTGAAGTTGAGGATCTCTGGGACCAGTCAGGCAGAATGAGGGATGGGTATGTGGAACCATCAGAAAGAGCGTGGGAAATGTTTGAAGAGGCTTTAGAACCATTCACAAATGAGCTGAAAAAATATCTGGACCTTTCACTGGACAACGAGGCGAAGAATTACTGCATGGGTATCCTGAAAGGACTGCACCGATTCGACAAAGAATCAACATCCCAGTTCAAAGACTGGGTCGAAGATGCCCCAGATGAGTTTTTTGAAAGGATTCTGAATGACTGGAAGAAGGCCTGCAAAAAGCCTGAACATATACAGGAAATGGAAGACTTCATCGAACGGGGTTTGGGAAACTGACAGTTTGGACAAAGACGAACAAAGATTGGCAATATAAAAGGTGCACCTATCTCTTGATCTTGTCAACACGCTAATGTACGTGTAGTCGACCCCTCCTTTGAAAAAAAGTCTAGTTTGACTGTACTTGTTATAGAATCACAGTAGCAGATGGAGTCAAGCTATGCACCAGATACCTGAAAATAGCAGAAGGGGTGATCGTCATGTCCAGAATGGTTTTGATGCTCGCCGGTGTGATAGTTCTGGTTATGGCTCTGTTAGCTTCGCTCAACATAGCAACGGTTGTAGAGCCCGTTTGGCATGTAGTGCTCAAGTGGGTCGGCGGTGCCATAATGGTACTCGTCGCCTACATTGACAAGGGCAAGAAAGTGTAGTTTAACTAAGACTATCAAAGGCCCGGAGAGAGTTCTCCGGGCCGTTTATTTTTTTAAGACATTTTTCGGTGATTTGAAAAATCAGGGTGTCTATCCCGGTATTTATCATTCGCGCCAACTCGATTGGCTTATAAGTTAGGTAAAAAATCGATTCCTGTACCTTTTGCAATTTCCCGTCCGCACGCCGGGAGAATTCCGTTCTATGATTCCTGATTCGCCTCTCTCCCTTATCATCATTTGGGGCCTACTCAAGCATCTTGTTATTATCGGATCTATAATTTTTGCCAGCAGGCCATTCTCTTTTCGAAGGCTGGACGATTCTTACCGCTCTTCTTGGTTGTTACTTCTAATTTTGATTTCCATCGGAAGGCAGAGACCGACACAATTGATCTATGTTTAATGAAGAGAAGAATAGCAACAACAAAAATCAGCGAAGTTTTCGGACGAAATCGTTAGTAAACGGGTTTGAATGAACGACATGGCTAGAAATGGCGTTTTTTTAATCAAAGCCAATGTGATATTATAAAATAGAATTTGAATATATCAAATACACTTTGAAAAATACAGGATTAAATCACAAAATAAGGAGACACAACCTATGGGAGAAAAACTTGAGAGCCTACCTAGATTCACCCGAGCGCTAATAAAAAGCCATTTGATCGCATGCGGCTTCTCGTACGAGGACACGGAAAAGCCGATAATTGGAATCGTCAACTCATGGAACGAATTCAATCACGGGCACATACCTCAGCGAGAAATAGCCGACAAGGTCAAAGACGGAGTCAGAGCGAAGGGCGGACTACCTCTGGAATTCAATACTATTGGACCGTGCGATGCACTGGCTCAGGGCTATGAGGCGATGGATTTTATTCTCCCCAGCAGAGAGGTGATAGCCGATTCTATTGAGGCGATGGTTTTATCGCAGAATGTGATCGACGGTCTTGTGTTTATCTCTTCCTGCGACAAAATTACGCCCGGTATGTTGATGTCCATATTGCGACTTAACATACCCTCAATACATATATGTAGCGGCACCTGTACACCGGCTATCTCTTTTGCCGATTCAAAAAAACTGAGGAACGAATTTCTCACCGGAAAGATATCTGAAAGAGAGCTTGCCGAGGGTAACGCTAGGCTTTATCCTCAGCCCGGTATATGTCCATATATCGGTACGGCGCAATCTATGAACTGCGTAGCGGAAGCGTTGGGACTTGCCCTGCCAGGTTCGGCAGCCTGCCCTTCCTGCACAAATGAAAGACTGACCTATGCGATAAGAACTGGTGAAACTATAGTCGATGTTGCTGTAAAAAAGTATAAACCCTCGGATTTTATTGACAAGAACTCATTCGACAATGCCCTTATGGTCATGGCGGCGCTGGCCGCTTCAATGAATCACCTTCTTCACGTTCCCGCAGTAGCAAGCGAATTTGATATAAATATCGACTTCGACTATATCGGGGAGATAAATTCCAGAACACCTCAGCTCTGCACAGTAAATCCCAACGGTGAATATTCGATGGCCGACTTTGCCCATGCAGGTGGAGTGCCTGCAGTTTTGAAGCAGCTGGGAGATCTGATCAACGGTGAGTGTAAGAATGTAGAAGGCAAGACCATGAAAGAAATAACCAGCGAAGCGGTAGTGAGAGACGAAAGAATAATCCGTCCGTCCGTCGATCCGGTAAGTAAAACGGGCGGAATCGTTATCTTGAAAGGCAATATAGCCAGAAACAACGCAGTGGTTAAAAGATCTACAATACCGGCCGGAATGATGAAGTTCACCGGACCGGCGAGGGTCTTCGACGGTGAAGAGCAGGCGACGGATGCCATTGAAAATGGGTTGATACACGAGGGAGATATAGTTGTCATAAGATATGTCGGCCCGAAAGGTGGCCCCGGCATGAGAGAACTGCACAGAGTGGCGGGTGCTCTCAAAAGCATTGGAGAAAAAGTCGCAGTTGTTACCGAAGGGAGGTTCTCCGGAGCCACAGGTGGACTGGCCATCGGTTATCTCGGTCCGGAATCGGCCGAAGGCGGTGCCATCGGCATTTTAAGAGATGGCGACATCATAGATATAGACATAGAGAAAAAGAGCATTAATGCCGTCCTGACCGACAGAGAAATCGAGAAAAGGCTGGCTAATTTTGTACCGAAAAACACAACAGGAAAGGCGAAACTTCTAGATGAATACGCTAAAAGAGTCGGCCCTGTCAACAACGGAGCTGTAAGACTTAGACAATAATCAGGAGGTAAGAAATGAAAGCAAAGGATTTTGTCGGTATAATCCCACCCGTACTATCTTCCTTTACAAGCGAGGGAAGAGTTTATGAAAAGGGCATCAGGGAGATCATACGGTTCACGCTGCCCCATGTGAACGGCTATTATCCAATAGGTACTTATGGTTGTGGTCCTCTAATGTCTATCGATGAAAGAAAGAGAGCGCTTGAAATCATTCTCGAGGAGGTCAATGGAAAAGTACCAGTAGTGGCACACGTTGGAACCGCCGATACACAAACTACCGTGGAACTTGCAAGGCATGCCAAGGCGGCTGGTGCGCAGGGAGTTGGAGCGATATCTCCATATTATTCACCTCACCTACCTGAAGACAATCTCTTCGCTCACTTCGCCGCTCTAGTTGATGCCGTGAATGAAGAGGATTTTCCCGTTTACGTCTACAATAACCCTCATCTTTCACAGAACACGATCACCCCTTCTCTTTTGAAGAGACTTGCAGCTCATGGCCTGAGAGGATTGAAAGACAGCTCATTCGATCTTGTAAATTTCTATTTCTTCCAGGATGCCGTTAAAGATTATCCTGATTTCAACGTGATCATAGGAACGGAGGCTATCTTCGTTGGAGCTTTTGATGCCGGTGCTACCGGCTGCGTTTGTGGAATGGCGAATATTTACCCGGAACTTCTGGCAGAGATATACAAAGCCTACATGAACGGTAATCGTGAAGAATCCCAACGCCTTCAAAGAGTAATTCTGAAGATACGTCAGATAACCAAACTAGGTCCAACGGTACCTATAATGCACGCTATTCTTAGAGCCAGAGGAATCGATGCCGGCTATTCTAGAAGTCCATACATCGATATAGATGGTTCATTGCTTCAAAAGGTCATTGACAGTCTTAAGGAGATCGGTCTGTTCTGAGTTTGCACCGTCCAGGGGATTACTTGAAAGAAAGATCCAGAAAAAAAGGAGGAACGAGGCATGAGTAAAAAAGGTGCTCTTGTAATCGGGTTAGTTGTACTTCTTCTAGTTGGTGTCGCATTTGCAGGTAACAGCCTCAATTTAAGCACCAACGCTCTTCAGGGAAAGAACATCGGGTTCGTCCAGCTCACGCTAGGCACTACGTACCACGCTGCGATGAGTGACAGATTCGTTGAACTGGCAAAGGAATACGGCGCAAACTTCAATCAGGTCGTTAGTGCTAATAGAAGTGCGGCCGAGCAACTGGCACTGGCAGAAGATCTGATCGCTAAAGGTGTGGACATACTTATACTCAACCCTGTTGGCGACGAAATAGTGCCGTCTGTCGCCGCTCTCTGTGCACAGAAGAATGTACCGCTTTTCTGCGTGGACAACACCAGTCCTGGCGAAGGTTATGTTTATGTTGGCATCGACAATTTTGCCATAGCGCGTGCCATCGGCCGTTTTGTAGCCGATTTTATGGGTGGAAAGGCAAAAATGGTATATGTGAGAAGCACCGCGACGGATACGGGCTGCCCGGCTCTAAGATTCGGCGGAATCATGGGCGGTATCTCCGATCAGGGAGAGATCAAAGGCTATGACATTATCGATGAAAGATATGCAGTCGTCGATGTTGGTGAGTCCGAGGGTATGCTTCAGATGGAAGAACTTCTGGCTGCCAATCCCCAGATCGATGTTGTAATAGCCCATCACGATGCTCAGGCTCTCGGTGCATTGACCGCTATTAGAAATGCCGGCCGAAAAGACGTCAAGTTGATCGTCGGTTTCGACGGCGAATTGAGAATGTTGGAAGAGATCAAAGAAGCGAAAAACGGCAAGAACGGTCCGGCACTTGCAACCGGTTTGAATAGCCCCACAATGATTGCCGAGATAACATTACAGGTAATTAACGACAAACTTCAGGGAATCGCAGTAAGAGACTGCTACTATATCCCCGTTGTAGGTATATCGTACGACAACGTAGATGAATACATGAGCTACGGCTTCTGATCGATTAAAGAATATTCAGATTCTCTACGGGGCGAAGTATGAATATGCCGCTTCGCTCCGCTTCATCTGATGAATCAAGGGTGGTGCTTGATGACTAAAACTGAATCAACTA
>CAZBNE010000131.1:0-5011 GCA_964493155.1 uncultured Pelolinea sp.
ACCTGGCTGTCTTCCTTTGGAACAAATTCAATGATCAGGTAGCTCCCGATCTTTGCCAGAAGATCACGGATCTTTTCCAGCGGCAGATTATTGGAAATGGCAAGGTGGTGGACCAGCGCCAAAGCAAAGACCATATCCGCCGGCCCCCGCTTGAGAAATGAGGCATGTTCTTCATTCTCCCACCCGATGCTTGGCGAGGGGTTGGTCAGGTCGATCACCAGGGGCAGAACATTGCTGATATTGGCTGCCTTGCAATCTAAATAATTGATCTCCACCGCGCCGGGGTCAAAATCTGAGGAAATCACCAAACAGTCCTTATCCGGAGCACAGCTTTTGCTGAAAAAGCCGGTATTCGCTCCAAGATCCCAGATCATTTTCGGGCGAAGCTTTTCGACCGCTTTCTTAATGAAATCTGCCTTAAATGCGAACGACGGGTCGGAGTAGTTGGTGCACTGGTAGTAATTCGCCCAGTCAGTGCCGCCCGGCTGCCAGGTCAGCTTTTGGATCGTCCTGCGCAAATGATCGCACAGCTCCATTAATGAAGACTTGGCAACTGTGTATTTTTTCTTTGTTGTTTGGGCTGCCTGTTTCTGCGCGGCCTTCTGGCTCAACGCGTGCAAATGGAGATGCATGAAAATGCCCGGATTTTTGAAGATATATTTTGGCAGCAATTTGCTCGCCAGATCCAACGGAATGCCGTCAATGAAGATCCGCGAAAGGCTGTTCAACCGGGCATCCTTGATGCTCATTAACGCCAAGGGCGCCAGAAAATGCTGGCAGAATTGCCGGTATGCCACCCAGGGCTGGTTTTCAATGTATCTTGTGAAACTTAAAGAATCGATAAGAAGCGGATGCCCCTGATCGAACTGGATATTGTAGGCGCTGGCGTCTTTCAGCAGCATGCCATGCTCCAAAGCTTTTCGCTGAATATCCAGCGTCAGCAGTGCCGCGTCTTTTAATTGTGAGAAGGACCATTCATAGGGGAAGGAAATGAACCTTATCGGCGCTGGCCGGATGACCTTGTAGCCCGTATCCGATTGCAGAGGGAGATCCGGCGCCTCCTGATGTTCGATCAGCCACCCGCGCTGAATGAGATCAGCATATAGCCCTGAGCTCATCAGGTGGTCATAATCATCCTTGTACGAAAGGTTAACCTGGCGATAAAGCTGATGCTTGTAAACGAAAACGAAACCGCTCGGATCGCGGAACGATCCGCTTACTTTTTGAAGGTCTCCACCCATTGCCGGCGACCTTTAGGAATCTTCCTTGCCGCTTTTTCTGCTGAACAGGGACTTGATCTTTCCCCAAAATACTTTAACAGCAACGCCGATGCCCAGCAGCGCAGCCAGGATGACTTGTAAAATAACGCTTCCGGATCCAGGATCTAGGTAAATGTCAGCCTCCTTGTAATATCCAATAGATAGATCGTTAATAAGTTTTGTCTATTATAAACCTGCCTCCGCCATATTCTTTCAATTATTGGTGTTCTTTCTCCCCGTATTCAACTGCGCTCGTGTATTACCTTCGCGTAAGTCCTATCCTTTATGGGAATCCTGCGACCAAGCGGATTCGAGTTCTATCCAGTCAGGATACAAAAATAATCTTATATAACTAATTTACGACTTAACCATATGCCTAATAAAAGAAGGATACCTAAAGGAAGAAATTCTGCTGATCTAATCAGAAATATATCAATAAGCGTAACTGTTTGATAATCAAATGGGGTGGTAGTTGAAATAGCTTTTATAATTATTGCAAAGGTTGATAGCATTATCCCAAAAATTGAGATCAAATTTTTCCAATAACTTTGTGTAAGATCTTCAGAGATTTCTTTAAACCTCTCTTCTAATTGAGAGTTATATTCTGATAATGCCTCAAATGCAAAATTAAACTCTTCAGCGCCAACCAAGTCACCTTGTACAAATCTAGGAAATTTTACATCTCCAATATTAATTGATGTTTTGACGGGAATATTTTCATAATTTTTTAAACCTATTGAAGTTCTTTTCCTGTCTGGATATTGTTTATTAACAATTAACTCTTCTGTTATTCTTTGTTGTAATTTTAGTTCTTGAATCGCATCATCGATTAGCGGTTCGGAAAATTTGTCTAATTTTAAACAGAGCATGTCAACATACAATTTATTAGGAGCTTGATTAATCAAGATTGAAAGTATTTCATTTTTGATTTCTTCTTTTTCGTTTTTCATTTTTTACCTACTTTTTGACTCCAATAATTTCGATTATTGAAACCTAACGAGATGGTTATCATAACTTACAAGTCTACATTTATCATAGGTTTCAGTAATTTTTTTTATATTGTTTACGAATATTAAATATGTGTTTTGTTTTTACGATCGGAAGAACTCTTTCACATCATCATCAAGTAAGTGGATCTTATAATAGAGCTCGAAGTTTTGTATATCCTTTGAAAAGTATTTTGTTCCCTTTCGTTTGTTTTTTACGAAATCATCGAATTTTGTCCATTGAGAGAGGCGGTTATTAATGAGCAATTTTGCTTGATCAAGCATATCTGAAAAATTATTAATTATCTGAGGTTTTGTTATTCCAATTGAAGCAACCACTGCCCATTTGCCATAAAGTAGACTATAACCATATTTACTAATTGAATCAGTTTTAGGTTTATATCTATTTTGTATCTCTCCTAATTCACTAAAAAGAAGATATGCAAAAAACATTTCTGGATATTTAGTCAAATCATTCAATATCTGATTAAAGTTACTTTCACGAAAGAGCACTTCATCGCTAGTTCTTCTGGCCGCAGCAGGTTCTCCCAAGAATGCCTCATAAGCTTTAATGAAATCAAGTCGATTAATTATTCGTCGTTTTTCAATATATCCTTGTTTTATCCCATCATGGAATTCACCAGCTTTTCTTTCGTAAAAGTATCCGTAATCTGAGAAAATTTTTTCTTGGAGAAAAATTTGTGTCTTGTCGTTTGATCTTCTATCGGCTTCGTTCACTTCATTTTGTTGATTGGTTGCATTAGAAATTAATCTAATAAATTCAGCATCTACTACCGAAGTATCGGTATGAGAAACCGGGGTGATGATCTTCAGAAGTACTTCTTTTCCAACTAGAGGGTTATTTGAACGCGTAACGTACTCTTCGTAAATCTCGCTAAGTGTGAAAGCAGTTTGTCCGCCATTTAATATCTGGGGTTTTGTGATAATTAATTGACCTTCATTTTGACGTCCAGTACTATCAGAAATCATAACGTTTTCTGAAAGAAGAGTAATTCCGTTGTTTAATACTGCGAAGTTATTTTTTCTTTGATCAAGAATCGATGATCTAATTTTTTCGTTTACTGATTTTTTTTGAAGCGATAAAAAATTCCTTGGGTTGTATTTTAATAGTGAATTCTTATATTTAGACATAACTCGACCAATTTCAATAGTAGGAGCAAAAATTGCGGCTACTGAATATTTTCCAAAATCTGTTTCAATTTCTTGTTTTAACAAAAAGCTTTCTTTTCGGATTAATTCCAAGCTAATAATAATTTCATCTGGATCATATAACATACCCGTTGCTAATGGGAAAACCAGCTTTTTATAAGCAACTTGGGCATCATAAATTTCATATGGGGAATTATCGATTAATTTCCGAATTTGAGTATCATTTAGATGGGAAATATTTCCTAAAAAGATCACTAAGAAATCATACCTTGCGATATCTCTAATATTGCTTAGCTCTTTTTGGAACGCGAGGATTTTATCGTTGAATTTTTTCCCATTACTATCGTCAATATCACCATGAATTACTCGATTTATCTCCATTCTGATTAATTCATTTGCGTCTATTGATTTATTTTCAAAATTTTGAGCAGTGGATCTGAATTTTGATTGGATGAAGAATATTTTCTTTTTGTCCTTATCAATATAATAAGCATCGATTCCCCCATCTTGTGTTCCATCTGTAATAAATTTGTGACGAGGTAAAAAGCCAGCTATACCAAATTTCACTTTCAATAGTAAATGAATAAATGCTAATGATCTAGCATGAATGACTTCATCATTGTTTTCGGGATTAGGGTAATAACTTTTAAATATAAGAGGTGCTTCATTCAATACTTGATCAAGAACTTTAACCAACATTTCATATTTATGATCCATATATACATCCTAGATTGTCTATTATTCGATTATCGAATGTAAAAACCTACAAGTTGTTTATGGCTTTTATCTGAGCAATAATCTTTCTTAGGTCATTCTCGTCTAGATAGCGTGCGTTACTCAATAAATCTTGCTCTAGAATTGATAGACTATTTTCGTCAACTGGATGCAAGAAATCCATAGAGAAGAAATATTGAATTGGTTTATTGAGCGCATTACTCAAATAAACAATTTCTTCTGCTGTGACCGATCTTTTTCCTGTTTCAATTTGAGAAACAGAAGCTTGATTGAAATTAGTAGCCTCAGCAAGTTCACCTTGTGACGGTTGTGCCTCAGTCCTAGCTTTTCGAATCAATTCACCCATGGCTATTGTATATCTTATAATGAGAAGGCAGAAGTAAGGTTATTCAGGTCGCACGACATCCCAAGGGATTATGGCCGTAATAAGTACTAAAATCGGTAACCATGGGGGGATAAATATACATATTATTTCATACATTAGATGAAATTTATTAAAAAAATCAGGTATGCCAATTACTAGAATAATTCCAGCAATAATCACAACTGATAGATTAAACAATAATTTCTTTACAAATCTATTCATTATCCCTCTTTGAGATTTAACTATTTACATTGTACATAATTATTGGGTAAAAGCAATCATGCTTAGTTTTCGGATTTTTGTAATTAACAAAAAAAACGTGAGTTGTGACATGACCTCACGCTTAAAATATGGGCCCGGCACGCCCTACGGGCAGTTCGCGCAAGTCCAATCTTTTATGGGAAACCTGCGGCCAAAATAAAAGTGGGCCCGGCAGGATTCGAACCTGCGACCAAGCGGTTATGAGCCGCGCGCTCTGCCGCTGAGCTACGGGCCCG
>CAZBNE010000132.1:0-4974 GCA_964493155.1 uncultured Pelolinea sp.
TCATGACAAACAATGAGATGGAAGGATTTTTGGCGGATGGATCGAGGGTGATAAAGCGTTCATCCGGCCCGACCAGGAAGGGATCAGCCGGGCCCACCTCAAAGCGGACCTGCTCACCCTTCCCCAGGGTCTGCCCGAAAACATCCCTGATGTCTCCACTGACCTTCACCTTATAGGTGGTGCGCCCCTGTGTCATGCCCGTGATCTGAAGCGTGTTCCCGTACACATCCATCGATACGCCGGGGATCTCTGGAGTGATCTCCAACAGATCCTTATTAAAACTTTCGGCATCAATGGGATTGTTGAACTCGATCACCAAAGGCATCAACGGACGGCATTGATCACCCCACCCGCAATAATGATCAACCAGTTTGAGCTGCGCATATGTGAAAAAAGAGAAACTCTGCTCTGCGCTGGTCAGGAGCGGGCCCTCAGCCGAGGGCGCACTCGCCTCAACCGTGACAATTATCTCCGCGTCTGCAGGGAGCGGTTCGGCAGCACGAAAAACCAAAAAACGGCTTTCCTGCGCGTTCATCACCAGGTTTTTAACTGTTTCATTTTCAACGAATTCGGCTTTAGTCGCCAACCTGACAGCCACTTTTCGGCCATCCGCCTTGACAGAGATCTTTTGCAGGACTTTAACAGGGTCAATGCGCTGGTCAAAGGAAATAAAAAAGAGCGGATCCAAAGGCTGCGGTTCATCGCGGGGATAGTATTGCTGCATATTGAGGGCGGGCGTATTGAAAGAAAAACGGACACTCTCTTCCAAAATACCTCCCACAGCGGAGGTGATGCCGGCAGGGATCACGACTTCATATTGGGTAGCCATCGGCAAACGGTCGATCAGCTCAGAATCATACTGAAAATTGAGCGTTTTCGTCCCCAGCCAGCGCCAGGTGCCCGGTAAAGTGGGTGAGATCTGCACCGGCACATCCAGTGCAGCCAGATCATCGATGGTCGCTAACGGCACCATAGGCTGGTTAAAGGTGATATTTACAAAAGGTGTGACAGGGATCTCGCCTTCGGGTGAATAGCGCAGGACCTCGAGCGCGCCATATTCCACATTTACGGCTGATGCATCTTCCTCAGGCGGGAAAGTTTCTGCGATGGTCTCACCCGGCTGCGGCGGCGGGATGACCTCGTCCGGGAAATTAAAACCGGCTGCATCGGATGTGTCAACAGTGAGGGCGGGCAGGCGGTCTAGGATCAAAGCAAGCTCTTCATCCGTCAACGCTTCGCCGCGCACATAAACAGATGGGACGGGGATATCCGCATTTTGTGCTCCTTCGCTGAGGGAAAAGGTCAGCGGTGCGTTTACTTCAACATCCACAGGCGAAGCATCACTTTCTACGGGCGTGGGAAGGGGTGTTGGCGTTGGCGTTTCATTCGCGGGCAAGCAAGCTGAAAGCCCGGAAACAAAAAACGCGAGGATAATGAACCCAATAAGCAGTCTTTTCATGGCTTTTTCCTCCTGACATAACCATTCTAACTTGAAGCAAAGACGCTTTTAACGTCTTTTTAGTTCCAGTACTCAGCGGCTAATCTGGAACCGAAGAAGACGGGTTGATCATGCGAATGGCCGCCTCTAATTCTATTGTCAAGAAAACAATCGCCGATCGATGCGGCAGATCCTGAAAGCCAACGCCAGCAGCACGGGGCCGGGATTTTTGAAATCGTTAAAAGACCGAGGACTCTGGAAGCTGCCGCGCGACATTTGGGCATGCGGGCTGAAGTTTGTTCTGATTGAAAACACGCTTCCCGAGATCTTTACATATCCGCATCTTCAATGGCATGGATATGATACCCGGTATAGTGGAATAACCCGCTACCTGAACTCTGCGCCCGTCAGCGAAACAAACAGAAGAATGGCATGCATATAAAAAAGGATGGCCAGCAGCGGGATGATCCACAGGCGGGCGGTTTTGGCTTGGGAAGTCGAGCCGATAGGAGATGTGCCCAGTGCAGACAGAACTTTGTCTGTTTTGCTGTGCAGGCAGGTGACTGCCAGCGCTGCTGCAAGGACCAGATAGGCCAGGTTCCATACCAGCAGCCAGGGCGGATAAACACCCCAAAAGGTTTCCTGCGCCTGCACGCGGAAGAGGAAGAAACACATAATGCCCGCGCCCGCCAATCCGAAAATAGCCAGGGTGATAAGCCCTTTGGACTTCTTCAGTTGTCCCTTCCATGACCAATCCCCCTCTTTCGGGGGCTTGATCCCCAGGATAGTGAGGACGCCAATGATGGACGATGAGCTGTTGACCAGCATGTCGCTCCAGCCGTAAAAGCGGGCCGGGTGGACGCCCTGCTCGAGCTCGTCGACAACGCCCAGCAGCGAGGAAAGGATAAAGATAAGAATAAGGAGGCCTTTACCTTTGTAATCACGCGACAGGGCTGCCAGCAGGAGCCAGGCCATGAGTGTGTACTGGGGGATGTGGATGTGCTTGTTGGGATTAGGTTCCAGGCGCATGATGGCATAGGCGATCAGCGCGGCAGGAAGCAGGTAGAGCACGTATTTGATCTTCTTGCGGAAGCGCAGCACCGCCAGGACATAGGCCGCGCCAAAGAATCCCACGATGGCCAGCGGCACCTTGCCGACCACTTCCACCCCGTAGGCGTTCAGGATGGCTTCATAAATGACGCGGAAATTAGGGAGGATGTAGGTATAGCCGGCTACCAATGCCCAAGAGAAAATGCGCAGGGCGGGCGCCGGCAAGGGCAGGATCTTTTTGGCGGGCATTGGGTTATTTTAACCAATGACGGGGAATTTGGCGGAGGATTAATTTTGCATTTCGCCCGGAGATTTGTCAGGCAGGATGACAACCGTTCTTTTGACAATGGGCTGATCCTTGCCCTGCGGGCAGGCTACGCACTCGCTTCGCTCAGGATGACAAAATCAAAGATGCTTTGAAGCTGTGGCGCTCAGACGAAGTGCGCCCTTCGACACCCTGCACTGCGCATAGGGCAAGTGTTCAGGGCAAGCCCTTCGAGCGGGATGACAATAAAAGAGAGGCTTTGCGCCTGCAGCGAACAGCATGACAGTAGAGGGGAGTCTGACAGGGATATTTGCCTTAAATAATTCATTCAATGGGAAAGCGCATGGTACTATTCAGTTTTATTAGATAAGATTATGGCCAAATGATAAAAATTCCGCAGATGTGCTTTATGAACAATGATGAGCATTAAGGCTGCCCTCGCGAAGAAACTGGATGACCCGCTCTCCCATGTGTGGGTCAGTGTTTTTTTGGAAGTCATTGGATTTTCGACTATCAATCCTTACCTACCGCGCTTCCTGCTGGATCTGGGCGCTTCGCTGCCCCTGATCGGTTTTTATTTATCCATCAACGCGTTCATCGGCTTTTTCAGCGGCATCTTCTGGGGCAAGCTGTCGGACCGCTACGGGCGGCGGCCGATACTGATCCTCTGCCGGGCGGGCACGATGGCGGGATATATCCTGCTGGCCCTTTCCTCCAATCTCACTCTGCTGCTGATCGCGAGGATCGTGGACGGGATCTTCTCGCGCAGTGTCCCGCTCACCCTGACCGTGATCGGCGACAGAGTGCCTGCCGGGAACCGCGGAAGAGAAATGAGCAAAATCGGCATCCCCTGGATCATCGGCGGGCTGATCGGCCCGGCCCTGGGAGCGATCCTTTCAACCAGGGGCTTTGGCGGGATTGGGGTGTTCTGTGCGGCCATGTCCTTTACCGCCCTAATCATCAGCCTGCTGAAGCTCAGGGAGAGCAAAGCAAACCTGGCAAGCCGATCCGGCAGTGAGGAAAAAGGCAGGCGGGCAAAGAAAGCGATATTTTCTCTCGATCTGGTCAGACAGCATAACCCTGCCATCCTGCTTGGGCAGAATCTGTTCGTGATGCTGGCCTATTTCACCTTCACAACCACCTCGACCCTGTATATCACCCGGCAGCTCGGACTGACGATTGCGCAGATCGGCTGGGTATACTCGCTTATCGGCCTGGTCAACCTGCTGCTGCGCCTGACGGTCTTCCCCTGGGTGCTGGGCAAATTGCAGGACAGAAAAACCTACCGGCTGGGGCTGGGGGTATATCTGCTGGCCTTCAGCTGGCTGGCGATTGCCACGCATACCTGGGAGTTCATGGCTATCAGTGTTCTGATCAGTTTCGGGACATCATCCAGCCTGGACGTGAGCACCGGCATCATGAGCAGGTCGGTGCGCAAGCATGAAATGGGTGAGATGATCGGTTTGAATTCGTCAGTTGAAAGCGCCGCGCTCATTTTCGGGCCAATGATCGGCAGCTACCTGCTGGCATTGCCCGGCATTGCCTATTACGGGCTGTGGGCTCTGGCGTGCACGCTGATCGCATTTATGATCGGGCGCAAGCCCCTGCGAGAGGTTGAAGAGGAAGCAAGGCAGGTTGAATAAGCGCGGGAGCCAGGCTGCCAGTGAATAAAGTTCAGGCAGGCGGGAGCGGGAACTGCCCCTCAACGGACTGGATCAAAATCCAGCCCATGAAGTGAAAACCACCACCCTGAAGCGAAAATCCTGAAAACCTGAAATAATTTTTAATAAATCAAGACCGGGAATCCAGCAAATCTTTCACCAGAAGATCAACGACTAAGTCCTCATTGTGGCTGCTTTTGACGATATCGTAAACGCCTTTATAACGCGAGCGATCCTTGAGGCTGCCGCCATCGGAAGTCGCAACCAGATACACCTTGTCATTCGGGATCATCTTTAAAAGAGCTCGAACAGCAGGGGCAACACCGCCGGCTAATATCGGAGCGACAACAACGGTTGCATAATAGGTTGAACAACATTGATGAAATTTGCTTAGATGTTTATTAGGCGAAGTGCTTTATGGAAATTCTATTTTGCGGTATTTGGCTACATTAATTAGAATTTGAAATGGTATGAGCGAATATAATAGTGGGTAATTTTTATTACGGGAGGTATTGAGAATGGAGAGAATTGCTGTCCTATATGCAACCAAAACCAAACAT
>CAZBNE010000133.1:0-4884 GCA_964493155.1 uncultured Pelolinea sp.
AAGGCTAGCTCCCTTTTTCTGCCGACAAACATCGACCTCACCTACTTAAAATACTTTATAGTATTATACTATAAAGTATATTATATCATTAAGGGTGTAATGTCCATCCGACGAGGGATGTTCTTGATTAGATTCATGTCACACACCACCCGGATTACGGAACCAGTTTGACGTTGGTAATGATGTCAGTGTGGGCAATGCCCCAGCCTACATCTACAACAAGATTCACAACCGCGGGTCCTATTCTCTACGACGCGATGTTGGCGTAGTAGGGCGACGGCACCGTTGGGTACGCCCGGAACACATGCACGAAAACCGCCTCTGTCCTGTCACTTACTTCTTCAACTGAATAGATTTCCGGCAACCCGTTTTGGTCGCTATAGAGATAGTCGCGAATAGTCAGGCGAACGGCATCCCGGGTAGCCTCCTTGTCGCGCCAATGATCAATCCGCAGTTTCTCCGCCTTGAGTGTTTTGAGCAAGTCCACGGCAACCTCTTTGATACGCTTGATATCGCCGGGAGTCAGATCAGGTTTTTTCAGCAAATCAAACACTGCAAGACTTTCCTCATCAAGTCCCTCACGCATAGCGCGGCTTTCTTCCTTATCCATCTCATCCACAAATTTCAGGAGCGCTTCGAACGTTTTTTCGATGGTTACCCGATCCTTCTCGCGATTATATTCGGCCACAATTTCCTCGTAATGTTTCTGGAAATCGGTGCGCAAGGGATTCTGCTGGAGCAGACGCTGCAGGCGTTTTTCGATGGCGGTCTTAAGATTCTGCACGGTGGTACGCTTGACCGAACTGCGCTCGAACTCCCGGTGCAGGCGGTCGAAGTCGATCCGGCTGATGTCGTAGGTGCCGGTACCGTTTGCTGGCGCCTCTTCCCTCACCTCAATGGCGTCATCCACTAACTGGTGCAGTTGGCGGATGATACCGGTGATATCTGCCTGCTCACGGTCCTGTTGCAGGCTCTTATAGACGATGTTGATGGCGTCAAAGTCACCCCGGCAATCATTGATACCTTCGATGGTGATGCAGGCTTTGAATTTCGAAAAAACCGCCCGGCACATCACCTCAAAGCGTTTTCTCGTTTCGTCGCTTTCGTTCGCCGCCTCTTTAGCCGCGAGAATCGCCGCATTTCTGGCAAAACCCGTTTGCTTAATGATCTCATTCAGAGATGCACTTCGTTCGTCCAGAAAAGCGCGGACAAAGGAAATCGCTTCACGGAGATCTGCTAGCAATTCCTCCTCGGGCTTGGCCGGTTCAGTTTCGCTACCGGTGCCATCGCGACCGACATCACCCGTTCCAGCAAAGGTAGCCAGCGCCTTGCGCAGGTTTTTTAGGATGCCGCAGTAATCGACTATCATCCCGTTGTTCTTTCCCTCGTTGACCCGGTTCGCCCGGGCGATGGCCTGCATCAGCGTGTGCGCTTTGAGCGGCTTGTCGAGGTAGAGGGTCGAAAGGCTCGGCACGTCAAAGCCGGTCAACCACATGGCGCAGACGATGGCGATGCGAAACGGGTGTTCCTCGGCCTTGAATGCATCGTCCAGAGCCAGTCGCTGCATGTTCAGATACTGTGGCTGTTTCCGCATGGTCTCGGGAAGGTCGATGCCTTCCTTGATCAGGCGGCGGTGTGGGGTGATGTCCAGCTCCCATTTACGAAACTTCTCGACCTCTCCCTGTTCCTCGCTGACCACGACCGCCATCTGCGTCTGGCGCATCCATTCAATCTGGCGCCGCCGGTACTGTTCGTCCTGCTCATCCATTGCCTGGGGTAACTGCGATTCCAGCTCGTTGATTCTCTCGTTCCAATAGAATTCGATCAGTTTGTACATGCGGACGCAGGTAATTTTGTCAATGCAGACCAGCATCGCCTTGCCGGTTTCCCAGGCCGTGGAATAGTGGCGCACAAAATCACGGGCCACCTGGTCGAGGCGTTTCCCTGCTGTGATGATATGATAGTCGCGCTTGAGCTCCTGCTCCAGGCGCTGTTCCACATCGATATTATCCGTCTCCAGCTCCTCCAGCTTCTCTGCGATCCGGTTGTTCAGGTCGCCGACCGCCACACCGAGCTTGTCACCGCGCGCATCGTAGTACAGTGGTACTGTGGCTTTATCTTCCACGGCACGCTGAAAATCGTAGGTGGAGACATAATCGCCGAATACCCGCCGGGTGATCTCGTCGTCCTTAAAGAGCGGCGTGCCGGTGAAACCGATATAACTTGCATTCGGCAGGGCGTTACGCATGTTGAGTGCGAGTGTCCCGTACTGGGTGCGGTGGGCCTCGTCGGTTATGACTATGAGGTCATCACGTTGGGAGTAGGACTCCCCTTCGCCAACTGTATGATTGAATTTCTGGATCAATGAGAAGACGTGTGACTTGTGCTGGGCAAGCAACTCGGCAAGATGCTCGCCACTCGACGCCCGACACGGGTCGCGGTCGTTGTCCACCAGGCCGCAACCGGCAAAGGTCTTGTAGATCTGCGTGTCGAGATCCTCTCGGTCGGTGAGGATTAGAAAGGTGAAATTTCCTCCCAGTTTGCGATGCACCTTACGGGTGAAAAAGACCATCGAATAGCTCTTGCCCGAGCCCTGGGTATGCCAGAACACCCCTAGTTTGCCTTTTCTGCTCTTCCTGTCGCGCACTGCCTCGATGGCCCGGTTGACGCCCAGAAACTGGTGATTGCGGGCCAGAATCTTCCTCGGCTCCCCGGCCGAATCGTCGAAAACGATAAAATTCTCCACCAGGTCCAGGAAATTAGCTTTCGCACACACCCCCTTGAGCAACGTCTCCATGGCCACGGCACCCGGCTGATCCTCAGCCAGCCGTTTCCACTCGTGAAAATGTTCGAAACGACTGGTAATCGAACCTAGTTTGGCATCCACCCCGTTGGCCAGCACAACAAAAGCGTTGTGATTAAACAGATGCGGGACGGTGTCTTTGTAGTCCAGAAAGTTTCGCTCGTAAGCGGCGCGGATATCCTTACTGACGTTCTTCAGCTCCATGAACAACAGCGGCAGACCGTTCACGAACCCAACGATGTCCGCCCGGCGGCGGTAGAGATCACCCCGTACCCACAGCTCCCGCACGCAGAGGAAATGATTATTCTCGGGATTATCGAAGTCGAAGACCCGCAAACGCTGGCGCACCCGTTCACCCCTGGCGTTGTGAAAGGTGACCTGCACCCCGTCCTTGATCAAATCGTACTTTTCCCGATTGGTGGTAACCATGGTCTGCGAGGCTGAAACCGTTACTATATGGCTGACGGCGTCTTCATAGGCACTGGCGGGCAAGCCGGGGTTGAGCTCCTCTATCTTGGCCAGCAGGATACGGGTCAACACCACCTCACGATCGGATTTCCGGCCCAGCAGACTGTCCGGCCCGAAATCCTCGTTATTATAGGCATAAATGGACTCCCAGCCGAGCTCTTGCTCCAGGTACTCGGCGGTCGTCTGCTGGACGAGAGTATCTTCATTGTAGGGGGAGGGAGTCATTCAATGACCTCCCAATAACCTTCTTTTCTTCCACCGACCCGCCGAAGCAAGCCGTTCTTTTGCAGCTTTTGAATATTCCTTTGCACTGATCGTTCGGTAATGCCGATTACACTGGCCAACTCCGGAATGGTAACGGAAGGTTTTTCCCGACAGGCTTCGAGAATCTTTCCCGACGCTTTCCCGACGCTTTCCCGACGCTTTCCCGACTCGGCATCCGTCTTTGCTGAACCCTCCGGTGTAATGTTTGCCAATTCCAGCTCTTCCAACGGTTTGCGATGAACCGTGGCGGTGAACAAGCAGCCATCGTGATCGTCGATAAAGTCTATGGTCGGCCACTTTTCAAGCGCCCTCTTTATTCCCGAACCCAGACCGTGGTAGGGAAGCAGCCCCTTTGCGATATAGGAAACCAGGATTGGGTTGCGGATATTGGAGTTTCCGGTTCGAATCTTCTCCACTGTCAGGTTATTGGGCAGATGGCCGGGGCTGATGATCTCGATGCGGTTGTCGAAGACAAACAGGCGAATTGGGGCACTAACTAGATAATCTCGATGCACCAGGGCATTGACCAGCAGCTCCTCGAAAACCTCCTCGGGAATCTCCGGCAATCCTGGTGCGTTTACTCCACGCCCCGCCTGCACCTTGTGCAAGTTGCGCATGACAAAGGCCAGCACACCCTCGAAGAGTTTCGGCAGCGGCCCGGAAAAGTCCTCGGTGTCGAGGTAGTCGGTGGCGTGGATTTTATTGCCAGGGTAGCGGATCGCCTTGACCACGAATTGCGGCACAATCCATTCCGGCCGCTCGGCGAACATCAGCACCCCGGCCAGGTTCAGCCTGCCGTCGTCGGTGGCCAGATTCATGTTTTGTAGCAGCCGGATTAGCTCATCGGAGGAATCGGGATACTCCTGTTTGTAAACATCGCGCAGAAAATCGCGGAAACGCAGCTTGTCCAGCTTGTCGATTCCCGCCCTGGTGGGCAGCTCGTCGGCGTGGAACTGGTTGGTGAACTGAAACAGGCGGCGCAGCTCCTCCTTGGAGTTCACCCGCCGCTTGTCGGCCCCGGCCTTGAGCCAGATCACGCCGTTCTTGTCGAAATAGGGCTTGTCGATCCCCTTGGGCACGGTCAGTACGATGACGATGCGGCCATTTTCAAGCGCCACGTTCTCGGTCTGTACCGCCAGCGGGCTGCGCACCAGATGGCTGGCAGCATTGCTGATAAGCTGATTGATGCGGGCCACATCATGCACTGAAAGTCCCGGTGTCGAACCATCGTCCGCCACGCCGATAAAGATGATGCCCCCATTGGTGTTGGCAAAAGCCGCCATCTCAGAGGCTAGCGACTCGGCATTCTTCACATCCGCCTTGAACTGGCGGGTGGAGTCTTCACCAAG
>CAZBNE010000134.1:0-4869 GCA_964493155.1 uncultured Pelolinea sp.
ACAGGTCGAGCGGCGGGTGGTCGGCGATATTATCGTAATAATAGGGAAGCAAAATGAGCCCCTCGCGGCTGATGATGAATGAGCCGGACATCTGCAGGGCGTCCTGCCCGGGGGGCGGCGGCTCGACTTCGTAGCCCTTTTTGCGCGAGCGGGCGACAGCCCGTATGACCTTAAGGTTGAGAAAGGTCTCGAACAGCGTGCCGCGCTCCAGCCCGTAAGCCTGGTAAGCCCTTCGTTCCGGATCGGCCAGCACCAGCAGGTCGGGCGCAAATTCGCGGGCGAACAGGTCGGCTGTTTCGGGCGTGCCCTGCGTAATGACCGCGATGCCCAGCCCGGCAGCTTCGATGCGTTTGCGCCCCTGCACCAGCTCTTCGAGCATTTCCTTGCACTGCGTGCAGCCGAAATGGCGCGTGAACGCCAGCAGCAGCGGACGCTTTTTCCACAGTCTGGATAGCATCACGGGTTTGCCCGCGGTGTCCATCAGCGTCAGATCAGGCGCGGGATGATTGAAATTTAACAGTCTGTGCCTTGGCATAACCCTCCATTGAATAATTCAATAATTTACAATCCAAATGTATTTGGCTGGTTAATTTTAACATTTTATTTGTCCGGGATTATTAGAGGAATCTTAATTATTTGGCACTGGCTCGGAAATCCTGAAAATTACATTGTCAAATTTTTTTCAATCACCCTGACCAATTCCTCCGGCTCATCCGTGCCGATGATCAGGCGTGCGCCTTTTTTGAAAGTCAGCTGCACCCCATCGCGGCCGGAAACGTTCCACACCCAGCACGAGCCGGGGATGCCGTGGATGCCCAATCCCGCGAGCAGGGGGATGCGCACTTTGACAGCCTGCTCGATCTCGGAAAGCGGGATGCGCCTGCGGAAGAGGCCGATGCCCATGCGGATGAACAGGGCGTCATCCGTGATCTTAACGGTGAGCGCGTAAGAAAGCGCGATGGCGAGCAGGAGGATGAGGGGGACTTCCCACTGGATGGCGTGGATTTCCGCGCTGCGGCCAAGCGAGAACACCATGATGATAATCGTGGCTGCCAGGATCGTCACGAGGACGGTCCCAAACTGCTTGTGATGATAGTGTAAAGCTAACTCCTTCTTTTTTACCGGATTGATTATATTCCTTCAGGAATGCATGCCAAGGCAGTATCCAATGGTGGTAGAGCTCATTCTTTCAAGAATGTAAGCTATACTTGACATTTTCAAAGAAATGGATATAATGTAAAGTATAGGTTACATTAAATCGAATCCATGAAACTTCAAAATCATTTGAAAGAGCTTCGCAACCAGAAGCAGCTGACCCAGGAACAGATGGCCGCCAGGGTTGGCGTCACGCGCCAGACGATCATTGCGATCGAAAAAGAAAAATACGTGCCGTCAGTAAAACTGGCTCTGCAGCTGGCTGCCGCCCTGGATTCACCTTTTGAAAACCTGTTTTGGCTTGAAGAACGCGAAGGAGAAGAAAAATGAACAAGAATTTACAGATTTACCATATCAGCAGGTTTATTATTTCTGTGGTATTTGGCGGATTGCTCTATGCCGCAGGTTCGCCTGTATGGAGCGCGGTCCTCATCGGCGTGCTGATATTTGCCTTATTTATCTGGGCGCCGCACAGCGGCCGCTATTCCGTGCACCCCGAGTATGGCATGAGCGCGCTCCGACGGGATGAGTTTACGCAGGTGATCAATGACAAGGCTGCCCGCAATGCTTTTGTCGTCAGTATGCTGGCCATCGGCGCTGCAACCGTCTATGCAGCAATAATCGGTGCGTCCAGCTTATCCACCCAGATCTTTAGACTGATCATGTTCGCTGGCGCCATCACCTACTTCGCTTCAGATCTGTGGCTGCGTAGACTTCACCGGCCGTCTGAATGAGTGATGAAGCCGAAGCGCTATGCCGTCGGTTTTGGAATTTCTTGAATAACCTGAAGAAAAAGTTCGACAACTTGCGGATCGAAATGGGATCCTGCCAGGGACTGTATATGCTTGAGCACTTTTTTAGGCGGCCAGGCCTCCCGATATGGCCTGTCAGAGGTGAGCGCATCCCAGACATCCACGACCGCGAACAGGCGGGCTGCCAGCGGGATCTGCTCGCCCTTCAATCCGCGCGGATAACCTGAGCCGTCCCATTTCTCATGGTGGCAGTAAGGGATATCAATGGCCTGCCGCAAGTAGGTGATGGGCGACAGCATGTGATAGGCAAATTCAGGATGCTGGCGCATTAATGCCCACTCCTCTTCCGTGAGTTTGTCAGGTTTTAACAAAACCCGGTCCGGCACTCCCAGTTTGCCGATGTCATGCAGCAGCGCGCCGCGGCGGATGTGCAGCAGGTCCTCGTCGCTGATGCCGCTGCGGCGGGCCAATTCAAGCGTCAATTGGACCACCCGCTGGGTATGGCCCTCGGTTTCCTTATCGCGCATGTCCATCGCCTGCGACCAGCCCTCAATGGTGGCGTCATAAGCTATTGACAGTTCCATATTTGAGCGCTGCAGGCCTTCAAAAAGCTGGGCATTATCAATGGCAATAGCCGCCTGCCCGGCCATGGCTTCAAGGTAATTGATCCATTCCGCGGAGCGTCCCACGGGAATGCGGCTGAAGACTTCCAGGACGCCCTTCAGCGCACCTTTGGCCACAAGCGGCACACCCGTATATTCAACGAACGGATCATCCTTTGGCAGACCCCGGCGGATAAATCCGCTGTTGGGGTCCATCAGGTTGTTCACATAGCGTGTTTTGCGTTCAAGCCCGATGTTGCCTACAAGCCCCTCACCCAGGCGGGTCTTGAAATTGCGGATCTCGGGCGAGTGAAAACCTTTGCCTGCCGTAAATTCAAGCATCTGTGAGAAGGGGTCATATTTCAATATGGATACCGCATCCACGCCGAGCCCGGAAACAACCGCATTGGTTAATATATCCAGCGTCACGCGCATATCCAGACTCGAGCTGATGACCCGATCGATGGTCTGCATGGCTGACACATGTTTCAGCAGAGTTTGCTCATTAACTTCAGCTTGCTTGCGCATAATGGCGCTGGTGAGCTGAACACGTAAGCTGCGCATGCGCTGCAGGTCCTCTTCATTGAAAGGTTTATCTGAAGACATATCCAGCAAACCCATCACTTTTTGATTCATGATGAGCGGGATGGCCAGCGTGGATTTGATATGCAGCGCTTTATAGATCAGTGGAACAGCTTTGCGGATGGGCGCACGCAGAATTTCGGGCAGGTAATTGGTTTGGGCAAATTCGCTGATCCATTTTTGTATGGCTGCCGGATCATCCATGATAAATCCGTTTTTCTGATTGAGCAGGAAAGAAAGATAACTGCCCTTTTTAACGGGGATGCGGATGGGTGGGATCGCGATGCCGATGATCCTTTCGATCCTGTCTATTACCCTGCGCGGAAGGGTCATGCCCTGCATTTCCAGATATTTTCCATTGTCCGAGAGAAGGTAGATAGCCACATCCTGGCACTTCAGTATCTGGCGGGTTTCACGGGCGAAAGCCCGGGCAATACCCGATATATCCTCGCCATTATTAATGGCATCATTGACAGCATTGATGACAGCCAGGTCATCCGTTCGGCGTTGGATTTCAAGCAGCGCCAATTTCTGGTTAGTGATATCGAGGGTAACCCCGACCATGCGGAACGGTTTGCCAGATTTATCCTGATACAACTTCCCGTAAGCTTTTAGCCAATGCACCGACCCGTCCGGCCAGATGACACGATAATCAGAGTCATAGTCCTTTTCACCGCGTAAAGCCATGCGCATATCTTCACCATTGCGGGCGCGGTCATCCGGATGAACCTTTTGCCACCTTTCATCATAAGTCAGGGAAAAATCTGCACTTTGGGATCCATAAAGTTCATACATCCTTTCATCCCAGATGAGCTTGTCACTGGCGATATCCCAATCCCAAATACCGACCTTGGCAGCGTCGGTGGCCAGATTCAGGCGCTCGAGCAGGCTGGCCGCCCGTTCCTCCGCCTGCTTGCGTTTCGTCCTTTCGGAGGACAGGATGAACAGCCCTTCTGGAACGGGCTGAAGGCTTATGTAGAACCATTTTACCGTCCCATCCGGGGAATCAAAACGCTCCTCAAATTCATAATGCACCTGGTTTTCCAGGCATTCGCGCATACGCTGGTAAAGTTCGTATTTCTTGACGTCCGGCCAAATGTCAAGATAACTTTTTCCGAGGATCTCCTCCTTAGGCCTCTGGGCATGGTCGGCAGCGGCGGCGTTCACGAAAAGGTAGCGCCAGTCTTTGTTGATGATCTCGCAGCCTTCCAGCATGATGTCAAGTGTTGAGCGCAGGCGTTCTTCACTCTCCTGCTCAGCTGACTGGGCTGCTTTCAGCGCTGTGATATCGTTAAAGGAGTAAAGGAGGTATTCCTCCCCTTCGACCGTAATAATATTCGTATTGAACAGAACATCAATGGGATTTCCGGATCGATCGAAAAGGACCGTCTCGTAGTTGACCTGGGGCTTCCGTTGGCGCATAACAGCTATGCCTTTTTCTCTCTCGGCGCTGTCCATATTGATACCAAGTTCGACAGTACCTTTGCCAACCACTTCCGCTTTTTTGAAGCCAAACAACTGCTGCCAGGCTTCATTGACATCGACGATGGTATTCTCCGGATACCTGGTCAGTGCAACGGGGATGGCTGCCTTGTTGAAAAGCGTGGCAAATTTTTTCTCACTTTCCTCAAGCCTGAGCCTGGCTTCCACCTTTTCACTGATGATCTCGGAAAACAGGATGATGCCGCCGATAGTGCCGTCTGGCTCATACCAGGGCTGTATTTCCCAGTTCACCCATTCCAGCACCCCATCCGCCCGATGGAATTGATATTCCTCCT
>CAZBNE010000135.1:0-4856 GCA_964493155.1 uncultured Pelolinea sp.
CACATTGAGTGCAAGACGTTTAGGGATATCTGCGATAAAGACAGATAGGAAACGATAGCCGTCCGAGAAGAGAGACACGGTTATCAATTGTTTGATAAGGTTGAACATCTTGCTAGGGAGTGTTTTGTATTTGAGAGCCTCTAAAACTATTTCGCCGTCATCTCTTTCCTCCTTTTGAACTCGCTGTTTTATTTGTTATGTACACCGCTAACACGATAAGAGCCACCGGCAACAGGGGTAGTAGCACCATCGCTGCGGCTCCGAGGAATATTCCAACACAGAGAAGCACGATCAAACCTGCTGCTGTTCCTGCGCATCCGATGTCTCTTCCTCTCTATTCTTCATAGCCTCGTAGCTGACATGTTCGTCGCCTGCCAGTATAAGATGGTCGATCATCGCGACGCCTACGTATCTCGCCGCTTCGGCTATCTTCTCTGTCAGCTCTATGTCAGAGGGAGCGAACTCGGCGACTCCGGCAGGGTGGTTGTGCACCAGATATATTCCCATCGCGTCTTTCTTCACGGCGAACCTCACTATTGAAAACGTTCTGGCCATCGCGCTGAGCGGATGGAAATCCGTGAAATCATGGTGTCCTAGATACATGCCGTTCGCATCGACCGCTATTATCCTGAGTATTTCGTAAGTCTTCTCGCGTAAGTCACCGCAGAAGTCCAGCAAGTGCACCTCGTCTATCGTGCCGTCCTTCGCCTTCACTTTTGCGTATTCCTCTGACACGCGCGTGCAGTATTCGGCCAGTTCTTTCATCCTCTCGTCAACTGAAGTCATCTCTGCAAGGGTTTTTGGATCTATCGACGTCATAAACTCCAACACACTTTCCAACAATACAGTCCACCTCTCTTCATCTTCTGGGTGCTAGCAACTTTTTCTGGTCGAATCGCTCACGACCTTGATACGTTTGTTCGTACAACTTATTATAGAGTGTATTTGGTGCTTGATAGAAGCGGATATATATTATTCGTTTTCTTCTTCGCGCGCCACTCCCATATTACCGCAGACCGTGCATCTTTCGTACGGCTCCACGCATATATCTCCGAGCTGTACTTCGGCTACTACGCCGGAATAATCGTCAGACGGGTTGATAAAAATACACAAGTGCCAGCGCGATAATAAGAGACTAGCCACGTCCTGGTGATCGAGAACCAATGTTAGATGAAACTTCTTTGAAAGGAGGAGTGTAATTGAATGATCTTGTGTTCCAAATAATAATGGGGTATTTGGTAGCGTTTATTCTAGCCGTGGCATATGTGTTAGGGAAAAAATCAAGGAGGAAATAAAAGAGGAATGCGATTTTCGCGTCTTGCATCTTTTTCTTCTCGTCCGTCTCTCTCTCCTGATCTCCTGGTCCTAAACGAAAAACCGCTCTTCCGTAGTCTTCATAGCTATACTGCGTTTTCTCAAAAGCTGATTCTTCTAGAAAATAACAGCAAGAGGTGTCTTTGGTGTTCTCACATCCGGGAGGTCGATGAACGTGGAAATCGGCCTCCTTTTCTTCGAAAGGATTTCATATGTGGATAATACTTGTGTACGATGTCAATGAAAAGAGAGTGGCCAAGGTATTGAAGTATCTTCGCAGGTATTTGAATTGGATACAGAACTCTGTATTCGAGGGTGAGCTGACATTTGCCGAACTGCAGAAGTTGAAAACTGGATTGAAAAGATTAATCAAGGAACAGGAGGATTCAGTTATAATCTTCAGCTCAAGCGTATCTTTGGACTATAAAAAGGAGATAATCGGCTTGAATAAGGCTGAAGAGGCAAAGGTGATCTAAAAGCGAGAAATATGGAGTTTGGGTCTATAATGCACTTGCTGGTATAATCAGTTAATTATTATTTTGTCTTTCATTCATAAATCATTTTTTTGGGGATGCAACTTCGGAACGAAAATCTAGGGGGATAAATCATGAATGCACTCATCACGACAGTGGGGGCCAGTCTTAACCGTTCAAAAAATCTGACCAGTGAACAACTTGCCGGTTACCTTCTCAATCTTTCCAATCCCAATAAAACCAAGGACTTTGGTGCCGAGATATGCTCGATCGCATCAATTATAAACAGGCCTCTGATTTTCGAAAGGGAATACCTTTATTTGCTTGCGTCAGATACGGAAAATGGAAGAAGAATAGGTGAAGCGCTTAGAATATTCTTCGAAAAATCACCTGAGCTTTCTTTCAAAACGGTTGTTCTCAAGATAGTTACTGATCTGGACGACGCAAGACCCAAGGAATTTCAGAATAAGGGCTTGAGAAATGTAGTTAAGGAGATCGCGGAGATCTATAAGCATCATATAGATCATTTAGCGATAAATGCGACCGGTGGATTCAAGGCGCAGATAGCTCTTGCGCAGGCTTTCGGCATGGCCGTCAAAGTACCGGTCTACTACAAGTTCGAGACGTTTGACGGCGTGATCGAAATTCCACCGATGCCTATTTCACTGGATGTCGAGCTCTGGCTCGAAAACAAGGGACTTTTAGATACCCTTGAAATGAACTCCGTGATAAACGAGAGAGATCTCGAAGCGGAGTACGATTACAGGGTCAATTTCAGCGCACTTCCACCCGAGATAAAACTTCTAGTCGATCGCGAGCAAGATTCAGTGGGTTACATGCTTTCCTTAAGCCCAATGGGCGAGGTCTTCGTTCAAGCCTGCAGGTTGAGTCTGGACAAGATGAACGTAGATGTATCGCTAAAAGAATCTACGGTAGCTCCAGACAGAAAACTGAAGAAGAGTTCGAAAGAAGCACATTCAAACAAGCAGATATCGGACAATCAGTCTTTTATCAACAAGCTGCTGGCTATTCCTTTTGTCGAGGAGGTAGGAGTGAGAGGCTCAAGCCAGCTCTTTGACAGAAATGAGTTTGTCTGCAAGCAATTCGGGGAGATTATCAAGGCAAGGTACAGCACCAGGGGTGGAACTCTGTACATGGAGATACGAACTACGGCAAGAAATCCTTATGAACTGGAAAAGGCGGTTGAGGAGATTCAAAAGCAATTAAAATAGAAAGGAGGAAAGAGATTGCGCACATCAATTTTCAAATGCGAAGCAGTTACTCCGATGCTATCTAGAAGCATGTATAAGAAGAAAGAAAATTCGTGGAAATTTGAGTTACGACCACAAAGTGTAAAAGGGGTTATGCGTTTCTGGTTCAGAGCACTTGTTCCCTGCGTCATAGATCCAGATTGGTACGAAGGCGAACACAAGAAATTTGAAGGGCTTCATCGACTTGAGTCGATGATTTTCGGTTCTCAAGGAGAAAAGTCGCCTTTTTCATTATCTGTCACTTACGACGATTCAGATGAGCCTGTAGATAACTTGACAAAAGATCAAACCTTAAGAAACTCACTATTCGGCACTTTTCAAATGGGTAAGGGTGATACTTCACCTTCGTTTTCATTCCTAAAACCCGGCTCCACTTTTACAATAAAGATCACATATTCAAAAAAAGTTCCAGAGGTTCAGAAAGATCTGACGGATTCTCTGATAAGCTTCATAAGTAATTATGGGGGATTCGGTGCAAAAGCAAGGGACGGATATGGTAGTTTTAGAATCGTTGCGGGAAGAGGATTTGAGAAAAAAGACTTTCTCAATCAACCTTCAAGAAGCAAGGAGCTCCTGAGTCTTTATATTAAAGAATTGAGCAAGGACCTGGTTCCTTCAAAAGAAATTATTGACCTCACCCCTTACGATTTTCCAACGCTAGCAATATCAAGAGAGAAAGTCGCCTTTGTTAATTCAGATGATTGGAGAATTATTATAAGAGAACTGACGGGGCGAAGAACAAAGGATGGTGAACCAATATCCAGATATTCAGAATTGAAATTGAATGAACTCAGAAAGTACAATGAAGCGGATGACAATCTGAATCCATTACGAAAAGCTTTTTTCGAACATATGGCACCCTCCAAAGAATTTGTTTTAAGAACAAGCATCATGGGACTTCCAATTATTTATCAGAATGTTGGTCAGAGACCAAACACAACCGGTAAAGCAATTATAACTGTTTCCAACAGCGACGATGGAACCGGAAGGAAAGCATCTCCATTGTTCATATCTATACATAAGGCAGTGAACAACTCTTACTTTGCAAGAATTCTGCTGATGGCAAGCAAGATCTCTCCAGAAAGAGACAGCCGTGACAGACCTGTGATTTATGCAAAAGTAGGAAGTAAAAGCTACCCGATACTTGGTAATGAAAACTTCGAAGAACTATGGAATCTTATAGAGGGGGTTATTTAAATGAATTGGGAGAAAAAGATCATCGCTCTTTTGCATGACCCTCTTTTCAAGGCAATGGATATCAAAGGCCATGAAGGAATTGCCAGAGAGATTCTTGATGCGGTCGGCATCTCTTCTGAGAAGGTCAAGGAAGAAGACTGGATTGCAAGCGCCATGGATAGACTCCCCATTCCGTGGGAAAAGAGCAATCAAGTCAGAGTCTCGCTGGAAGAGACCGGTGGCTTTACACACACTCTCTCGGGTAACAAACTCGATGTTCTGAAAAGTCTACCGAATTTAGACAGTGCTAAGGCGCAGTTCATGGCTAGTCTCAGAGCGGTTGTAGCCAAGAATAATGCAGAAAAACTCTTTCATGCCTTATGGTGGCAGCTACCCGACATGATAGAAGGATCGGCATTTCTTCCAGCTGACACGAGAATCCCAAACCACTCGATCGTTGATCACCTCGATTCAACATCTGCCCTCGCCGGAACGATTGAAGACGGGAAGATCAGGGCGAGTCTGATCAGCGTATCCGTCGGGCCTGTCCAGAGCTTTATCGCGGCCGCGAGAAAGACCATGGATCTTTGGGCTGGAAGCTATCTGTTGTCGCAGATAACTT
>CAZBNE010000136.1:0-4812 GCA_964493155.1 uncultured Pelolinea sp.
CGAACCTCACGGATGTGAACCGTGCGCTCTAACCAGCTGAGCTACGCGCCCGAACAAAAAAATTATAACATGAGAAAAAATGGTCATCTGTTTTGAACAACAGACTTTTCTCTGGTGTATAATATTACAACAGTATAAAATATATTATTTTCCTGATCCCATCTTTGTGCTACAAAATGCATTTCCCCCTCTTACAAAATATCAATATCGATTGGGCTTTTTACCCAAACCTGCCAGTGACGTAATCCTTGGTCTGTTGTTCACGCGGATTCAGGAACATCTGCTCGCCGTTGCCGTATTCAATCAGTTTGCCTTGCAGAAAAAAGCCGGCATAATCTGCCATGCGTGATGCCTGCTGCTGATTATGAGGCACCAAAAAGATGGTGTACTGCGCTTTGGCTCTATCCAGAAATTCTTCGATCTTGGCCGTGGTTACCGGGTCGAGTGCGGAGGTGGGCTCATCCAGCAGAATGACCTCCGGTTCCAGCACCAATACGCGTGCGATGCACAGGCGCTGCTGCTGACCGCCAGAAAGCGAGCTGGCCGGGTCATTCAGCCGGTCCTTGACTTCATCCCACAGCACTGCTTCGCGCAGGGCTTTTTCCACGCGCTCATCCATCACGCTTTTATCACGCATACCGGCAACTTCAAGCCCAAAACTCAGGTTGCCGTAAATGGTCAGCGGGAGCGGGATGGGGCGCGAAAAAACCACGCCCATCTTGCGGCGCAGTTCGATCACGTCAATATCAGAAGCCAGCAGATCACGGCCGTCCATCAGCACCTGGCCGCGCATCTCCGCCACATCCGCCAGGTCGATCAGGCGGTTGAGCACACGCACCAAAGATGATTTGCCTCCCCCGGCTGGTCCAAAGGCCACGTTGATTTGGTTGCTTAGAATATCATAGGTTATACCATCCAGCACCACCCGGCCGTCAGCATAGCGGATGTAAAGGTCGCGGATGCTGATCTTGGGATCGGGCGTCACCACTGCCTCCTTGCGCGTGCACGTGAGCGGATGAGTGACGCCGCCAGGTTCATTCCCAGGACAAAGATCATCAGCACCAGCACGGTGCCGTACTGGATCTGGATGGGCATGCCCGGCACCTGGGTGGAGATCACAAAGATATGATAGGGCAGCGCCATGGTAGCGTCCATCGGGGAAGTAGGCAGCCGCGGCAGGAAGAACGTAGCGCCGGTGAACAGGATGGGCGCGGTCTCACCCACGGCGCGCTCAAGCCCCAGGATAATGCCGGTGACAATGCCCGGCAAAGCCTGGGGCAGGACCAGTTTGCGGATGGTTTGCCATTGTGTACCGCCCAAAGAGACGCCTACGATGCGAAACTGATAAGGCACACTGCGCATGGCTTCTTCGGTGGTGCTGATGATGACTGGCAGAGTCATGATGGAAAGCGTCAGTGAAGCGGAAAGGATGCTGATGCCAAATTTAAAGAACAGAACAAAAAGCCCCAGACCGAAAAGGCCGTAGACTACTGAAGGCACACCTGCCAGGCTGATGATGGCGATGCGCAGAATGCGCGTCCATGTATTATCGCTGGAGTACTCCGATAGATAGATCCCGGCAGCTAATCCCAGCGGTATGGAAAACGCGGCAGTGCCCAGCATCAGATAGAAAGTGCCGACAATGGCCGGCAGGATACCGCCTGCGCGCATGCCGTCGCGCGGCATGGAGGTCAGGAATTCCCAGGAAATGCTTGATCCGCCTTTAATGACGATGTAAACCACAATTCCCAGGATGGGCAGTATAGTAAATAGAGATATCAGCCGCAGGAGGGTGAATCCAAGCGCCTGGATGGCTTTCTTGCTCAGTACAGGCCTGCCCCAATCCATATCGTCTACTGCTCTCATGACACCACCTGCGCACGGCTTTTTGCGCTGCGCTTCTTAAATATACCGGAGGTAGACACATTTATGACCAGCGAGAAGATAAAAAGCAGGATGCCGATGAAAAACAGGACATGATAATGCGTGCTTCCACTGGCAACTTCGCCCATTTCTGATGCGATGGTAGCGGTCATTGTGCGGATGGGTGAGATGAAAGAATCCAGTCCCGAGAACATGGTAGGCGCGTTGCCTGTTACCATCATAACCGCCATAGTCTCACCCAGGGAGCGCCCGATGCCCAGCATCACCGCCGTGAGAATGCCGGTACGCGCGGCGGGAAGCACCACACCCCAGATGACCTGCCACTGAGAGGCGCCCAGCGCATAAGCCGCGTCCCGGTAGGTTTTGGGAACGGCATAGAGTGCGTCCTCCGCGATCGAAACGATGGTTGGGATCGAGATCAGCGCCAGCAGAAAAGCGCCGGTAAAGGCAGTCAGTCCGGTCGGCAGATTGAACGTTTCCCGCATAAAAGGTGACAGGACCAGCATACCGATGAATCCCAACACAACCGAAGGAATGCCTGCCAGGATCTCGATGGTGGGCTTGAGAATTTCGTTAACGCGCCTCGGGGCGATTTCGCCAATATAGATCGCGGTTCCCACACCCAAAGGCAGCGCTATCAGGATGGAGAACACCGTGACGAGCAGTGAGCCGCTGAGCAGTGGAAGAAGGCCGAAAAGACCCTCGATCGGATACCAGCGTGTATTGAACAGGTCTTTAGGGGCAACTTCAGCGAGCGCAGGCAAGCCTTCACGCAGCAGAAACAGGAAGATCAGCAGAATAAAAAGGATGCTGGAAGATCCGGCGACGCGGATGGTGTTAGAGATCAGGCTTTCCTGGAATTTTTTGTTCATGGTGTCCCCACCGGGATAACGGGTACAAATCCCAATTCATTGACGATGTCCTGTGCTTCGGGCGAAAGGATCCATTCTCTTTTTCAATTCCTTCCGGCTGGCCGCGGGTGTACATGAAGAGGTGGCGGGAAACCGGATATTGTGTATTGAGGACTGTCTCGGCTGAAGGTAAAACATACGGTTCGCCTACGGCTTTTGCCAGCGCAATCATCTTGACATCCTGGGTAACATATCCAAGTCCATCATAGCCTATGGCGTTGGGATTGTCGCGGACTTCCGAGATGATGCCTTCAGATGAAGGCAATAACAAGGTATCGGCTGAAAAGATTGCTTTATCCTCTTTGCTTCCCAGTTTGATGACTGTTTCAAGAAAATAGATATGTGTACCCGAATTGGTTTCACGTGACAGCCGCACGATTGGCCGGTCTTCGCCGCCCAGTTCCTTCCAGTTGGTCAGCTCTCCTTTATAAATTCGCGACACCTGTTCCAGGGTCAGTTCTGAAATTGGATTCTCGGGATTTACAATTACCGCAATAGCGTCATTGGCAACTATGAATTCGACCGGCTCGAAACCGTTCTTTTTGGCTTCCTCTATCTCTTCTGTTTTGATCTCACGTGATGCGTTTGCCACATCAATACTGTCGTTGATAAGCGAGGTAAAACCGGTGCCTGAGCCGCCGCCAGTGACCGAGATCTGAACTTCCGGGTGGTCATTCTGATATTTTTCAGCCCAGGCAAGCGCCAGATTTACCAGTGTGTCTGACCCTTTATTTTCAATATAAGCCTGCTTGGAATTGCCGCTTTGAAGTGTACTGTCCTGAGGATTCCTTGAACCGCAGGCGGAAATGAACAGTAAGCTTGGCAGAAGTAATCCCGATAAGATTCGCTTCATGGTCGGAAATTATACCTGACCGAATAATGGTGGATTATAATTGCGCGGTTTCTCAAATAAAGCTTCTGGAAGGGTTATTAGAAGCCTTTTGTTATAATCACTCCTGAAATCATTTTGTAAGGAAGTAATTGCATGGAAGTCAGCCTGGTGAAACAAGTAGATATTGATCGGGAGATGCGCACCTCCTATATTGATTACGCGATGAGTGTAATTGTTGCGCGTGCGCTGCCGGATGCCCGTGACGGGTTCAAGCCGGTTCACCGCCGTGTGCTTTATGCCATGATGGACATGGGCGTACACTCGAACACCCCCTATAAAAAATCGGCTCGCATTGTTGGTGAAGTCCTGGGTAAATATCACCCGCATGGTGACCAGTCGGTCTATGATGCCATGGCGCGCATGGCGCAGGATTTTTCCATGCGTTATATGCTGGTGGACGGCCAGGGGAACTTTGGTTCGGTTGATGGCGACCCGCCGGCTGCCATGCGTTATACCGAAGCCCGCATGGGGGCGTTGGCTGAGGAAATGCTGGCTGATATTGACAAGGACACTGTCAATTTCATTGATAATTTTGACGGCTCACTTCAGGAACCTGAAGTGCTGCCTGCCCGGCTGCCTAACCTGCTGCTCAACGGTGCTTCGGGTATTGCAGTGGGTATGGCTACCAATATTCCGTCCCACAATCTGAAAGAGATCTGCAAGGCCCTTTCGTATATGATCGACAACCAGGATAATATTGATGATGTTACGGTTGAAGACCTGATGAAATTTATTCCCGGTCCGGATTTTGCGACTGGCGGTATTGTTGTTGGTTTGGACGGCATCCGGCAGGCTTACTCCACCGGAAAAGGCAAGATCACGGTGCAGGGGCGCGCGCAGATTGAAGAGATCAAAGGCAGCCGCTTCCAGATTCGCATCACCGAGATCCCCTATCAAGTTAATAAGACCACATTACTCGAACGCATCGCCGACCTTGTCCGCGAGGACAAACTGCCTGAGGTTTCTGACCTGCGTGACGAATCTGACCGCAATGGCATGCGTATCATTATCGAACTCAAGCGCAGCGCTCAACCAAAACGCGTGCTGAACCGCCTGTATAAGTTCACGCAGCTTCAATCGACTTTTGGCATCAATATGCTGGCGCTGGTTGAAGGCGAGCCGCGG
>CAZBNE010000137.1:0-4766 GCA_964493155.1 uncultured Pelolinea sp.
TGCTGGAGCAGAGCGTGGAGGCCATGGCACAGAGCGCAGCGTGGTGTACCCGCAGTGAGTTTGCATCCTCGGAGCGTTCCGCTGGTGCGGAACGTGGAGATCCCCGTAACGAGTTTGCTTCGAGCAAACATCGTGTAGGGGAATACAAACATCGCGGAGGGTACAGAAACTTTCTGCCGCAAGCGGAAGTAGGAGGGAATATTTTCGTAGGTTGGATTGGTTCATTCCCAACCCAACTTTCGAGCAAAGCGTGCTGCGTGCCACCCTGATTTCCGCTCGTGCACCTCAGATCCTGGTTTACAATTAACCCAAATCACCATAAGGCGGTTGAGCATGATCCTGGACCATTACGAACATACCCACGGACACTCGCGCGACGAAATGCTGCGCGGCCTGGTCGAGCAGCTTGACGCGTACATCGCCCAGTACCACGGCGGCCGCGTGGAATTCTGCCGTGTTGAGGGCAATACCGTTTACGTGCGCATGAGCGGCGCCTGCGCCCAGTGCCCGCTCCAGCCCGCCACCCTCAAGGGCTGGGTTGAAGGCACCCTGCGCCAGTTCTTCCCCGAGATCGAAAAAGTCGAAGCCTGCGAGTGATCCGTAAGACACCCCCAGAGATAACAGGACACGCGCGAATAATGCGTCGAAGCCCGACGCCGGCTGAGAAAATCCTGTGGTCGGTTTTACGTAACCGCCAAATCGAAGGATGCAAATTTGTGCGCCAATATCCGATCCTACCGCATATCGTTGACTTCTGCTGCCGTCAAAAGAAGTTTGTTATTGAAGTTGACGGCGGTATCCATATAGGCCGGGAAGCATACGATCGCCATCGCGATTCGGACCTTGCCGAACTTGGTTACAAGGTTTTGCGCTTTACCAATGATGATGTCATTCAGAATATCAATGCCGTGGTCATGGTCATTCAAGAAGCGCTTAATTCGTGATTATCCCCCACACCTTACCTCTACCCAACGGTGAGAGGAATTTACCCCCCTCTCCCAAAAGGGAGAGGGTCAGGGGTGAGGGATCTACCACTCAATGCTATAATTCCTCTCGTTCGGAGAGGTGCCAGAGCGGCTGATCGGGGCGGTCTCGAAAACCGTTGTGGCCCGTAAGGGTCACCGAGGGTTCGAATCCCTCCCTCTCCGCCACTTGGAAAAACAATCAGCGAATGTATTAAGAAATTACCGGCCTAACGTTGCTTGACACAAGACGATTTAGTCAAGAAAGCAAATAATAAATATTTAACACTTTTGAAGGTCGAAATCGGCACCGTTAATAAGTCGAGCGTTCAGACTATGGCGAAAATCGCCAAAGCGTTGAACGTCTCGATTGAAGAATTAATGGAGGTGCAATATGCGAAAAGAGATTGTGTTGATAAGAATTTTGGGATTCGTTTTTCTTGCGGTGGGACTTTTTTCTCTTTTTTGCATTCCTGCTGAATTTTCGAGTTTTTATGCTTTTATGGACGGAGGCAGATACCATTACGAAGGTTTTGGCTTCGGGAGTTTAATGTTTACATTCATAATATTAAACGCAATGGTATATCTTTTGCTCGCACTATTAGGCATTCCACTTGGGATTGGCAATGTTATGTTAAAAAAATGGGGCTATAACATGTCTCTTGCCGCATTTGGAACATTATTGATTTTAGGTGCAACGCTGATAATTAGCTTTCTGTTATCTTTTGATCTTTTGAGAATGCTTGCGTTAAACCAAATCATGACGATTCTGATATTCCTTTTCTTGTTTTCAATGGTCCTGCCTTATTTTTTAATAAAATTTTACAAAAAACGAAGCGCTGAGCAGTTATTTAAATCATCTGACACGGAAAGCTGTTTTGAAAAACAATCTCCAGAGAAACTGATAATTTTATTGTTAAACTTATTGTGGATTTTTGTATTTTATTTGCTTGTATTCCTTAAAGGCGCTTTTCCATTATTTGGTGAATTTATTTTTCAAAGAGAAGGAGCTTATCTGCTAAGCACCGCTATTTTTATACTGCTTGTTTTAACCTACCTGTTTTACATAGATAAGCATTATGCAAAATACGGAATGGTAATTTATTATGTTTTGTTATTTCTTACTTTTGCGTTAACTTTTTTTAATAATTCCACAAATAGTTTTTCTAATTTACTTGACCTGCCAATCTATGAAACAGAAATAATGATGCCTGCGTTCAGAATCCCTGCGGGAGTTAATTTGGGATTTTTCTTCGGAACGCTGATTATCATTCAAATATATTTGATGTTCAGAGTCAAAATGAACAATGATCAAGCGGTCTTAAAAAGATAAACCTTTAGAATACACAAGATCATGTAAACATAAGGAATTAGAGAAAACAAGAACTGCTAATAAAGTAATCTTAGGATCCGTTGTTGGTGGCCTCTTGGCTATTTTACTTTTTCCTTCCTTGATCTATATGGGTGCAAATATTCTGGATAGTCTATATAAAATCGAAATGATACAAAACCAATTGATTAAATGGGCTGTCGTTATTTCATTTTTATTAATCGGTTTTATAATTGGTATTTAGTCTGTAAAAATTCGGTATGTTGTTGGAAAGGGCGGCCCAGTAGAAGAAGCAAATATAAATATAAGTCCAAAGACAAAGAACTTAGTTGCATCGAAGCCATACAAATATACATGAAATCCAATGTTATTTGGGACGTTTTCAGCCTGGCTTGGAATAGCTGTGGGTATTAATTCATAAAGTGCCCAATTTTTGGTGATGATATTTATAATTGCTTTGTTGTTAGTTTTTAATAATTCAGAAGAAAAGCGGCTGATAAAAGATTTTGGGAATCAGTACGAAGAATATCGCAAAAAAACATCATTGATTCTTCCATGTTTTCCGCGAATAACTTGAAATCGTCCTTTTCGCTTCCGCTTCAAGGCGAGGTGTGCGGAAGGGGGGAGGGTGGGTGGAATTTCCCCCGCCGGGCTGATCGGTCGCAAAATCAGTTCGGATTTTTTCAAATATACACCGCCGCACACTTCCGGGGTCTTTTTTTGACGGACGAAATTCAAATCCGGCTATTGAGGCCCGATCCGGGTCCGCCTGGATGATTGTTTTCAGCGTTGAAGATTTTTAAGGCAAAATTGTCACAACCATTCATACAAGATTTTTAAACACACAAGAAAATAAAGGGAAAATAATAATGAACCACGACAAGATCATAATTAAGAATGCCAGGACTCATAATTTAAAGAATATTTCTCTGGAAATTCCCAAAAACAAACTGGTTGTTTTTACCGGAGTCTCCGGCTCGGGTAAATCTTCTTTGGTTTTCGACACCATCTATACCGAGGCGCAAAGGCAGCTGATTGAAACCTTTTCTTCATTCGCCCGGGCCAGGATGCCTAAATTATCTAAACCGGATGTTGATGAAATAAAGAACATTTCCACAGCCATCGTCATCGATCAAAAAAGAATGGGCACCACATTAAGAAGCACTGTGGGTACAGCCACTGAGCTTTACACATATCTGAGGCTTCTTTTTTCTCGCTGCGGCGACACGTTTATCGGCCCATCCTTTGTTTTTGGTTTCAATCATCCGCTTGGCATGTGCCCTGACTGCAAAGGGCTTGGAAAAAGGATAAAAGTTGATGTGGATCAACTGATCGACAGGAACAAAACGATCAGGGAAGGGGCCGTTAATCATCCTGAACATAAAGTGGGCGGATGGAACTGGAGAGAGATCGTTGCAGTTAAATTGTTTGATGTCGACAAGAAGCTCGGGGATTTCTCGGAAAAGGAATTGAAGGATTTTCTTTATGCCAAGTCGATCCCGATTGAAAAGGTTCATGGGGCTGGCACTTACTCAAAGAACTTTGAAGGGATTGTCCGAAGACTTGAACGGGTTTATTTAAGCAAGGCGCCGGATGAATTACCCTCGGAAAGAAAAAATGCCTATCAAAAGTACTTTGTGTATTCCGATTGCGATTCATGCAATGGTTCAAGAATAAATGAAAAAGCGCGCAGTGTGAAGGTGAATGGCAAAACGATCCCGGATCTCGTGAATATGGAATTTACTGAACTGGATAAATTCCTTGATACATTTACCGGTGATATCGCCAGGCCGATGGTTACAAAAATGAAACAGATCCTTTCTCATTTGATCGAAATTGGCGTGGGGTATTTATCTCTTAATCGTCCGGTAGCCACATTATCTGGAGGAGAAAGCCAGAGGGTAAAAATGGCTAGGCAGCTTGACTGCGATCTGGTTGATCTGATGTACATCCTGGACGAGCCGTCCATTGGTCTTCACCCGAGGGACAATGATAAGCTGATCGAGATGCTCAGGAAATTAAAGCAGAAAGGCAACAGTGTTTTTATTGTTGAGCATGATCCGGATATGATCAGGCACGCAGAGTATGTCATCGACGTTGGTCCGCACGCCGGCGCTCTGGGCGGCGAGATCGTCTATTCCGGTGAATTTGACGGATTATTGAGGTCCAAAGGCCTGACGGGAGAGTATTTAAATGAAAGAAAAAATGTCCACGGCGAAAGAAAGCAGTGGCGCGATTATATTGAGATCAAAAATGCCAGTCTTCATAATCTGAAAAATGTATCAACCAGGATCCCTAAAGGTGTTCTGACTTGCATCACTGGGGTTGCCGGGTCGGGAAAAAGCAGTTTGATCAATGATGTTTTTCTGAAAGACCACCGGGAAGCCATTATCATTGACCAGTCGCCGGTCGGCAGGAGTTCAAGGTCGAATCCGGCTACTTATGTCGGCATTTTTGATCTGATCAGAAAAGAA
>CAZBNE010000138.1:0-4748 GCA_964493155.1 uncultured Pelolinea sp.
TTTGTCGCAGCTTCTTTTAAGAGCTGGGCGCCCATATTTTCAAAGGGATCTTCCAGTTCAACTTCCTTTGCAACAGTAACACCATCATGCGTGATGGTGGGGGAACCGAATTTGCGATCCAAACCAACATTTCGGCCTTTAGGGCCAAGGGTGGTGGCTACTGCTTCAGCCAACACATCAATACCATTGCGCAGTTTCCTGCGTGCTTCTTCGCCAAAAACTAACTGTTTAGCTGCCATATAAATACTCCTTTAATTAATTCCGAATTTTTACTTAACCTTCTACGATCGCAAGCACATCGCTCTCTTTGATAATCAAGAGTTTCTTTTGCTCGATCTTGATCTCGGTGCCTGAATATTTGGCATAGAGTACGGTGTCACCCACTTTGACATCCATGGGAATGCGTTTGCCGTCTTCATCGCGGTCACCGGGGCCCATTGACAGAACTTTACCTTTTTGAGGTTTTTCTTTAGCTGTTTCTGGCAGAACGATACCCGAAGCGGTTACGTCTTCTTGTTCGATGGGTTCCACAACCAGCCGGCTGCCCAAAGGTTTGAGATTTAGAGCCATACATACCTCCACAAATATGATTTTCGAATTTTTAGCACTCATATATAGAGAGTGCTAACTATTTGAATCTTAATCTTGTTTTGGGAGGAAGTCAAGTAAAAAGGCAAAAATCTAATAAATATTTAACACAGGAGTCTATGAGTATCCATAACTTCGGCAGATCGCTTCACTTTCTGTGACATTTTGCATAATGATCGGATCACTGCTGTAATCCTGCTTGACTCTGCCCAAGATCTGCATGGCTTCTTCACAGTAGCCGTTAACTGATCTGTGCATACCCGCTAAAACTGCGCCATAAGTCAAGTAATAGTCAACGGTACCTGCACTGAGTGGCAAACCCTCAACCGCGACCATCGGATCAACATCCGCAGTGCATTGCCTGACCTCGCAGCTTTGTTCAGCGCTGCACCCACGAATAGAGCACATAAAAGCTTGAATGGCACCCTCATAATTGCGCGCACGGTGGTAGACGATACCCAGCCTGCCGTATGCATCCGCATTATCCGGGTCAAAATTCAGCCCCTTGCGGGCGTTCCTGCCCGCCTGTAAAAACTGCCCCATCTGGGTATAGGTGGTCGCAATTGAAAAATAAGGAATGGAGTCATTGACCCCTAATTGTTCATTGATCTTGGCGGCTTTATCAAAATACTCCAAAGCTGAAATATACATGGGATTATCGATGGATGCCTCACCTTTAGCGCCAAGTCTGCGGTAATTCGCACCAATCCTCAGGTAAATGAAGGTTAAATTGGGATTTATGCGGATGGCTTGTTCATATTCCGCAATAGCCTGGGGGTAATTTCCCAATGATTCCTGGACATAACCGTTAATTCGGTGAACATCCATCAGTTCAGGTGCCCTTTGCAAAGCCTGACTGATATTCTGTTCCGCCTGGATCCATTTTTGTTGATCGACCAGGATTTCAGAGTAATATGCCAGCGCCAAGTCATTCTGATTGTCCAGTTGAATTGCCGTAATAACCTGTTGTTCTGCTTCAGTAAGTAAACCAGTGCGGTCCTCCATGCCGAGGTTGGGGTCTGAAAGCCAATCTAAAGCGAAGGCTTTCACCGCATGCACCATGCTGTTGTCAGGCACCTGTTCTATTGCAGCATTGGCCGTTGCCAGTGCATCGTTTAGACGCGCCAGGCGCTGTTCATCAACTGTGATCAGGGTCGATGAATACACCATGATGCGCACCAGTTCAGCCTGCAGGTCCGCGTTGGTTGGATCAAGCGCCACTGCCTGTTTATAAGCTTCAATGGCTTTTTCCAGGTCGCCGGCAATAAAATATGTCTCACCTTCCTCAGCAAAAGACGCCAGTGTTCTGGTGGGTGTTGCGGTAGCAGAAAACATAGGCGCGATAGAACCAGTGTTCAGGCTGCGCAGGATCATCAACATCAGCAGCACGATACCGATCATGACCGCAATTCGGTATGGATTGGATTGATGGCGTGGTTTTCGGAATATTGGTTTTTGTTCAGAAATAAACATTTTTTAAGGTATTGGTGTGGCTGAAGGTGCAGCCGTTGGCGCGCGCGTGGGTGTGGGCGACGGGCGCGGAGTCCAGGTTGGAAGGAAGGTGGGCGTTGGCAGCTTCAACAATTGCAGGTCATTCATTTTCTCGTAGCAGCGGTTTAAAATATGGTTGGCATTAAAGGTAGCAATTTCATCATTTTCGATACTTTGAATGATTGACTGTGCGATGTCCGTTGCTTCACCGCAATAACCAAGCTCCATCAGCGCCAACCCGTAATTGTAGTAATACTCAACCACGCGTCCATAAGCAAGCGGAAGCCCTTTGACCTCGACGCCTTCAGGTGTCAGCCCGCCTCGGACCGCTAGTTTAAGTGACATAACCGCCTTATTGAATTCAAAATTTTGTTTATACATCACGCCCAGATTTCCATAGAGATAAGCATCCGCGGGTTCATCGGCGATCGCCTGTTCTGCATACTGGATCGCGCGCGCGAATTCTCCGATATTGGCATACGTTCTGGAAATAAGCGTTTCAGGATAAGCGTCCGCAGGATTTAGTGCATTGGCTCTGGTAAATTCTTCAACAGCCTGATTGTTATTACCCAGAAAACGGTAATTACGGCCAAGCGCGATATGAAGTTCCGCAATATTGGAATTGATCGCGACCGCTTTTTCAAGTTCCGCAACCGCCTCATCATAGTTCGCGGTTATTTCCAGCACCACCCCCCGCGACCAGCGGGATTCAAGAGAATCCGGCGCGATGGACTCCGCTTTACGCGAGGCTTCAATTGAGCGGTCAAGATCACCCAAGACCTCTTCTCCCAAAATAATCTTTTGCGACAGGACAATTGAAAGGTAGGCATAGGCTGATGAATTCCCCGGGTCCAGTTCGATCGCACGATTTAACGATCCTTCCGAATCAAGATAATTGCCCATCAATCCCAACGCAAAGCCTTTCAGGGACTCTCCCATACTACTGGACTGGTTAAGCAAAACCGCATTGCTGGCATTTTCGATTGCTTTTTCAAATTCGCCATTGTAAATATTCAACCGAGCAGAAGCAATATAATTGGCCGGATTTTGAGGATCTGCAATTATCGCCTTGTTATAAGACTGCAGTGCCTGGGCATACTTGCCCTCATTGGCAAAGGTCTCAGCCTCGGAAATAAAAGTCTCAGGCGAAATAGTGGGGGTGGGGGATGCCAGGAACAAAGTGGGTGAAAGCGGTTCCACTGTCTTGTTCACGTAAACAAGGAATGCGATAATGCCAACCAGAGCAAGCAATTTAAGCGGACTGGAACGGCGCTTTGGCTGGCGCATGTTCCACCGTCTTCCTTTAATTTCCATGGGGTTTATCTAAACGCTTGCGTTTATTTAACGCCAAGCAGCCCTTTTTCATAAATTAACCTAAGTTTCGTAATTATACCCACAAACAACTTGCCAAGTGGTTTTCTTAAAGATAGAATGAATTCATGCGTTTTGATATTTTTTCGATTTTTCCGGACGTTTTTCATCCTTATATCGATACCAGCATCATTCAGCGCGCAGTAGCCAAGCGGATCATCCAGATCGAAATCCACAACCTGCGCGACTGGGCAGTTGACAAACACCATACAACAGACGATACTCCCTTTGGCGGCGGCGGTGGAATGGTGATGAAACCTGAGCCAATCTTCGCGGCTGTTGAACAAGTCTGTGGAGATCCGCCTCAGTGCCCGATCATCCTGATGAGCCCGCAGGGTTCTACACTCACATTTCAGAAAGCCTTGGACCTGAGCCATCATGCCCGTCTTGCGATTCTTTGCGGACGATATGAAGGCGTGGACGAACGCGTGCTTGAGCATTTGATGACTGAAGAGATCTCGATCGGTGATTACGTGCTCAGCGGCGGTGAGCTGCCCGCTTTAATCTTGATGGAAGCCATCACTCGGCTGCTGCCCGGTGCGCTTGGCGATCCTGAAGGCGCGAGCGATGACACTTTTGCCAGTGGTTTGCTGGAATATCCCCATTACACCCGCCCGGCGGTTTTTCGGGATTGGCCGGTGCCTGAAGTATTGCTGAACGGCAACCATAAGGAGATCACCCTTTGGCGGCGAAGACAGGCATTAAAACGCACCCTGTTTAGACGACCTGATTTAATCGAGTCGGCAGATTTAGACAAAAAGGATATCAAAATACTCCTCGAGCTTGCTGATGATCCTCAGCTCCCCGATGAAATTAGAAAACATATTTATCTACTATTGAATAAGTTCGATGTTTCAAAATGATATAATCAAAAAGGCAGAGATATGAGTGAAAAGTATTTTTAAGGAGGTGAAAATACTACCACAAGTAAATTTGATTTCTTAAATTTTTCCAAATATGTTGCTCATCTCGAGCAAAAACAATATACTGTAGTCAATACTACTGGTAATTGCCAGAAAAAAGGAGAGAAATGAAAAAGTTATCGATTTTGATAGGTCTGTTGATGGTGGCTTCGTTAGTATTTACTGCTTGTGCACCCAAAAAACCTGGTGCGGAAATCAACGCATGTTTGGTGACCGACAGCGCTGGTATCGGTGATAAATCCTTCAATGATGCCGTATGGGCTGGCCTGGAAAAAGCCATGACTGATTTTGGCATTGAGGCGAATTATATTGAATCCAAGAGCGCGGATGATTACGCCCCGAATCTGCAGGCATGTGTGGATTCAGAGGCAGAAG
>CAZBNE010000139.1:0-4658 GCA_964493155.1 uncultured Pelolinea sp.
CGCTAAAAGATTCTTTGATCGTAATGCCTTTATCATTGTCCCAGACATCATTGCCTTCCAGATTCGTACCATCTGAATCCAGGATGTGGACACCGAAACCATCATATCCATAGCCTGTGAACCACTCAAACACAGCACAAAGCAAACCAGTGCAGGATGGATCGCGGACATCATGGATCAGGTTATAGCTCAGATCCGTATCATCACTATCCCTAATGCGTACGCCGTAGGCTTTCATAAACCAGGAAAGCGAATGGATCGCATGGATATCATTATTGTTAATGCTGATATCATCCGAGTCCTGGACATCAATGCCAACGGCTTCCGCGCCGCTGCTGCTGTTGGAAATGTGATGAACCTCGTTGTGGGCAATATAAGTGTCTTGTGAATTTTTGACCAAAATACCGGTTTCAGAGTTTGCGATCTCGTTCTGCATGACTGAAACATCGCTGCTGTCATAAATGAGTACACTCACACCCTGATCGTTTTCATCGCTGTCCAAGAAACCCGAGATGCTGTTAACGGTTGCGTCACCGCTGGATTTGTAGTAAGTCAAACCGGAATAAATCCCAGATCCGGAATTAGTGATAAAACCGCCGGATCCATTGATGGTTAACCCCTGGATATTTACGGTACTGTTCTCAATGTAGATCAGGCTGAAAACATCAACCCCGCCCATCGTGAAGTTATAGTAGAGTTGACCAGGAGCGAACAAACCACCTCCTGATGTTGCGCTGATCAGATTAACATCCTTGTTGATGATGGCGATCTGTTCGTAATAATTCCCGTCTATAGTGATGTCCTGACCGGTAGAACGCGCGTCATCAATAGCCGCCTGAACCGGAAATGCGACCTCATAGCAGATGGTAACTGTGGGCGCGCAGCTGCCAAAAAGGGAGGTGTAGCCGATCACTTCCCCCGAACCATCATTGGCCAGAAACCAGGGATCGCCGCCGGATAATGCTTCAGCGGCTTCCTGTGAAGCCAGCGGGATCTCGGTGCCGCTTTCATCCACTAAAATCACTTCTTCTACTGCCAGCACTTCAACCACTTCAGCCACCACCGCCTCTGCTGCGTCTGGCTCTACGGCTGATCCGGCGGCAAGCGGCGCTTCTTCTGCCTGTTCTTCAACAGGCGGTGTTTCCATCACAGCTTCAGCGGTAAGCGGCTCTTCTGCAGCGGGCATTTCTGCATTGACCTCTAAAGCTGGTTCATCAGCAACAGGCACTTCAGCCGCTGGCGATTCCGCAATTGGCGCTTCCACAGCCGGCGTATCAGCTGTAGTCTGCTCAGCTGGCGCTTCCGCTTCCATTGCAGGTTCAGGCTGCGGCGTTTTCTCCTGCGCCAGAACCTGACTGGGTATCGCCAGCAGCAGGATCAGAACCAATGAAAACATCAGAGATAATATTTTTTGGATGCGATTATTCAATTTCATCATACCCTCCATCAAGACTTTTTCTTTTCATGTCATCCTGTATTTACAGATTTTGTTTTTTCTTATTCCTTGATTATTCTTAACTTCTCAGCGGCAAAATTAATAAAAAAACCGATCTTAAAAGACCGGTTTCGCTTCTGGCTCCTCTGTACGTTCTCTATGGGTTAGGCGGCTCACCCTAGTAAGCGACCATATTCGCGTACAGATTCAAGGCTTTCTTTATGCTTTGATTATTTTAATTGTTGAGTTAATGTAACATATTGTAAAATAAAAGTCAATACCCGGCTTTTATTTGTTTCCTGCCGAGATTTCAACACCCGCCCTCGCCTTTGATGCCTTCAATACCGGCAAAGAGATCGCTTTCAGGCAGGTTTTCTCCGGCTGCGCACAGTGACTCCCGCATCAGGTAACCTAAAGGAAAATGGAAAAGCGGGATGAAAGGCAGGTCATTAGACAGGATCTGCAAGAGCCCGCTGCCAGTCTGTTGAGAAAGAGCGCTGTCCAGGCCGCTCGTTTTCAAACGTTCACACTCGCTATCAAAGGACGGATTAGCGTATCCATAAAAATTTGCGCCGCCGGTGATATCCCCCAACCAGAAATTCGCATCCGCGGGCATCTCTTTAGCCTCAAAGTATCCGCAGTCAAACTGTGAATTTGTTTCCCAGGGCAGCAAAACCATGTCAAATTTTCGTCCGAAGACAATGCCATCCGGTGCTGCCTGGTACAACTCATCCGGAGACATGGACGAAGTTGTTACCTTGATCCCGCAATCAGCCAGGTCAGCGGCGATCATGCCGGCGATCTCCATTTGCAGACCGGCAGTCGAACTCAAAAGCGTAAACTCCAATGGCGTTCCAAAGGCAACGCGCGCGCTGCCGCCGTGTGTACGCGGGGTCTGCGGGTTCTGATCCAGGTCGCGCCAACCCACAACTTCAAGCAGAGCGATTGCCGCGGTGGTGTCATAGGGATACTGGCTTAAAGTTGCCCCGGCAAGCAGCTGTGCTGAATCGGGCAGCCAGGATTCCGCTGTGCCTGCCAGACCTTTGGTCAATTCATTCGCAATCGCCTGGCGGTCGATGCACGATGCGATGGCCTGGCGGGTACGCGGGTCGCCGAAGAGATCCTGGCGGTCACCGCCATAAGGATAGTAGCCATCGTCATATGTTACCGGTGTTATACCGAACGCCGCCATTTCCAAACGGCTGGAGCCAGTGGTGATCAGTTTTAATCCGGAACCAGTGAGTGAATCCTTCAGAGCACCCATACTGGCAATATCCAGCGCGGAATCCGATACAATATCACAGCTGTCTTTCACACCCTGCAGATCCGCCTGGGCGTCCAACAAGCCGATAAATTTAAAATTGAGGATATCAAAATATGGCAGTCCCTCACCAGCGCGAAAATAATCGGGATTCTTGCTCAGCCGCAGGCTCTCCCCTTTGGTCCAGGAATCAATAACATAAGCCCCCCAGCCAATTGGAGCAAAATTGACCTGTTCCGCATCCAGTAATTCGGCATTGCTGAAGCCAGCCCAGGCATGTTCCGGCAAGGGCGTCCAAAAAAATTGTTCAAAATGGTCATCCGCCAACCCCGGTTTGCTGACCCACTGAACGGTGAGATCATCCGTTGAAGAAAAAGAGGCAGTCAGGTCGCTGGCATGCTTGTCAATCGGGGTGGCAGGATCTGATGCCACTTTAAAGGAATAAACTGAATCAGATGCTTTCAGCGGCTGGCCATCTGACCAGGTCAACCCGGAGCGTAATTTAAAGGTGGCGGTCAGTGTGTCCATTTGCAGCGGTGAAACGCCATCCCAGGTGATGGCGCATGCCGGGCTGGCGCAGCCGGTCGGAAAGATCTGCACGCCGGCCTGCAGTGAAACCAGAAAGCCAGCGGTATTAATCACCACATCGCCGGCGGTCACGCCCACTGGCGTGAAGTAGGCACTGCCGTCAGCCAAGTTGGGAAGTTTTTCCAGGATCACTGGTACAGGTTCTCCACCTGCTGTATCGATCGGCCCATCAAAAATGGCCTGCAGTACCAGTTTCGCGTCAGCAGAATTCGCGCGATACGGATAAAGCGATTCGGGTTCACTACCCAGGCAGATGGTCAGCTCTTTGGGCGGCAGAGGTGTGGGTGTGGGAGGGAGTGGCGTCGGCGGAACAGGCTGCAATGCCTGGCAGGCGCTGACGGAGAAAGCAAGCAAAATAATAATGATGGCTGTTTTTTTCATTGTTCTATGAAGACTCCTGAATTGATCCGCTGAATTATAAGTTGAAAGTGAGCCGCCCTAACTGTCGCCCCGGCGCAGCCGGACATAAGAATCATAACGCTGCGGATTGATCCTGCCTGAGTCCAGCGCCTGTTTCACAGCGCAGCCCGGCTCGCTGATGTGGCTGCAATTGCTGAACTGGCAATTCTCAACCAGCCCGCGCAGTTCCGGAAAGTACCCATCCAGCTCCTCCGGCTGGGTATCCCAAAGCGAAAGCGTGCGCAGGCCGGGCATATCCGCTACAAAACCGCCGCCCTCCAGCGGGATCAGTTCACGTACCACAGTGGTATGCCGGCCTTTGCTGGATGATTCTTTCAAGGCGCCAATCTTCAACCCCAGATCCGGCTGAACACGGTTGAGCAGGCTGGATTTCCCCACACCGGAAGGCCCGGACAGGGCGCTTATCTTTCCAGCGAGCAGATGCCTGAGTTCCTCGATGCCTGTGCCATCCTTGGCCGAAGTAAAAACCACCCGGTATCCCAGTTCAGGATAGACCGCGAACAAAGCCCTGGCGGCTTCAATTCCGAGCAGGTCGGTTTTATTGGCAACCACCACCACCGGAATCTGCTGTTTTTCAGTGATCACCAGAAAACGGTCCAGCATGCGAAAGCTGGGCGCAGGATTGGCGCAGGCGAAGACCAGAAGTACCTGGTCAGGATTGGCCAGCATGACCTGCCTGAATACACCGCGGGCGGTTGGCGCCAAACGAAAGAAGGCTTTTTCACGCGGGAGTATGGCTTCAAGTACACCGCTGCCGCCCGGCAGCAGGCTGATCTTAACCCTGTCCCCAACCGCGGCCAGAGATGCGTTCAAGCGTTCTTCCTTAAGCCGACCGCGCATCTGGCAGGTCACATTTCCCGACTGTGTATGGACGGTGTAGAACCCTGATCGGGAACGGATAATGATCCCGCTGACCTCTGTCTGGCTCATCCGGCAGGCGTGGGAGTGGATAGG
>CAZBNE010000140.1:0-4600 GCA_964493155.1 uncultured Pelolinea sp.
AAAGATCTTCACCCAGGTACTTGACGCTGTAAAAAAGTAGTAGCCAACAAATATCTTTCTTCAATATATGAATTCGGGGAAAAACCAAAACCTAAGAAAGTCGTTGTATTTTTCCTTAAATTGGGATTTCCGCCTATGAAAGGCCAACAACATATCCAGTCAATGACCATAAAGTGTTTTTTCTTTTTTTAAATCAAAAGCCTATTCATTTCTATGGATAATTTAGAATATGGTCATCGTAAACTGGATAGATTTCATCCATATATACCCAGAGTATGAAGCAACATCAAGCATAGGTTATCTGCGAAAATCACAGTATCCCCTGCTTGAAAAAGATTTCCGCGTCTACCTGGATTATACGGGTGCCGGTTTGTTTGCTGCTTCTCAGTTGCAGGCGCATCAGAATCTTTTGATTGAATCGTTTTTTAGCAATCCGCACTCCTATAAACCGGCCTCAACCCACTCCACCCAACTCATTGAAAAGACTCGTGAGCGAATACAGGAATTCTTTAATGCATCTCCAGAAGAATATATGTGTGTTTTCACACAAAATGCCAGCAGAGCGCTTTAGCTGGTTGGAGAAGCCTATCCATTCCTCGCCGGCTGCCGCTACCTCTAAACCTTTGACAATCATAATTCCGTTATTGGTATCCGCGAGTATGCCCTTGCCAAGTGAGCATCTGTCACTAATACCCCGGTAGTACTGTCTGATCTGCGCTCAGATGAAGCCAAACTGATGGATGAATTATCAAATCCGTTGGATGTATGCTTCAATCATTTTACATTTCCGGCGCAATCGAACTTTTCGGGTGTTCAACATCCTGCGGATCACTGATCTTGATTTTCAGAACTGCATTGATCCCAAAGCATCTGGTGCCGTGCGTGTTTCCTTGGATTTGGTCAGCAATATTGAAGATGTATAAGCTTTTTTGGAATTTGCCAGATTTTTTTAGGATAAGTTTTAGAAAACCAGTCCAAAAAACAGTCCGGCCAAAATAAAGATCAGAGCAGGGATGATGATACCCGACCAATCCATCCTGAGCTTCCTGCTACCTTCCAGCAGCACAGGTGCCGCCTGATTGAATTGCGTTACAAGAAAACGGATGTTGGGAATAAAAATCCCCGATCTATCGGCAAGCACCAAAAACTCATTATTCAGTTGCTGGATCTCATCACGGATTGCAGCTGCATGCCGCACCATGCCTACCTCCATGCGGGGATTCATTAACAATTTGCGGAAAAATGCAACCATAATCGGTTCCGGCAGCCACAGGAACTTTTTCAATACTGGCGGTTGAACAGGAATTGCCAATTTCTCTAATACCCGGAAACCTTCTTTGATACCGCGCCATGCCAAAAGGATCGCATCACGCGTGTCAGCCATACAATAATTATCATTTCCGCAAAGGTATAAGGCCGGGGCGAGTGTGGGGAACAACAGCGCGACATGGTATTTAGACCATGCATCCATTGTCTCGGTAATCCTCGTTTTCAAAAATTTTCCTTTTGCCAACTCTGCTGCCACCTGTTGCACACGCGGCGATATGGCTCCGTCAGGTTCACCCAGCAGAATTTCAGCTGATCTTTCAGCTTCTGCGTTGATATACACAATCTTATTGCTTTCCATGAAACCTGCGATGCCTGCAAAACCAGTCAGCACCCGCTCTTTCCCCAATGCATTGATCAAGGCGTCCGGTCCTGCCGCGTTATTCATCAGGAAAAGGAAATTAGATGAACAATTGGCAGCGAGTGTTGGCAAGGCTGCCAAAGCTTTGTTCTTACGCATAACGACGAGCACAAAATCAAACTTGTCCTGTGGCTCTAATTGCGTAAGCAGGGGAACACAGATGGTCTCTTCTTCTTTGGTTGTCCAACTTTTCAGGACTACTCCATGCTGGCGCAGTTCAGCCAAGCGGTTACCACGCGCCAGCAAAGTAACATTCTGGCCGCCTTGATGCAATCTGGCAGCCAGGACGCTCCCCAAAGGTCCGGCACCAAAAACCAAAATTCGCATCATGGTTTTCGAACCATTTAGATATCAACTCCCAGCCAACCACGGATGAAGTTGCCCAATACAAATGAAAGTAGTGCTACTCCCAAACTGATGGCGGCCATTTCCATAAATCGCCGTTTAAAATTAAAACCGCGCGCGACTGATATATAGTAATTAAAAAGAGCAATGATCAGAACAGCATTCAGGATCGTCCAGCCCAGGCTTATCAGGTAATCTTTCAGGACCAGGAAAGGCATGACCAAAAGCGCAACAGTGATAATGTAAGCTATGCCTGTATAGATCGCCGAGCGCATCGGATCCTGTTTGCCGCCTTCAGATTTTTGGGAAAGATATTCCGAAGCAGACATAGAAAATGACGCGGAAATTCCGGTGATTAATCCTGCCAGGGCGATCAGCCTGGTATTTTGAAAAGCGAAAGTCAAGCCAGCCAAAGCACCTGTTAATTCCACCAAAGCATCATTTAAACCAAGAACTACCGAACCTGCGTAGCGCAGAGCATCCTCATCCAGCATATCCAGCAGTTCAGATTCATGTTTTTCTTCATCCGCCAGAACTTGTTTGGCTTCCGGGATAGCATCAACCAGATTCTCATAAATTTTCTGAACATGCTCCTCACCCTGCTCCATCAGGCGGATGCCGAAAGTTAAACCAAATAATTTTGATATCCAAAAGAAAAAATTAATACTTGAGCTTTTTGGTTCTACATCCATCTGGGTATAGCTTTTCCATAAAAGGTAATGCTTTTTCTCTTCGCCAGATATTCGCTCCAGAATCTTTGAATTATTTTGATTCCTGACCATTTTTGCCAGACGCGCATAGGTATGAAAGCCGTTTATTTCTTCTTGCTGCAGGACTTTTAATTGCTCAATTTGTTCAGGTGTAAGTGACATGTTTCCCTCAACTGGATCAAATTAAATCAGGTATTGGATAATGAAATTATAAGTCAGGCCAAATTCAGTTCAGGATTTGGACGGCTTTCTCTTGCCAGATGCGATGAAGGCGAACAAGACACTCAAGAGATAAAGAACGAACAGCGGCGCCATTAGCAAAGCCATATTGACCGGATCAACTGTGGGTGTGATCATGGCTGCCAGAATGGCAATGATCACCAGGCTATAGCGCCAGCCCCTTGCCAGGGTTTTTGCTGAAAGGATATTGAGTTTTACCAGGGCAAAAATAATAATCGGAAACTGAAATCCCATTCCCAGCCAGAAAATCAGGCTGGTGATGAAATTAATATAAGAAGATAAGCGCGGTTTTGTTTCCACCGCAAGAAAATTGATCAGGAAAGTCACTGAAGCCGGGAGCATCACAAAGTAAGCAAAAGCCGCGCCCGCCAAAAAAAGCAGTGTACCGAAAAAAATGGTGATAAATACCCAACGTTTTTCTCCCCGTTTCAATCCCGGCAGAATGAAAGCCAGTAATTCATACAGGATAACCGGCATCGCTATCGTCACCCCGCATAAGAGCGACACACGCATGAAAACCGCGACATTCTCGGTCACCTCAATGGACTGGAGCGCTTCGATAGATCCCGCCGGCTCTGCCAGCAGATTAATAATCTTATCCGCGAATGTGAAGCTGCCTGCCGTGGCTACACCGAGTGCCAGCAGGGCAATGAAAAGCCGCTTGCGCAATTCCTCAACATGTTCCCAGAATGTCATTACTGAAGTATCCGGATCCTCAGCCGGATTCGCAGTGAACTTATCCGCTGTCTTTTTTTTCATCGCTACCAGAGGATTTAATTATGTTTTTTGATCGGGGTCGTGGAGCTGCGGGTGTGATCTTCGGCAAATGGGAGTTTTCAATTTTATTGAAAGTATCGCGGGTTGATCGGCGGAGTTCTTCAAGATCCTGTTCGATGCCTGCTTCGCGAACGATCTTACCGGTCATTTCGCGGATCTCATTTGATGTTGCCACGATCTCGCGCCACAAGGGGGAATGGGTCACCTTATGGATCAATTTTCCGGTTTCCCGTGCAGCGCTAACCATACCCTTTGGACCAAGAACAATAATCGCAATGACAAGGATCAGGAATAACTCAAGAGGGCCTATCCCAAAAAGCTGCATTCTTCGATTTATATAAGGCTATTTATCTTTCGTTTGTGATTCTTCAGTTTCACTATCATCTTGTGGCTTGTCATCAGTCAGGCCTTCTTTGAATGCCTTAATGCTCTTACCCATTTCACCTGCTACTTTGGTTATTCTGCCAGGACCAAAAATTAGCAAGATGATAACCAAAATGATAATGATCTCCCATCCGCCTAAACGCATATGATTCTCCTTCTAAAATGCGATTGAGTGTAGATTATACTTTGGATAACGCAATAGACCGCGTCAACAATTAATTAACATCAACAGGGCGACCATGTGGCAAAAATTTAAAGACAACAGAGATTGGATCCTGATAATCCTTGGGACAATCTTAATCATATTGGCAATCCTTAATTTAATAAATTTCAATCCATTTTCCATTTACGAAAAGACTATTATTACACCAGCAGTTGATCAGGAAGGTTTTGCTCCAATCTTTATACCTACTGAAGTAGCAAAAAAGGAAGAAATTATTCAAGAAGAACCTGCTCA
>CAZBNE010000141.1:0-4526 GCA_964493155.1 uncultured Pelolinea sp.
CGATCGAGCTGTTCCTGGTGGCGGGCGAATACCGGCACGGGGGCGACCTGCCCGCGATGACGGACATCGCCTGGCGGCTGCGCGCGGATGAAGGCGAGCTGGCAGCGCAGATGGTGGAGCTGGAGGCGCTGGCCATCCTGTGCCGGAATGCGGACGGGGGCTGGCGGGTGGTGCATTTTGCCAAACGGCAGGCGCCTTCGCCCGCGATGGAACGCATGAGTCGCAGCCGGGAAAAAGCGCGCGCCGAATATTTCCAAGATAAAAACATCCGTTACGAAGATGTTACGATTCGTAACACAGATACAGATAAAGAAGAAGAAAAAGAGTTAAAGGCAGATGGAGATGGCAGTGCCCTGCTTGAGCAGGGCAGCGAGTACTCCTCATTCAGCGGTTTGACACCGCAGAATTCGGCGCACCTCCGACCTTTGCCCATGCAAAGGTCTTCGGACATCCCCGAGCATAGCAGCATCAAGCTGCTTAAGCGAAGGGGATTAGAAGAACAGGCGCAAAGATCTACGACCTGTAACCCCGACGATGTATTAGTGAAGGTTTTCATGGAGCGGACAGGACTGCCACTTTTCATGGGCGGGGAGGAGAAGTGGGCGCAGGCGCTGGAAAGAATGCATGCGGCGGGGGTAGATGAAGAGGACCTGGAGCAGGCGATCGATGAGTGCCGCACGCGGGGGCTGACGATCGCTTCGCTGGCATCGGTGGTTAACCCGGCCATCATCGCCATGTCCAGGCGCAAAGCCGGGCGACCGGAGGAGGATTACAGGAGGTATTTGAAGGGGGAGTACGGGGAGTTTGGGAGGTGAAAAAAAATTTACACTAATAATTTTTCAAATTTTATTATATCAAAAAACTTTTTTTCAATTTCCTTATGCACTTCATGTAACCCTGATGAAGTTATCGGAATACCAAGCAGGTAAATCACCACGTCATTGTTTGAAATATTGCTTTTATAGACCACTCTTTTTGAATTAACATGATTCGCAGGGTAGCATAAAAAACCAAGTTTGTGCTCAGAAGATTGAAATGCACAATATGCTGTAATCTGATGAAGATCGGATCTATGCTCATCTTTTAGATATTCGGATTTAGATTCAAGATTTAGAAAGTGGGATTTATATTTTGCATCAATGGTTATGCAGTTATTTCCTTTAAAAAGCAATAGATCAGGCTCAAGAAATTTCAATCCCCATTGTGGTATGTTCCGAGATATGTTCTCAAACCTCGAATTACTTCTTGTTGCCCATCCAGTCTTTAAAGCTAATTGCGAGAAAAGATACTGTATATATTTTTCAAAAATATTTGAAAAATCTACTCGCCAAGCTTTATTAGTGTCTGTTTCACTTTGAAGAATTTTATTTGCCTGTTTTTTCGTTTGTTTAATGATTACAGGGTCAGAATCCCGAATAGTAATTTTCTTAATTTCTTTTGGCTTATAACCAGACAAAATTCTTTCAATTAGAATAAGCTTCTTCCTGACTTGCGATTTAATCCTTATAGGGGTATTGTGATCATAAATTATTTCCTCGGATAATTTAAGTACATACAACAACTCTCTTATGCCATCATGAAATTCGTTCAACCAATTAATTCGGCATGGAAAATCAAGTTTCTCAAAAGGATTCCACTCATTTTCAATATACTTTTCCCAATTAATAATTCCTTTTGGATATTTATATTGTTCTTCTTTTGAGTCAAACTTCACCCAATGCTTTTTCAAGGCTAAAAAAAATATATCAATGAATTTCACACACTCATAATAGATGGGTGGACGAACATGTTTCTTAGTTAACAAATCATTCGACTCGAAAAATTCGGGAGCTATTTCATTCTTAAGAAAATAAATTATCTCTACATATTCATTTACATTATCTTTTGTTTCATTTAGATAGCGAGGGTAAATAATTAGGTCTGCAAATGGTTTACCGTTTATAGGTGACTTTAGTGGAATTGCCCCGATATAATTTTCAGTACGAAAAGAAATTTCTAAATCGTTATAAGAACCAGTAACAATTGGCGTTATCCCAAGAAAATCAAATAATGAAGAATTTAACCGAATAAAATCTTGAAGGACTCCTTCGTATGTTATTCTTGTTTTGCTACCTTATAAACCATTTCTTTACCAATTCTTTGGCAGAAATAGGAGTAGATATCTCTTGAAGACATGGTAGTGATAAGAAAACTAGGGGATTCTTCATTCAAAAAGTTTGCGATTAATTCGATTATAAAAATAGTTATTAAATTCTTCCTTAGCTGAAATCAATATTTGCTCTTGTAAATACTCGCGGATCAGAGGCAACAATTCATATTCAACCCGTAACTTAAATTCATCCTCATCATCTGCCAAGAAATATCCTTGACCAGGTTGCATAACCAATTCATTGGTGGCTGCATACCAGTTAAAAATATCTTGAAACTGATCAAAATCCTTAGTAAAGAAATCACTAGAATCAATAGCCTTTGGTTTAAGGTTGTACCAAGCAAATCGCCGACGCAACGCAAAATCAACAACTGCAAGGCTTCTATCAGCAGTATTCATTGTTCCTATCATATAGAAATTACTAGGAATGCAATCGATTTCAAAACCAGGACTTATACAAATTTTTTCCGTCGCTTCTTCGTTTTCGAGCCGATATTCAAATAAATAGAATATTGGGCCTAGAATGTTCGAAAGATTTGCTCGATTTATTTCATCAACAATAAGCAAAACATTTTTTTCTTTATGTTCAACAGCATATTTCAGTGCACGATCAAATATGCCAAACTTTTTCTCATAACCCAAGGAATCCCCATCTAATCTTGGAACTATGCCATAGATGAAATCGGAGTAATCCGTTTCAGCATGAAATTGAACAAAGAAAGATTCGGCTTCTAATCTTTTTTTGATGATTTTTGCTAATCTTGTTTTTCCAGTACCAGGAGCACCAGTGAGAATTACATACTTTCTTTTTTGAATTAATTGGAGTACATTTTCTTCATCATCCTGTTCTTCTTTACGGCGAACTTTATTTAAACATTTTTGATATTCATTCCTTAGTTTTTGGTTTGACAACCAGCCTCTTGCTTTTGCATATAAGGCCAGGAATGCAGATATCCGATTCTTACTATCTTCGCTTAATGGATTGATAAGGATTTCACATACTGGAAGAACCGTAGAATACTTCTTTAATGTGGCTGAAAGATGAGGAATCCTATCTGTAAACTCCCTCGGTAGCCCTTGTTCAATATCTGAAAAATCAGTTTTGCAGAAACCTGTATCGCTAAGGATAGATTCGAAGGATCTACGAAATCCGGGTTTCTCGGCTAAATCATAATCATTTCTAAATCCCATACTCCCGACTCCGAGGCTTAGCAACCAAGGATTTTCATTATTATTTTCATCAGGAAATATGACTATACAAAAGTCGTGGTAGGGACCTGATGGATCTTCTTCTGAATGGATACAGCCAAAATAGGCCCCACCTTCTTCGAGAGCAATATTTCCAATATTTTTTCTGAATACAAAATTTCTTGGCTCTTCTTCTTTCCCACCCAATTCAAAGATCTTCTGTTTCATAAACTCAATAACTTCTTCAATTATCATTTTTCCTCCCATAGGTAGAGAATACTAATTCTTAATTAAAAATTTTCGATAACTTAATCTTGTAAATATCTGACAATGCTTTTAATTGAATTGGATCAATCTTTATTTGTGCATTTTCAATTTTCGATATGTATGATTGAGAATATCCAAGAGAATCTGCGACTTCCCTTTGAGTGAGCCCAGAATTTTTCCTTGCAGAAATTAACTTTTGGATTAATTCTTGGTATTCGCTTGTGTGGATTGTTTTTTTATTGGATGGCATGATATGAAGAAATCATACATTCCAATATGGAATATTCCAAAATGGAATAATAATTATTAAATAATGAAGTGAAAAAAATAAAACCCAGGTAAGCTTTACTGACTACTCCGATTTTTGAGGCTGCTACGCCTTCTCTCCAACCGTCCCGGTCTTCAGCTCTCCGGCGGGTTCATAAGTGGAGATGACCACGCCTTTGGCGAAGATGTGATTATCGATCTGTACCCTCCGCGATGTTTGTATTCCCCTACACGATGTTTGCAATCACCATAATGAAGTTGGCTTGAGGCCAACTCATTATAGGGATCTCCACGTTCCGCACCAGCGGAACGCTTCGAGGAAGCAAACTCGCTGCGGGTACCTCCGACCATCGCTCCTGCAAAGGTCTTCAGCTTCCAGTCCAGCGGCAGGGAACTGTAGACGAAAAGGCGCCTGCCGGCGCCGGCGTTGGCAGGCAAGCACCTTCTTCAGGAGAAAATTGACACGGTATTATTGGTCATCCAACTGTTTAAGATATTTGCCTGTATAGCTTTTCCCGCAATTAATGATCTCTTCCGGCGTCCCTTCAAACAATATTTCTCCGCCGCGCGATCCGCCTTCCGGGCCCAGGTCTATGATCCAGTCAGCATGTTTAATGATATCCAGATTATGTTCAATGACGATAACCGTATTATC
>CAZBNE010000142.1:0-4523 GCA_964493155.1 uncultured Pelolinea sp.
AGTTATTAACAAAAAACCGCCCCGATTCTGGGGCGGGAGGCGTCTCTCGCGGTTCCACCCAGTTTGAGGTTGAATATGATCTGCCAACCTCCACTTGGAGTGACCTCTAACGGAGTCAGCCGGCTTTCTTAATGTTGGCTTGCGCCAGGTTCAGAACGCGGCTCGCAGGGGGTTTTTTCTGGTCATCTCTGGTGGGAACTCTCAGCATTAATTCCCTTTTCTGTCAGGATGCCGGCCAGATACTCGTCCTGGTCATCGCCATTTCTTCAGTGGGCGGTATAGGACTCGAACCTACGACCTTTGCGATGTCAACGCAACGCTCTAACCAACTGAGCTAACCGCCCGCAGAGATGTATTATACCAAATCAAGGCAATTTGGCAACTTAGGATCGATCCAGGTTTAGATAATGGCGTGGAACTTTGATCGGCTCCTTTTCGCAGAAAATTACTTTAAAATTCAATTATCATATATGTGTAATATCGCGTTAAGCTCTTGATTTTGTGAGCTGTATCACTGTACAATGGAAAAAACAAGGAGGTACGATGTTATTAGAGTTCATTATTTTCTTACTGCCTATTTTGCTGGTGGGATTTTTCATTCTCTTTTCCGGAATCAAAATGCTCTACCAGTATGAACGGGGCGTGGTGTTCACGCTTGGAAAATTTACCAGTGTTCGTGAGCCGGGATTGACTTTTCTCGTTCCGGTGATCCAGACCATGCGGAAAGTGGATATGCGTATCAAGACTGCTGAAGTCCCACGTCAGGAAGTGATCACGAAAGACAACATCCCGATTCTTGTTAATGCGGTGGTCTATTTCAAGGTGATCAGTCCTGAATCAGCTATTATAAAAATTGAAGATTACATATTTGCCATACGGCAGTACACCCAGGCCGCTTTACGTGATGTGATCGGAAACAATGATATGGATTTCTTCCTGCAGGAACGCGAAAAGATCGCCAGCAGTATCAAAGAGATCGTGGATTCGGAAACTTCAGAATGGGGCCTGGACGTGGAATCCATCAAGATCCAGGAAGTAGAGTTGCCGGCTGAAATGAAGCGCGCCATGGCTAAACAGGCGGAGGCTGAACGCAACCGCCGGGCTGTGATCATTGCCTCACAGGGAGAGTTATCCGCGTCTGAAAACCTGCGCCAGGCTGCCGAAAACCTGGCCAAGAGTTCTGGCGCCATGCATTTGCGTACTCTGCAGACTATCCGGGATATTGCCGCTGACCCATCGGAAAAGATCGTCATGCTGCTGCCATCAGAGATTAGCGATGCGGTGGCAAAGGTGGTTTCGCGCAAACGGGCATAGGCTATGCTTGACGACAAGACACGCTATCTGCAGATAGCGTTCAATAATGATATCCGCTTGGTAAGCTGGCTTTTACCGCGTATACCGCGCAGCGATCGAATTCTGATCGAAGCAGGTACACCATACATCAAGCGCGAAGGTATGAATGGCATCCGCATGATCAGACGCTTTTGGAATGGAAAGATCGTGGCGGATATTAAAATCGCGGATGGGGCTTTGGGTGAAGTAAGGATGGTGCGGGAAGCCGGCGCCAATGCGGTGACTGTGCTGGGTAGCGCTCCCAAAGAGACGCTTAATCTGGTCATTGGGGAGTGCGGGCGCTTAGGCATGATCTCCATGGTGGATATGATCAGTGTGGAAGATCCCCTGGATGTGCTGCGGCATTTGATCAAACCACCGGACGTGATCGTTCTACACCTGGGAAGAGATGAAGAAACCACGAAAGGAAAGCTGATCCAATATCGGCATGTTAATCGAGTTCGCAGCAAATACCCTGTGATGATCTCTGCCGCCGGTGGTTTGGATGAGGGCAGCGCACGCAGCGCCATCTTTAATGGCGCCAGCATTGTTGTTGCCAATGTAGTTCAACCGGGCGAGGGTTGGGCAGGCATTTCAGCAGCGGGTGATATTGCCGTGCTGGCCAGAGCCTTCCTTGATACTATCGAATAATATTTAAAACCTTTTATAAAAGGGCTTTCTCACTGCAATTCAGCATGAAGGTCCTTTTTTATATTTCTAGTCTGGCTCAGTTGCTATATCTTAAGGTTCATGCGATATACTTTTATTTATAAAAAGAGGGAACTGTATGCCAAAAGAGATTAATACTGAATATGACCGCTGGCAGAAGGATACTTTGAACCCTGTTTTGAATAAATTTCCTGAACGGAAAACCTCGTTCAAATCGTCTTCAGGAATTGAGATTCCTGTTGTCGCGCTTCCGGGTGAAACGGATTACTTTGAAGAATTGGGTTTTCCCGGGGAATATCCTTTCACACGCGGCATTCAGCCCAGCATGTACCGCGGGCGTTTATGGACCATGCGCCAGTATGCCGGCTATGCTTCAGCCGAAGAATCCAACCGCCGCTATCGCTACCTGCTAGACCAGGGTCAGACCGGGCTTTCGGTAGCTTTTGACCTGCCAACCCAAATTGGTTATGACAGCGACGATCCAATGGCAGCCGGGGAAGTTGGCAAAGTGGGGGTAGCAATTTCTTCACTGCAGGACATGCGCACGCTGTTTGATAGCATCCCCCTGGATAAAGTATCAACCAGCATGACGATCAATGCGCCGGCGGCAGTGCTGCTTGCCCTTTATATTGCTGTTGCGCGTGAAAAAGGTATTGAAGAAAAATTGCTGCGCGGGACCATTCAGAACGATATTTTAAAAGAATATATCGCGCGCGGTACTTATATCTTTCCGCCCAAACCATCCATGCGGCTGATCACAGACGTATTTAAATACTGCCAGGCGAATGTGCCTGCCTGGAATACCATCAGTATTTCCGGCTATCATATCCGCGAAGCGGGTTCCACTGCAGCACAGGAGGTGGCTTTCACCTTTGCGAATGCGATTGCTTATGTTGAAGCGGCTTTGGATGCGGGCATGGAAATCGATAAATTTGCCGACCAGCTATCTTTCTTTTTTGCCTGTCATAATAACTTTCTTGAAGAAATAGCCAAATTTCGCGCAGCACGGCGTGTTTGGGCGCGCCTGGTCAAAGGAAGATTTGGATCAAAAGATGCCCGCTCACAGATGCTACGCTTCCATACCCAAACCGGCGGTTCCACACTCACAGCGCAGCAGCCTGAAAACAACATTGCCCGTACGACCATCCAGGCACTGGCTGCTGTTCTGGGCGGTACGCAATCTCTGCATACCAACAGCATGGATGAAGCCCTGTCGCTGCCTTCTGAAAAAGCGGTGCGGGTCGCCCTGCGCACCCAGCAGATCATTGCGCATGAAACCGGCACCGCCGATTCAGTTGATCCGCTGGCAGGTTCCTTCCTGGTTGAAGCGCTAACCAACAGCATTGAACAACTGGTCCTACAGATGATCCAAAGAATCGATGATATGGGCGGCGCGCTTGCAGCAATTGATAATGGCTTCATCCAATCTCAGATCCAGGAAGCCGCATATCAATTCCAGAAAGCGGTCGAGAACAAATCCGAGATCATCGTTGGAGTCAATAATTTTTTGAGCGACGAAAAAGTGGAGATCGAAAGGTTAAAGGTGGATCCAGCCATCGAAGCGCAGCAGGTTGCCCGACTGGCTGGCGTGCGTGCCGGGCGTGATCATGGCAGGGTAAAGGAATTGATGTCCCGGATCGAATCTTGCGCCCGGTCAGGAGAAAATCTGATGCCTTTGTTCATTACCTGTGTCGAAGACGATCTTACATTAGGGGAGATCTGCGGCGTGCTTCGAAAAACCTGGGGTGAATACCAGCCGCCTGTCTGGGGATAAAGGACTGAAAGGAAAATATGGCACAAGTTAAAAAGATCAATCATGTGGCGATTGTGGTCAACGATATCGATTCCTCCTTACCCTTTTGGGAAGAGGCTTTGGGGATCAAACTGGGAAAAATTGAGGATGTCCCTGAGCAGAAGGCCAGGGTTGCCTTTCTGCCTGTTGCCGAGGGCGAGGTGGAGCTTGTCCAGCCAACCGATCCGGAATCGGGCGCCGGAAGGTTTTTAAATGAACGGGGCGGCGGTATGCATCACCTCTGCCTTGAAGTGGATGATATCGCGGGTATGCTCACTCAGCTGAGAGAAAAAGGAGTACGGCTGATCAATGAAGCACCGCTCGAGATGGAAGGCAGAAAGATCGCCTTCATCCATCCAAAAAGCGCCAGTGGTGTTCTGGTGGAGCTTTACGAAATAACAGGATAGCTAATGTAAAGTTGAATTTGATAGAAAAAAGCCGGAAATGCAATATTCCGGCTTATTTATTTAGTTTATTGGTTATTCGACGGCGAATTCCAGTGTCCCTTGCAGCACATCATTCATATAGACATCGACACTGTATTTTCCTTTTCCCCATGGGTTGCTATTACTCAGGTCAAAGACCATGGCATCGGATTGGGAGTAACCTTCACTCATATCCAGGCTTGTATTGGCATCCCAACCTTCCGCACTGATGGCTTTCCATTCAGCTTTGAACTTGGTATCGGGTGATACCTGGCTTAATTCGAGATAGCAATGGAATACTTCAT
>CAZBNE010000143.1:0-1123 GCA_964493155.1 uncultured Pelolinea sp.
CAATTCTGGTGATAGGTTTGCCTTCAGCATTGGCGGGAAGTTTAATGTATCTGCTTTGTTATTGGATAATGAATGATCGTCTTCGGTCATATGTTATTACCCTTGCGGTCACATTAGGTACAATGTATTTACCATTCAGCACCACATTCTTTAGCCACCAATTAACCGCAAGCCTGCTTTTCTGCGCTTTCTTTTTTATCTTTATTTTAAAAGAGAAGTCAGATCAATGGAAAATAGGATATTTCTTTTTGCTCGGTCTTTTATTGGGGTGGGCGCTGATCAGTGAATTTACTTCTGCAATAATTGTCTTGCCATTAGCAGCCTACTTCTTTTATGTGATATGGAGAAATCCAAAATTTCGAAATCGATCTTCAATGATCCTTTTTATTCTCGGCGGAGTAATTCCAGTACTGCTCCAGCTTATATATAATAAATTATCCTTTGGTAATTACTTTTCCTTAAGCTATTCGCATTTGGAGACACGAGGGCATTGGGAATCGGCTTTGCAGCAAGGTTTCATGGGAATTAATTTTCCGAATTTAAAGGCTCTCTACTATATGACATTACATCCTTTAATGGGTGTGTTTTGGATGTCACCCGTGTTACTTATTTCATTAACAGGAGCTTTCTTAATCTTCAATAAACAGCAATACCAAATTGAATTAATCCTTTCTGTTTGGATAATCTGCTCTCTTTTTATCTTAATGTCTGGTTATGTCGCCTGGTGGGGAGGGTCATCCGTTGGTCCTCGTTATATTATTCCCGCAATTCCTTTCTTTTCTCTTTTATTAATTTTTGTTCCAAAGAGATTTAACTGGGCGATCATCAGTTTTGGGTTGGTATCCGTTTTCCAAATGATAATCATTGCCGCGAGCAATATGAAAGTTCCAGATGGAATGGTAATAAATATTGATAAATTAAAATATTTTGAATATTCAAATATTTATGATTACTGCTTGAAATTATTGATTGACGGGAAATTTGCCAGAAATCTTGGAAATTTTCTTTTTGGCCTGGAAACCTGGCTTAGTCTAATTCCTTTGTTTCTGGTGATCATTGGATTTACTTTTTATTTTTTTAGAAGAGAGATAAAAATTTTACTTTCAAAGTAGTTTTCACAATT
>CAZBNE010000143.1:1223-4447 GCA_964493155.1 uncultured Pelolinea sp.
TACGCGCCTTTAATTATCCTTTGCTTAAACATGACGAGGTTATTTCTTATCTTGCAGCAACAGGACATCAAGGCGCTTATGATATGTCTATGCCATCTGATAAATGGGTGACAGCCTCAGAATGGCAGTCTTACTGGAGACTCGATCAAGTAGGCATTTTCAATACCATCACCAGAGGATTAAACACAAGAGATAACCATCCGCCCCTTTACTTTTGGTTATTGAATATTTGGTCTGGTTTGATTGGTATCAATACCAGCACTGGCGCGTTATTAAATATTCCTTTTCATATTCTAATAACGATAATGATTTTCATATTATGTATTAAACAAAAATATCCTGCTTTTTTATGTGCCTCCGCTGCAGTTCTTTGGATGGTACGATACTCGATCATAGAAGCAGGCATTCTCACCCGACAATACAGCCTTCTTGGTTTTATCGTAATTTTTTTTTATTACTCTTCGATTAGATTTTTACAAAAACAGACATTTTTTAATTCGATTTTAATTTGCTTGAGTGCATTACTCGGGCTACTCACCCATTATCAATTTTTAATAATTATGGGGATTGTCTACATATGGATCTCGGTTTATTTTTTTCTTCAGAAAGAATATTCCCCGATAAGTAAATTGTTATTTTCCTCATTAGTGACAACAGTGGGGGGATTTTTGGCAGTAAATCCTGGCTTTTTTCAATCGTTTATTCGCCAGCAACAAGGCACTACGATTAGTTTTTTCCATTCAGAAATTCCTTATTTACTTTACAGAAGTTTTTACTCCTTTGCAAAACTTTTCTTACCGGAAATCATTACTATTTCAAAATATTCAAAGATAAATATGGTGCTTTTTGCTTTCTTTTTATTGGGATTAATTCTTTATTGCTTTCGAAATCAATCCCCAAAAAAATTACTTATAAAATCTATGAGCAAAGATAACTTTGTACTTGTAACATCAGTGATCAGCTTATGCATGATTGTATTTTTATACGTAATAAGGGTTTTCTCTGTTGTGACAATGAGCGTAAAGAACCTCATGATCATTTCCCCAATACTATTTATTGTGCTTGCCCAGTTATTAACCTTTTTTGACAAAATAAACCACAATATTACACAATATTTTATATTCTTGCTCCTTTTCATCAATATGGTTTCTGGAATCCATGGAACGATAAATTTTGTAAAAACTAATAATAAACAACCACCTCCGGAAATATTTTCTTCATCAGTACCAATTATCACTGACCAGACCGCTCGTGGTGTCTTACCCCGAAATTTATGGTATGTGAATCCTTCCTCGCCTGTGTATGTAACAAAACAGGACACAATAATCAAAGAATTCCCCAATATCCAGGACTATCCTTTGATTTATTTGATCAGCAGTGATAATGATTATGACAACACACCAGAGAAACAGAAAATTGTTCTCCAATTATTTGAAGACCATAATTACTCAGTAAAAGAAATTGGAAAGAATATTTATATAGAAGGAAAGCTGTTCGAACTCAAGAAAAACATCTCTGATTATTAACAAAATATTGACTTCAGTCAATGATATGTTTTTCTCATTGTACTTTCCATAAAAAGCTTTTTTTGATATGACCACGTTTCCGTAACATCTAGTTACTAATTTTGCACAGGGGCTCTATATACTCTTGATCAGCATTTTATTTGGTTGCATAAAAATAAATTAAAACTATAGCCAGGACCAGCGTTGTTCATATGAGTTAAAGATAATACTCTTGTTGATGCTCTATTAATGCCCAATTTTTTTACTTATCCGTTTTCTGAGTGCGCTTCAGCCAAAATTGGCAATAGCATAATGATTTTTGAGTTAAACTGCAATTTGCCATGGGAGATTACACCGTTATAACTTCAAGAGTACCGATATTTATTAATGATAATTTATGTGGATTTTTAGAAAGGCAGGCTAATCAATGAAATATTACGCAGGTTTTGATATCGGCACGAGCGGTGTACGATGCGCGATCTTTGATGTGGATGGCAAACTGGTCCCGCTTGTCCGCCAGCAATGGCTGTCATTAGCGCTTTCTGGAGTAAGTAATGACTGAGACAAGGAAGCGAAAGGAATTATCAGTATTTATTAGGTTATCGAACCTGATCTCAATGAGAAAGCCAGGTGTGATGACCATTTCGACCATTGACTGAATGTCTGCGCAAAATGCTGGTAATCTCCTTTGAGGGATTAATACCGCCTATATCGCGTGCAGCAGGTGTGCAGCCGATTATGGTTTCTCACCCAATATGGCGGCCCACCTCGTTTATAATTTCAACTATCTTCTTTCTGCGCCATTTTGAAAGGAATTCTGATGCCCGTTGAAACACCCGAATCAACCGATTTTATCCATGAAGCAGTTGCTGAAGACCTACGCAATGGACGCTTTTCTAAAGTAAAGACCCGCCTGCCACCAGAACCAAATGGTTATCTGCACATCGGGCATGTCAAAGCTTTCCTGATCGACTATAACATCGCGAAAGATTTTGGCGGTGTATTGGACCTGCGCTTTGATGACACCAATCCAGAGAAGGAAGAAACGGAATTCGTGAATGCCATCCAGGAAGATGCCCGCTGGCTGGGCATCAAATGGCAGCAGGTTTTATTTGCATCCGATTTCTTCGATCTGCTGTATGAGTGGGCGATCAGGCTGGTTAAAAAAGGCAAAGCGTATGTGGATGATCAGAGTCCTGATGAGGTTAAGAAGAACCGCGGCTCCTGGACTGAGCCGGGTATTGAAAGCCCCTGCCGGAATCGATCGGTTGAAGAAAATCTTGACCTCCTGCAGCGTATGAAGGACGGCGAATTTCCGGATGGATCGCATGTTCTGCGCGCGAAGATTGATATGGCTCACGGCAACATGAACATGCGCGATCCGATCATGTACCGCATCATCCACGAACCGCCGCATCACCGCACCGGCCGGAAATGGTGCATCTATCCCATGTATGACTGGGCCCAGGGCCAGAACGACGCCATGCACGGCGTCACCCACTCGCTGTGCTCCATCGAGTACGAAGACCACCGGCTGCTGTACGAGTGGTACCTCAACACGCTGGGGATTGAGAACCCGCCCCGCCAGATCGAGTTTGCCCGCCTCAACCTCAACTACACGGTGATGAGCAAGCGCAAGCTGCGCCGCCTGGTGGAGGAAAACTACGTCAGCGGCTGGGACGACCCGCGCATGCCCACCCTGCGCGCCATGCGCCGCCG
>CAZBNE010000144.1:0-4418 GCA_964493155.1 uncultured Pelolinea sp.
GCTTGAGGAATACGCGCGCGACCATGAGGAGCTGCGACAGGCAATTCAAATGCATTCGCATCATTAATAATTATTTTCAAACGATACAATTTTATTTTTTATTTTTTAAAATAAAAAATTGAATAGAACATTTTTTGTTTGATAAACACGTTTCATTTCATTTATTATTCTTAAGAGGATGAATGACAAAATTTATTTGTCTCATGGAAAAGGAAAAATGGAATTTAAAGATAAAACTGTGTTGATCACCGGCGGTTCGAGCGGTATTGGACTTTCAGCCGCGATCAAGTTTGCCCAAGAAGGCGCAAAAGTTGCTATCATCGCTCGCAACAAAGAACGACTGGCTTATGCTATCTCAGAAATTCGGTCCCTTGCTCCAGACAGCTCTCCGATATCGATCTCCTGTGATACTCGTGACGAACAGGAAGTGATCGATACTTTTAACCAGGTGAAAAGTCAATTTGGTAAATTAGATATTGTTGTTAATAATGCAGGGACAGGAATAAGCGCGTCAGTTGAAGACACATCACTGGATCTCTGGAAAGAAATGCTGGATGTGCACTGCACAGGTTATTTCCTAGTGGCTCGTGAAGCTGTCAAGACATTTATCGACCAAAAATCTGGTGGGTCACTGGTTTTTATTGTCAGCGATAACGCCCTGAGGCCTAGCAAGAATTTTGTAGCATACAACACAGCCAAAGCTGGAGCCCTGCACATGGCCCGCAGCATCGCTGAAGAGTGTGGGCATTACGGGATCCGCGTGAACAGTATTTTGCCGGGTGCTGTTTTTGGCCGGAGTAGTTTTTGGAACCCCCAACTAAGGATCGAGCGGGCTAATATTTACGGTTTTAATCCGAATAACCTGGAGGAGGAATACAAGAAAAACACCTCTTTAGGGGTCACAATCGATTCGGATGAAGTGGCAGATTTAATCCTTTTCTTATCCTCATCAAAGGCATCCAAGATGACCGGCACTGTCCTCAGTATTGACGGTGGCGGTAAAGGCGGTTACGTTCGCTAACCTTAATATTAAGTAGATATCTTAATAATTCGACGTCCAATTCTGCTGCATATCCCATGCTGTAGAGCAGGTAAAAGACGCATTTTCTTTAATCGAATACATTAGCCTGTGCTTTTTTATGCTTCTTTAGGCATTCCCTCGTGCCACAAGCTGATCCCGTGAATGGCTGATAATTTGGATAATTTATTGAACACCCGCATTTTTGCCAGGTTTATTGACAGGTCAAAAGCCTTTCAGTGAAAAGCAATGTTCGTGTTTTACTCATGCATACCCAAGTTCGTGGTTTTCTCTTATAAATCTATAAGATTTCAACATCCAGCAAGGGATTAATCTACGTTTTAGCAAAGATAAAAACAGAAAGGAAATTTTCATGATGGATACCTTTACCAATGGGATCACACCCAATCTTTGGTTCGATAAAGAAGCAAAACAGGCAGCCGAATTGTATTGTTCGCTCTTTCCGCAGTCAGAAATCTCCAATGTGACCGTCCTGCACGACACGCCTTCGGGCGATTCTGAAAGTGTTGCTTTTAAGCTGGGCGGTCAGCCATTTATGGCGATCAGCGCCGGACCTTTCTTCAAATTCACACCCGCTATTTCACTGATCGTGAATTTTGACCCGTCAAAAGATCCAAACGCCCGTGAAAACCTTAATAAAGTTTGGGCAAAGCTATCTGAAGGAGGAACCGCGCTGATGCCCCTGCAGGAATACCCTTTCAGCAAATGGTTTGGATGGATACAGGATAAATACGGTCTTTCCTGGCAGTTGATGCTGACCGATCCTGAAGGAGAAGAGCGTCCGCTGATCACTCCAGCTCTCATGTTCGCCGGAAAAAAAGCCGGTAATGCTGAACAAGCGCTCAATTTCTATTCATCTGTTTTCAAAAATGCCAAACGCGGCTCCCTGATCCGCTTCGCCAAAGGTATGCAACCGGATAAAGAAGGCACTATACAGTTTTCTGATGTGATGCTGGAAGGCACCTGGCTAGCTTTAACGGATTCTGCTTATGAACATGGTTTTGATTTTAATGAATCGATCTCATTTATGGTGAACTGCGAGGACCAGAAAACGATCGACTACTACTGGGAGAAGCTTTCCGCGGTCCCCGAATCAGAGCAATGCGGCTGGTTAAAGGACAAGTTCGGTGTCTCATGGCAGATTGTTCCGTCTGTGATGGATAAGATGATGACCAACGGTACAAGGGAGCAGATCGACCGGGTAACCCAGGCGTTCCTGCCGATGAAGAAACTGATCATTGCCGATCTGGAAAAAGCATATGAAGGCGGTGAATAAAATGGCTAAATATGTAGATGGATTTGTGTTTGTTGTCTCCAATAACAAGGCGGAAGATTACAAAAAGATGGCTGAGGAAGGCGCACGCTTGTGGATGAACAATGGCGCACTCGCATATTATGAGTGTAGGGGTGATGACCTTGCTCTAAAATCGATGGGAGGGCAAACGCAGCTTGGCTTTACTGAATTAACCAAAGCAAAACCTGATGAGACAGTTTGGTTCTCATTCATTGTTTTCAAATCGAAGAAACACCGCGATGAAGTCAACGCGAGAGTATATGCAGAGATGGAAAAAGATGCACAGAAATACCAGGGCGTTCCCATGCCATTCGAACTTGGGCGCATGTCCACCGGCGGTTTTGAAGTCATCGTTGAAGGCTGATTGATTTTAATAATGCAATACGGGCTGATCTTTTAGTTTTGTATTGATTTAATATGCGGGTTCCATCCTGAAGTGTTCGCTCAGATTAAACAGCATGCCAAACTAAAAAAACCGCCTCTCCCCATAACCGGGTAGAGGCGGAGGCGAGGCGTGCAACTCTAAACTTTTTTATTTTACTGTTGTATAAATTTTTATTATTCCTGAAATATGTCAAAAAATGTAAAAAAGTGTCAACTTTTGTCAAGCCGAAGCTAAATGCGAGGACATTTAGCGGAGGTACCCGGATCACGCGGTGGCGTCAAGCTACTGAGATGCGGGTATTTGTCAACTCCCCCGCCCTGTTGGTCATATTTCAGCCTGATTTTTCAAAAACTCTTCCGCCAGTTTGCGCTTGCATTCATGCGGCATGCGTTTGATCTGGATCTCACGCTTCAAGGCAGCTTTGCGGTCTGCCAGCTCCTCATAATAGACCAGCGTCACTGGCGCCTTCATGCGCGTGTAGCGCGCCCCTTTTCCTTTTTGGTGCATTGCCAGGCGTTTGTTCACATCCATCGCCCAGCCGCAGTAATAGCTTCCGTCAGCGCATTCCAGTAAATAGCAATAGACTGTCATACCCTGATTTAATTGCCAAGCGCGAGCAGGCGCCTCAGTGCTTCAGCTTTGCTTGGCAAGCTGGACGCCATGTGAGTTTGTTTTTGCGGTTTCTGTTTTTCGGCCAACCAAACCATTCGGGCTTCCAGTGCGTTCTTAAATACCCCGGTTACGCGCTCCTGATCATTCGCTTTCAAATCCTCCCCGATCTGGATGAAATTCCTGATCAGTCTTTCCAGCAAAAGAGCCAGGGTTTCACCATTAGAAACCGCTGTCAATCCGGCAATCTCCCGTTCCGGCAGCTCCATAAGCGGCATGGTAGCCTGATAAAGCGCTCTCCCCGCAATCGCTTTCCCCTCCTGCCAGGAGGGCTGTTCAAAGGCAGTTTTCATTAATACGGCAGCAGCTAGCTGCTGCACCAGTAGGTTGGCGCTGATCAGCCCGTCCAGTTCTTGCGGGCTGGTAAAGATCGGGTACCCGCCCAACAGGACTGCCAGGTCTACCGCCAAGTCCAGCATGGCTGGGGGAGCATCTTGCGCATCAGCAATATAAACAGGATTATGCTCAAAAGCATGCGCACGTGCTGCCTCCGATCCAAATTCAGGCTCATCCAAATTGGCGGCACTTGAGTCTGGATAAATTGAAATGAAGCGATGCTGTTTGCCTAAAGCCTCATGCACCCACTGATGCAGTCGGGCATGCAGCATTGAAAACGCAACAACAGGCACATCCCGGTGCAGTGCAGTTTCAAGCACCTTCAAGGTTGGCTGAATATCATCGCTGGGCAAAGCCAGGATGACCAGATGGGCATCTCGCAGCGCGTCTGGCACACGCTTGCATACCGTGGTAAAGATCTTAAGCCGTTCCGCTGCGGCATGGCATTCCGCCTGCGGGTCCCAGCCCGTCATACGGATCTGCCCGCTTTGCCCGTTCAACGCCAGGGCAGCCGAAAGACCCAATTGCCCCAACCCGATAAAAGCCAGATTGACAGCCATCACTAACCTCCCAGCAATAATTGCGCCAGCGAATTGATCACCGGTCGCAGCACCATATCGATCAGGCTGAAACCGATCATTGGTCCGAGAAAAAGTACCACCAGCAGGATATAAGGTCCATAAGGGCGTATCTTA
>CAZBNE010000145.1:0-4281 GCA_964493155.1 uncultured Pelolinea sp.
TGCTGGACGGGCAGGACCTGGCCGGCATGGACGACATCGAGCGCGTCATGCTGCGACGCGAAAAGATCGGCTTTACCTTTCAAGCCAACAACCTGGTGCCCTATCTCAGCGCAGTCGAGAACGTGGAGCTGATGCTGCGCCTGAATAACCGGCTGGACAAGGCCGGCAAGATGCGCGCGCGCGAGCTTCTGGCGCGCCTGGGCCTGGCAGAACGGCTAAACAACCTGCCCGGGCAGATGTCCGGCGGACAGCAGCAGCGCGTGGCCATCGCGCGCGCCCTGATCCACAATCCCAGCCTGGTGCTGGCAGATGAACCGACCGCCAGCCTGGATACCGAAAGGGCTTACCAGGTGGTCGAAACCTTCGCGGGCCTGATCCACGAACAGAACAGGGCCGGCATCATGGTGACACACGACTTGCGCATGTGCGAGTTCGTTGACCGGGTGCTGCAGATGCAGGACGGTAAACTGGTGCGGGTGTACACCGGCAAAAAAGAGGTGATGGAATTGGTCAACGGCAGGCGAAATTAAAACTGCCGGGATCTACCAGAAAAAGCGCACCATTTTGGGTGTGCTTTTTATTTTTATGGAATAATTACCTGAAATGATTAGATTACTGATCGTACAGAACAGGCGGTTGCATGTCTGACCCAAATGATGCTGCTTCAACTGGCAGGAAAAAGATCTTAATAAAGAAAGACGGGCCTTACCTGGTTTTAGGCAATATACCCCTGGTCCACAAAACCCAGGTGGTTTCGGAGAACGGTGAACCGCTCACCTGGAAAAAAGATGGGGAATTTGATACCAGGGAAGCTTATTCGCTGTGCCGTTGTGGAAGATCACAGAAAAAGCCCTTCTGTGATGGATGCCATAAAGAGATCCACTTTGACGGGACAGAAACGGCCAAGACCGATGGAATTTCTGAATTTCAAGTCACCTATCCAAATGGAACCCATTTGATCGTGAAGATGGACGAGTCCCTGTGCATGGATTCCGGATTTTGCGCGATGAAGGATATCACCCTGGAAGAAATCGTTGGCAATTCAGCGGATACATCAGCGCGCTCGCTGGCCATAGCGATGGTCGAGCGCTGCCCGGCAGGCGCGCTGACCTACAGGATCGAAAAAGAGGATGCGGATATTGAGCCTGATCTGCCGCAGCAGATCGCCGACACCACGGAGATTACCTCGGATGGTCCGATCACCGGGCCGCTGTGGGTGACCGGCTGGATCCCGATCGAGCGTGCAGACAAAAAACCTTTCGAGCCACGCAACAGGGTTACGCTGTGCAACTGCGGATTATCAAAAAATAAACCGCTGTGCGACGGTACGCACAGGGCTGTCTATCAGCAACAGGCAAAAGAAAAGAACGCGAAGCGCAAATGAATCCGGTGACGATCTGATTCATTTCAGATCCGGCAGAGGCTTTTGATTTATCGGCTGGCGTATAATACGAATCGATGGAAGAAATTGCAGGTTCTGAATTCCATTTGTCCCGGATCGGCCAGATCGCCGAACCGGTGAGCGAACTGCAGGCTTTGATGAGCGAGGTCAGACTCTGATCGTCCATTCAAATCGAATTTTTTTTATATTTCGACCAAATTTTAATTCTTAAAGGAAGCATGTTTTTGCCAGGTGATCAGTCCAGATCAGATTCCCAAGAAGAAGGCAAGTCCTCCCCGTTTGACATCTGGGGGAAAACCGGACTCACAGAACACCTGGGCGGCATTAATGCAACGCGGCGTTTGCTTGGTAAATGTTCTCTAAACGAAGGAATGAAAGTCCTGAATGTTGGCTGCGGGACAGGATACACAGCCTGCTTCATTGCCAAGAATTTTGGAACGCGGGTTATCGCGCTTGATATTAATCAGCGAAACATCGCAGAAGCAGGCAAGCGGGCCTTCAAACAATCCGCTGAAGATCAAGTACTGCTCGTTCAGGCAGACGCCCATTCCCTGCCCTTTATCAGCGCTGTTTTCGACGCGATTATCATCGAATCTGTGCTCGTCTTTTGCGATGCTTTTGAAGTTTTAACAAAAATTCACCACATCATGAAACCTGGTTCTGTGCTTGGCATCAACGAACTCACTCTTTTAAAACTGCCGCCCAAAAGGCTGGTTTCTTTGCTCGCTGATATATTGGGCATGCAATCATTCCAGAAAGAAGGATGGGAAACTGTTATACGCAAGGCAGGATTTACGGATGTCATTTCAACAGTCCATAAGATAAACTTTTGGGACCAGCTTGCCAGCCACTTGCAAGTTGATGGTCTGAAGAAATATTTTGCCGGCTTCGCGATCAGCATTAGCGATAGATCCATCCGCAGAATGTTCTTCAAGAAGGAATTGCTGACAGCAGTCTTTGATTTCCTGCCTTACGTTGGCTATGGCATCTATACAGGTAAAAAGCTGTGATGGCAGGCTGCTTTCTATTCTCAAAACGATTTGAATAAGGTATTTGGCTATAATTATTCGCATAATAATAAGGAAAAACCTCTTTTGGCAGGCAACCTTAAAGTTTTGGATGAAAGAAAAAAGAAGATCCTGATCCTGACCGCCGATGCCGGCTTTGGGCATCGCAGCGCGGCGAATGCCATCGCGGCGACGCTGGCGGAAAAGCACGGGGAGGAATGTGATGTTGCCATTCTCAACCCGCTGGAGGACCGCCGCGCGCCGATCTTTCTGCGTGATTCCGCCGCGGACTATGACCGCCTGATCCGCAATGCGCCGGACCTGTACCGCTTTGGCTACAACGCCAGCGACAAGGAGATCCCCAACTTCCTGATCGAAGGTCTGATGACCGTCTCGCTGTATGAAATCATGCGCGATCTGGTGCGCGACCTGAATCCGGACGTGATCGTGACCACTTATCCGCTGTACCAGGCTCCGCTGAACTCCTACTTCACCATCAACCGCTACCATGTGCCCCTTGTCACGGTGGTGACCGATCTGGTGACAGTGCACCGCATGTGGTTCATGCCGCACGTAGACCTTTGTCTGGTACCGACCAGCGAGGTGAGGAAACTGGCCGTCAGTAATGGAATAGCAGCCAGCAAGATCCACATCACCGGTATTCCGGTCTCGCCGGTTTACGCGACCAATACCCGCAGCAAAGCGGAGATCCGTAAAAAACTGGGCTGGGATCCAGACCTGCCTGCGTTCCTGGCGGTGGGCAGCCGGCGCGCCGACCGGCTGGTGGAAGCACTGAGGGTGCTGAACCATTTCGGGGCGCCCCTGCAGGTGGCAGCTCTGGCAGGCAAGAATGAAAAACTGTATGCCCAGTTGAAGTCCATGGAATGGCACATCCCGGCGCATATCTACAGGCTGGCGGAGAACATGCCCGACCTGATGCTAGCCTCGGATGCCATCATCTGCAAGGCGGGCGGCCTGATCGTCACCGAGTCCCTGGCGTGCGGCATGCCCATGCTGCTGATCGATGTCATCCCCGGGCAGGAGGAAGGCAACCGCGATTATGTGGTGCAGAATGGCGCGGGCGTGCTGGCCGAAACGCCGCTGCAGATGCTCGAAACTGTTGCGCACTGGATGGCGGATGGCGGCCGGGGATTGAAAGAGACCGCCCAAAACGCCTGCCGGGTCGGTCGTTCGCAATCGGCGTTTGACGCAGTTGACCTGATCTGGAAAGCCGCTCTGCGCGGGCCGCGCAATTCGCGCGGCAAGCCAGGCTCGCACCGTTTGCGGCTGATCGATCTGCTGACCAGGAACAACATCCCCCTGGAAATGCTTAAAACACCGAAACCAAAAAAGAAGAAACCGGTTGTTTGATATTGAAACCGAAAACAGACAGCAATCCGCATCATGGATCGCTGTTCTTTATTTTTTTGGGTGAGACATTTGTCGTTGTTGATCTCCTGTCAAAGCCATACAATGAAAGCAGAAATAAGGAGAAAATGAAATGGACAGGATCACACAACCGCTCAGAGATGAGCACAAAGACTTGTTCCCGCATGTCGAATCGCTGCGGCTGGCCGGAGACGCGGTCAGCGGGCTTGCACTCACACCTGAAACGTTAAACCTCATTGATGAAGCCCACAACTTTCTCACCCACCACCTCATTCCGCATGCCGAGGCAGAGGACAAGGCGCTTTATCCGGTGGTGCAAAAGGTGATGGGCGCACCCAGGGCGACCGCCGCCATGAGCCGCGACCATGTGGAAGTTGGTACGCTTACCCGTGAACTGACGGAACTCCGGCAGCAATTGGCGAACACCCAATTTTCAGCCGAGGTCGCCAACGCCCTGCGCCGGCTCCTGTATGGCCTGTATGT
>CAZBNE010000146.1:0-4276 GCA_964493155.1 uncultured Pelolinea sp.
TCCATTGGTGGCCGTTATTGCACATCAATCGCTCGCTATGGATCGCCTATGCCGTCCTGTATGGTATCAGCACCTGCCTCAATTTCACCTCGCATTGATCGAACTGGCTGCTCATCACGTGTTCCTTGTGTGAAGGCTATTAATTTAACAATACTCTGACACGGATCGGTCTTTCAGGTGTGTAGGATAGGACTATGGATACCATAAATAATACTCAAAAAGAGCTCTCGGCAGCGCAGCGGGCGCAGGTGTTGGCGGTGCTCAAAGAGCGTTTTGAAAAGAACATGCCTCGCCATGACGGTCTGGAATGGGCCAAAGTGCAGGAGAGGCTGGAAGCGGAGCCCCAAAAACTCTGGTCGCTGGGTGAAATGGAAAGCACCGGCGGCGAGCCGGACGTGGTCGGTAGGGACGCACAGACAGGCGAATTCATTTTTTACGATTGTTCCACTGAATCACCTGCCGGTCGCCGTAATACCTGCTACGACCAGCAAGCTCGCATAAAAAGGAAGGTTGCCGCTCCCGCAAGCAGCGCGCTCGAAATGGCCCAGGCCATGGACGCCGAGCTGTTGACCGAAGCGCAATATCGCGATCTGCAGCAGCATGGCGAATTCGATCTGAAAACCTCCAGCTGGCTTTATACCCCCGATAAGGTGCGCAAGCTGGGTGGCGCGCTCTTTGCTGATCGCCGCTATGACACCGTCTTTGTCTATCACAATGGCGCGGATTCCTACTATGGCGCGCGCGGTTTTCGCGTCGCTTTAAAGGTTTAAGCAGCCAGGGATTCAGCTTAAACTTTGGCATGGTGAAATTCCCGATCTTCGGCGAATTCGGTTTTCCGCTCACCCGGCACGGGATCACCAGCATCCTCGGGCTTTTCTTTTTCGCATGCCCTGGCATTATCAGCAAAGATCGGGCTTGCTGCTGGGCGTGGGCGCTGACACGGCTTACGTCACTGACTGCATCGCTGACCGCTAATACTTCCTTCCACATTTTCGTCTTATCAATCTCTTCACCCCATAAGTGGGGAGACCATGGCGAAAGGCGCTTCATGCCTTTTGGTGCGGGGTGAGGGGCCTAAAAGATCACTCTCATTACCATTTGCTGATGGTGTATGATGAATGAGAAGTAAAAACAAGAAAGAGGAGATCGATCCATGAGTAAGAACCTGACAGAGATCCTTGAAGCGGAGCACCGCGTGATCGAGAAAGTGGTCGCTGCGGCGCGCGAACTGAATGCCAAGTTCGAGGCAGGCCGGAAATCCGATGTAGCCCTGCTGCACCGCGTTGTTGATTTTATGCGCATCTATGCTGACCAGTGCCATCATGGCAAGGAAGAACAGCTCCTTTTCCCGGCACTCGCCAAACTGGGTGTGCCGGTCGAAGGCTGCCCCCTGGGCGCGTTGAAAGCCGAGCACATCCGCGGTAGGATCCAGGTTGCCAGCCTGGCTGAGGGGGCCGACCTGCTCGCCGCTGGAGATGAACAGGGGCTGGAAAAGATCAAAAAGGGCCTTTCCGGTATTGTCAGCCTGTATCCCAACCATATCTGGAAAGAGGATTTCCTACTCTTCCCGATGACGAACAAGGTCATGGGGCGCGACGAGCAGCAGGCCATGCTTCAGCCTTTTATGGATGTGGATGATCGTATCGGCAAAGACACCCTTCAGCGCTACCGGGATTTCGCCGACGAAATTTCAGCCATCAAATAATTAACACTGGCTACCTCCCGCGCTTCCGCCTTTCCTTGCAGCCCGTATTCATGCCGTGGAAAATGATCACATCATTTCGTAGGGCGGCTATCCCTGGCCGTAATAGTGCGCTGATCCCGCGCACCGCTCTACCTCATGCGGTCAAGAAACCGCCTCAGCCTGTCATCCTGAAGGGCCTGCCCTGAGCCCTCGCCCTAATCCCGTAGAAGGGTAAGCATCCAGATCAGACGCATCCTTCTGTCAAGCGCCACAGGCGTGTAAGTATCGCTCATTTTGTCATCCCGCTCGAAGAGCGCACTTCGTGTGAGCGAAGCGAAGGATCAGCCCATTGTCAACAGAACGACTGTCATGTGGAGCGTAGCGAGTGCGCAGTCTACCCGCAGGGCCTGTCCTGAGCACAGCCGAAGGGTCTGCTTTGGACGAAAACATGTCGAAGTTCACCCGTCAAAGCATGTCCGCCTGTCCCGCATTCAAGCAAAGGACACCGCCTTCCATCTGTCATTTCAGGTAGGCAGCAGTCATCCCGCGCATCATGAATGGATCATCCTCATTGACAGACACCCTATAATTAAAGTAAATGGATGAGAGGGAGCCATGAGACACTTGAGTCGGTACACCATGTTGTGGATTGCGGGCATGCTTGCCATTGGGCTGGCATGCAGTGTGGATTTGGGTGGGATCGAGGGCGAAACGGATGCCGAGCAGACGCTCCAGGCGATTTATATCCAGCAGACGGTTGATGGACTGGCGCAGCCCACCGTGGAAGATCTGGTGAAAACGGTCGTCCCGGCACCCACCTCCACCATTCAGGTTGTCCACACCACCTTTCCGGGTGAACCAGGCTGGGTTTCACAGTGGTGGATAGATACGGGTTCAGCATCAACCGCCGGCCAGAAGCGCGCCAGCGGGGGTGATATCTTCAACCAGAACATGCTTGAAAGGCCTTTCACCGCCAACGAGATGGCCTACCGTCCCGATGTGGATTTGAAAAGGGTCGAAATCAGCAAGGACGAGACCTTTTATTACTTCATCCTCCACCTGGAGGGCGTGAATCCCGATACGAATATGCTGTCAGCGGTTTACGGCGTGGAAATAGACATCGATCGCGACGGACGCGGGGACCTGCTTCTGTGGGCACCAGGGGATGGGAACACCGCCTGGAATATTGCTGATGTCGCGGTCTACCGCGACGGCAACAAGGATGTCGGCGGCACGCGCCCCATGCTCTCGGACGCGCCTGGCTATTCCGGCGACAGCTATGAAACCGTGTTGTTCTCGCCCGACCGCCTGGATGATCCGGATATGGCCTGGAAGCGTGTTGCCCCAGCGGATGCCGGGATAATGCAGCTGGCGATCAAGAAGTCTCTGCTGGGTAATGCCTCCGTGTTCATGTGGAGCGCCTGGGCGGATGACGGGATCAAGAACCCCGTCATGTTTGATCCCAACGACTTCCTGACACAGTCTGAAGCCGGCTCGCCCATCAGCGGCGCAGGGGATTATCCGCTCAAGGCGCTTTACTTGGTGGATAATACCTGTCGCTTGCCCTATGGTTTTGAGCCGACCGGCCGCGAACCCAACGTCTGCCTGACATCCCGGCCCACCCCTGAACCGGAGGAGGAGGAAGAACCGGATGTGGTGGAGTGGCATGAGCCATGCCATTGCGCGGATTTCCCGAACTATACCTTCATCAGAGACGCCGCATGCTGTACCTACTGCGGTTATGAATGGAATGCTGCCAATGTAGAATTTCCTTGCGATTAATGAGTCGGCGATCGCTCTGACCCTCCATTTGTCATCGCGCCTGCCTTTTTGCATTGAAATATGCACTAAGCCCTCGCCCTGAGCGAAGCCGAAAGGCCTGCCTTGAGCCCGTCGAAGGGTAAGCATCCAGATCAGACGCATCCTTCTGTCAAGCGCCACAGGCGTGAAGTATCTCTCATTTTGTCATCCCGCTCGAAGAGCGCACTTCGTGTGAGCGAAGCGAGTGCGCAGCCTGCCCTTTGGGCAAGGATCAGCCCATTGTTAACAGAATGACTGTCATGTGGAGCGTAGCGAGTGCGCAGCCTACCCGAAGGGCTTGCCCTGAGCCCGTCGAAGGGCGTCGAAGGGCATGGCTTGCGCCTTCGATCGGAGCGTAGACTGCATTCTTCGGTAAGAGATACTGGGTATCATTAATGTTTCCGGGATTGAGTATACCATTCGTGGTGCCATTGATGGAAAGAACAGGCAGGCTGTTATTTGAGAGGTTGGCAGAATTAGGCGGATAGGAATCCCAGAATGCGATCGCATCGATTTTTGTTGGATTGTTCTCGGTAATTATCGCTGCGCTCAAATAGCTTTTGAGGTAATGGTTATATAAAATGAATTGTTGTTTTTTCAGCCATAACAATACCTCCATAATTGCAGGTCCATTGTAAAATTGGAGTTTTTCAAGTTCTGGTTGAATTACACCTTCGGACTCACAATCTCCAGAGCAAAATCGGCTGCTTTTTTTAGATCCTTGGAATTTGGATGAGTTAAAGATACAAATAACATGGCTCCCATACAAACAAACTCGTCCATTACTTTTAT
>CAZBNE010000147.1:0-4271 GCA_964493155.1 uncultured Pelolinea sp.
GCGGTTGGGGTAGGCGCGCTTGTTCTGCTGTGGGTGGCAGCCGAGATCGCCTTCCTACATTAATTCAACTATCTACTTTGGTTAACCTGCCCAGCAAATAAAACACCCTGTTTGAAAAACTTGCCTGCGTCTGTTTTGGCTCATTCTTCCCCATGATCTGGAAGCATTATGGCATATACTTAATCTCGGTTGGAGGGGAAAATTTGACTTATTATTCTTCTGACTGAATGATTCGATTAATGAAAATAAAGGCCTTTATCGCGCGTAATGCATACTTTTTGATCGCTGGCTCGTTAGCACTTTATTACTTGATTGTTCCTCAAACAGGGATCTACGATTGGGAAAAGGAGATCATTTACCTGCGGTATATCCGCGAAAGTCTCTTTACTTTTCAGTCCATGCCTTATTACCTGTGGAACACCGATGGACTGGAGTATTATCCGCTGCTGGCTCAGACTGGTCTGTTTATCAGCAATCCGGAAACTCTGCTATTCTCACCATTCATTTTCCTGGTTGCATGGCTTAAGCCGGTAGCTTTTATCAAGGTGTTCTACCTGATCCATCTGATTCTTGGAATGGCCGGCATCCTGTTGTTAAGCCGCCGGCTGGCGTGGGATAACCGCCAGCTGAGAATCTTTGCAGGGCTCTTCCTGCTGTCTCCCATCATCCTGCAGCACCTGGCTATCGGATATACCCCCTGGATCAACCTGCTCCTCTTCCCGCTGTTGATGTTTTTCTTATTATCTCCGCGTCGCATGTTCGCCATCCTAGGTGGGGCAATGGTTCTGGCTTTGATCATTCTGCAGGGTGGACTGCATGTGGCTGTATGGCTGGCGGCATTTTCTGCCCTGATCAAGTTATGGCAGGCCTGCCTGAGCAAACGACTTGCGCCTTTGCTGGACCTTTTAGGGATCGGCCTTCTGACTGGCTTGCTTGCGTTTGCCCGCCTGTACACCGCCTTCCTCGTTCTGCACGATTTCAGCCAGCACACATTTCCAGGTTATAGCACCGGTGCTTTTTTCAAAATGGCTTTAAAACTGCCGCTGTTCTTTAGCGGTAATGTGGATGACATTGAAAGTTTTATTGAATTTCAACTGGACGGCATCCCATATTGGGACGCGGGCGTATACTGGGGGCCTTTTCTGGTGCTGGTGATGGCAGTTGCCGCCCTTTTTGCCGTGAAGGTTTTGAAACGCGAACAGCGGCAGGTTCAAAGTGAGATTCCGGCTTTACTTATTGCCGCACTAGGGGTGGGCGTGATGTCTTTTGGAGGCATCTATAGCGCGCTGGCAGGTTTATTGGCACGCCTGAGTAGCATCCCGGCGTTTGAAGGTGTTGAAAAGTATCCCTTCCGTTTTGCGATGATGGCTTATTTTGGATTGGCGTTGTGGTTTGCTTCTGATGGATTGCCCTTGATAAGAGATTTGCATTTGCCGTCAGTCTGGAAAACAGGCATCCGAACCTTGGCAATTTCTGACAAGACGCGCCGGTTGGCAAGCTTGATACTGACCTGGCTGGTAGGGTTGCTTGGCCTGGGATTGATCCTATGGCTTGTCTGGGGTCAGCTGGCCTTGCTGAATGAGATCAGCAAAGCCTATTCCGGCAGCGGCCTGAGCTTGATCGAAGGGTTGATGTCGCACCAGGCCGACCTGCCGCTGAGCGCTTATCTGGGGAAAGCGGCTGCACTGTCTGCGCGGGCTGTGACAGCTGCCTTGATTGGCATTGTACTCGGTTTGGGCGCGCTTCTCAGCTTGCGCATTCCCGGATTTATTCAGCGCCTGGCAGTTCCTTTTCTGTGCTGGATCAGCCGCAAGCGCCTGGCCCTGGTAGAGATGCTGCTGCTCTTGCCGCTGTTAGTGGCTTCGCTGAGCTGGATGCGGGTTGCCACGGCTACCCCGGTGGACCGCTTTGAAAAGAAGCTGAACATCGTGCCGGAAATCAATGTAATATCACCTGCAGGAGCTGAGGTGAAGTTGAACGAGCTGACCCCGGCCGGATTGCGCTTTACCTGCGCTGCTGAACAGGGTCAGACCTGCGAAATTGTACTGCCCATCAAGGCGCGCGAATTACACTTCTTTACCATCGCCCCCGATCCTTTAGGCAGCCTGAGTCAGGAGGACGCACTTACACTTGAGCTTGAGGCACAAATGGAGTATGCGATACACTTTGACACAGTTCCATTTAAAAGATCAATGCTGATCACACTGCTGGCCTGGGGCTGCGCGCTGTCTGCACTGATTCACTTCAACTGCCGCTTGAAAAAGAAGCAGGCATAATATACGCCCAGCAACAGCCTGTTTTCAGCCAACATGGTAATCAATATGTGTTAAAATTTAGCCCGTTCTGAAAAGAAACCACTGGGGCATGGTGCAATGGCAGCACACCGGCCTTTGAAGCCGTGGATCTTGGTTCGAGTCCGAGTGCCCCAGCCTGGCAAGTATTGAGTACGAATTCGCGCTCTTTTGCCAATTTCGACCCAAGCCCCTTGTTAAGATTAGATTAGTCCGTTGCACTTCATTAATAGCCTGCCATACTTCTTTAGCTCAAATCCCCTTTTAATTTTTCTTGAAATTCCCTTCTTGCAATTAGCTGTTCTTCGGTTGGCGTTGATGTGTCATCAATCATTACCGTTCCCGTAACAGTTAACCAACGCGCTACTATCTCAAACCATGCACGGCGATTCTCGTATGTGCAGATAGCAGAAATCATTGCTGTGAGAGCGTTGCTATCAGCTTGCCATATTTCCACCATAGGAATTCTTGCGGCGGCTTTTTGGCCTAATTCTTCTTGGCGCTCCCAATAAGTTTTTTTCTTCTGATCTCTTGATACCTTTTTCTTTTCTTCAATAGCATTTTCAGTAAACATCTTTATTCTCCTTTTTTTCTTGTTAAATTAAATTCTTGGACTCCAGAAAAGTATTTCAATTCTGTATCCAAAAATATTAATTGAGAGCATTCTCAGATTACTATTTTTTGCATACGCAATTACTTTCATTATCGGCCATCCTTTTGCTCAACCAAAAGCGGTTTACCTGTATTTAGGCAATCAATTACATGATCAATCCTTTCGATTATGGGACCTTGAAGGATGTAATTAATTAGCCTTTCAAGTTGGCACGACTGTTCCTTTGATAATTTAATTGGTTTATCTTTCGCTACTTGTTTCGTAACCATTTCATTTCTCCTTTATTTTTTTATTGCCTTACCCTATATAGATGATCATTCGATATTGCCTCCTTTCTTAAATAAACAACCCCGGTATGGCATCCACCGGGGCTTATTGATATACTTACTTTAGCCTCACTACCGGCTTGCTCCGGTGGTTGGGTTAGGCCTCTGATCGTGTCTCAATCACTTTCAGGGGCCGATTTATTTATCTGCTTACATTATAGCCATTTTCTAATTATTATCAATACCTTATTATTTATTAAAAAATGCGGAAATCAAAGCAGGACTACACACCTCAGCACCATAGGCATTGGTTCCGCAAGTTTTACCATAAACAAGACCATAAACAGTAATCACATCATTTTCATAAAGCCCGGTGTACTTACTTTCGGTCATAACATAAAGGTTATCATAAGTGCCGGAAAACCACATCTGAAAGTTCTGATCATCAATAATATTAAATACTGTCCCACGCGCAATAACCATTTCGCCAATATGATTATCTGGATAATTAACAAGTTCTCTATAATCAATTTCTTTAAAGCTATTTTTATAATCTTGGGTAGATTGAATAGCTGTTGCCTGTATAAATTGGGCTTCCAGTGTTGGGGTTAAGGTTGCTTCCGGCGTGGGAGTTGCTTTCGGCGTTGGGGTCACCTCGGGAGTGGGAGTCACATTTGCCTGGGCGGTTTGCGTCACTGCGGCCATAATTGTGCCAGCCACTTGCGTAAATACTGTATTTGGATCAACCGTTGACATTGACGGGCTTGCGGGATCTGAAGGTTTTCCGGCAACGCACGTTCCGATCAAACCGCATAATACCAGAATTACAGCTCCGGCTATAACTATTTTCGTCGTTTTATTTTTCATCTGACTTTCCCTCCAATAAACCTGACCTTACTTTACAATGCCAAAACCAATAAGTCAATACCCCTTAGAGTACAAATAAACTCAATCCCAATTTATCGCATGGCGCGTCTGTTAAGTCTTGTGCGATTCCCAAATAGCGCTCGGTGGTCTGAATACTGGCATGTCCCAGGGTAAGCTGGATCTGATCCAACCCAGCCCCGCCATTCTTGGCCAATTTGGCGAAGGTCCTGCGCA
>CAZBNE010000148.1:0-4258 GCA_964493155.1 uncultured Pelolinea sp.
TTGAAGTGAAATTAATTGGCTGTCTGTCTCAACACCCTCGGCGATTACCTTCAATCCCAGGTTATGTGCTAACGCCATAATCGTGCGGACGATTTCCAATCCGTTATTATTTTTTTCCAGTCGACCGATGAAAGTACGATCAATCTTAAGTGTATCTATCGGCAAGGAGTGCATGTGCCTTAGGGATGAATATCCCGTTCCAAAATCATCAATTTGCACTTGTACACCTAAATCACTTAGCTTTTGAAGAATGGCCGAAGTAACTTCTGAGTTTTCAATGATCATACTTTCTGGCAATTCCGGTTTCAGACTGCTGCTGTCTATATTATATTTTTGCAGGATTTCTGTAATCTTTTCTACCAAATTAGTTTGGGTGCACTGTCGATTTGACAAATTCACGCTGACCGACAATGGCGGATCAGATGGAAAGTGCATGTGCAGGGTGTGGATTTGTTGGCAGGCTTCATCCAATATCCAGTAACCGATAGGGACGATAAGGCCTATTTCTTCTGCGGTCGGGAAAAAATCTGCCGGGAGGAGTAAACCCCGTGTTGGATGCTGCCAACGTAACAACGCTTCAAACTGGATGAATGCATGCTGCCCGATCGTGTCGGGAAGAAATGGTTCAGCAAATTAATCAGAAAATTTATCGGAAAATATTAAAAAAACCAAAACCTTCCGGAAAAATGTTTACTCCTGCATATTCGCCAGCTGGTGTACCACCCCCTTGGATTGTTGATACAGGTCCTTGAACAACGCGTACATGCGGTCGTAAGCCGCTTTCTTCTGCAGGTCCGGCTTGATTTCGCGGCTGATCCTGACCCAATCCTTTTTCAGGCTGTCAAGGCTGGCGATCGCGCCTGAGGCCAGGCCTGCCAGAAAGGCATTCCCGTAAGAGGCACCGATGGTTTTTTCCGGTAGCAGCTGCGGAATGCCTGATACGTCGCTCACCATCTGCAGCCACAACTCATTGGTCGAACCCCCGCCCACCGCCACCCCGTGCTTGATTATCGCGCCGGCTTTTTGCATGGCTTCCAGGTTCATGCGGATGGCGTAGGCCGTACCTTCCAGCACTGCCCGGTAGATGTCGCCGCGTGTGTGGCTCAGCGATAATCCCGCCAGCACCCCGCGCGCCTGCGGGTCAAAGATCGGCGTGCGCTCGCCGCTCATATAAGGCAGCATCAGCAAGCCATTTGCGCCGATGGGTGCGGCGGCTGCTTCGGCAGCCAGCCCGGCATAGGCGTTTTGTCCGCCCGCGGCTTCCGCCTGCAACAAATCTCTGCCGAGTTGGTCACGGAACCAGGTGGTGGCTGAGCCGCTTGTGGATAAGCCGGCGGAATATTCATACTGCCCCTTGAACGCGCCCGCTTCCAGCCACAACTCGTTGGTCGGCACCGGCTTGTCGATCAGAAAAATAAAGAAGGCAGTGCTTCCATACATGATCATCAGTTCACCGCTGGCCACCACGCCCACGCTGATCGCCTCCGAGAGGGCGTCCACTGCGCCGAAATTCACCGGCGTCCCTTCCGGTATGCCGGTTTCTTTGGCCGCTTCCGCTGTCACGCGCCCGGCAATCTGGTCTGACCAGCCTATTTCTGGCAGCTTGTCCAGTGCCACAATCTCATCTGCAAAACGGCCGTCCCAGGCAACACTTTTGATATTTATTAATGGATTGAATTCGGTGGCAGTGTGTGCGTCGATCACATAGTTATTGGTCAGCTTATGGATAATATAGGAGGTTGAGGTAATGAACTTGGCTGCCCTGGCATAGATTTCAGGTTCATTCTGCTTGATCCACAGGATCTTGGGACCCATGGCCTGTGTTGTCAGGCGTGTTCCACCGAAATCCACCAGCGCTTCGCGTCCATATTTCTTTTCCAGTTCTTCAATCTGGCTGACAGCGCGTGTATCAACTCCGTACAGGATGCCCGGCCGAAGTGGCTTGCCTCTTTCATCTACCGGTAGTACGCAGGCGCCGATGGCGCTCACTCCAACCGCCGCGATCTGGTCGCCCGCCGGTGTTTTGCCTGAGAGTTCCTTCGAGATCTGTCTGAAATCCGCCCACCACACTCCGTCAGCGTCATGTTCGGCATATCCCGATTTCGGGATGGACATTTCATGCTCCGCGCGGGCTTCAGCCAGGATGGTTCCGTCCAGACGGCACAGTACACCTTTGGAACTGTACGTGCCGATGTCAATACCTAAAAGCAACCGTCCCATTATTTCCTCCTGTTTTTAATAGAATACTGAAAGGTAAATCCTTGTCCTGTCTGTGTCTTCCTTACTTATTTTATATCAAGGTTTTTACTCTGAAAGCTCTTTATTTAGCCTGGTTCAGTTTGGACATTCTATGAAGAATGACCGTAAATTGGTCCGAAATTCTTGCAAGCCCGGAAATCGGCGCCTTGCGGATCCATCACGCCAAAAGCGGACCATGCGCTTGGGCGGAAAGCCTTTTCTTCATCCACATTATGCATGCTGACCGGGATGCGCAGAATGGAAGCCAGGGTGATCAGGTCGCTGCCAATATGCCCAAAACTCAAAGCACCATGGTTGGCGCCCCAGTTGGCCATCACTGAATAGACATCTTTAAATGCGCCACTGCCGGTCAGATTAGGTACAAACCAGTGCGTTGGCCAAGTCGGGTCGGTGCGCTCGTTTAGAGTTGTGTGAACTTTTTCCGGCACGTCAACTGTCCAGCCTTCTGCCAACTGTATGACAGGCCCCAGCCCTTTAATAAGGTTGATCCGGCACATGGTCATCGGCATTCCACCCCTGGTGAGGAAACCGGATGAGTAACCGCCACCGCGGAAGTAACCGGTGCTGGCGGGATACCAGTTGATCGCCTCCAGGCACTTGCCCACTTCCTGTTCTGTTATCTCCCAGAAGGGTTTCATGACCGGCTTGCCGTCCTTTACTTGCCATCCAGTCGCATCCAGGGTTGCGGCTCCCGAGTTGATCAAGTGGATCATGCCATTGGCAGCTTTCCCTTCCAGCTGGTAGCCGGTCACGCGCTTAACCGCATCTGGGCTCCAGTAAGTGCGCACATCAGCAAAAATCTGGGCGGTATTCGTCAGCAAGTAGCCAAAGAGCATGGATATGCCATTTAGACAGTCATTCTCGGTGGCAAGGATAAAGGGTGCACGGATGCCGTTCCAGTCGAATGAGGAATTGAGGATTGCTTCCATAAAATCACCATTGGGTGAGTGGTCGGTCCATTGACGCTGCCCCTGAAATCCGCCGACGATGGCGTTATGCCCGTGCGCTTCTTCGCCAAATCCCGTTTCCTTCAGCCTTGGATTCCCGATCATCAGATCACGCCCGATCATGGCCATCTTGACAACCGTCTCCCAATCTTTGTCTTTCTGTTCCCTGCTGCGCTGGTTTTCAGGTGTGTTAAATTCGCGTCCTTCTTTACAGTGCGTCTTGGTCCAATGCAGAGCGCGGGCATACTCTTCCTTGTCGTAGATTTCCTCATCGATGCGCCTGGTGAATTCACTCATATCGATCGCTTCCACGCGCATGCCCAAGTAAGATTCAAACAGGGAATGATCCACGATTGAACCAGCGATTCCCATGGAAGTGCCTCCCATGGACAGGTAGGATTTTCCGCGCATCAAAGCTACAGCCAATCCGGCCCGCGCAAAGCGCAGGATTTTTTCCTGTACATCCTGCGGTAGGATTCGATCGCTGGAATCCTGTACATCACGACCATAAATCGAAAATGCGGGCAGCCCCTTCTGATTGTGTGCTGCCAGAACAGCCGCCAGATAGACCGCACCTGGCCTTTCAGTCCCGTTAAATCCCCACACCGCTTTTGGTATAAGGGGATCCATATCCATCGTTTCTGACCCATAACACCAGCAAGGTGTTACTGTGATAGAGACTTTAACGCCTTCGCATGCGAATTTTTCGGCGCACCGGGCAGCTTCTGCTACGCCGCCGATGGTAGTGTCGGCAATGACGCATTCCACCGGTGAGCCATTCGGGTAGCGCAGATTGGCACTGATTAATTCCGCGGTTTTCCTGGCTAATCCCATGGTCTGTTCTTCAAGGCTTTCCCTGACACCTCTTAATCGGCCGTCAATGGTTGGACGGATGCCAATTTTTGGCATGCTGCCAATCCATCGGTTTCCAAATCCGCTGACTGATGCTTTCATTCCAATTCTCCTTTCACAATTTTCTCTTAAAAATACTTTTTCTTATATTTAAGATACTCTGCCTGAAATTAAAATCATGTTGGCATACTGGATGGTAT
>CAZBNE010000149.1:0-1128 GCA_964493155.1 uncultured Pelolinea sp.
TTTAGTTTTGCTAGAAAATTCTTTTTTAATTCTCTTGTGATTTTTAATTATTATATGAATTTTTCTGGAAAAAATAAAAAATTTTGGAGACAATTTATGAGGTCATTATATGGCAGGGAAACCTTGAGTAATTATCAAGTTTGATTCACTGAAAGATTATTTGCCCGAAAAGAACAAAGGTTCGCCATCATTAATCCCGCCGATAATTATCCCATTCCTTACTGACGCTCCGCTAATGACTGGGGTACTTATTATTTCAGGATTGACTTTCAGCTCCAAAAAACCTGTATCTTGATACAGGTAAGCAAAAATAGCCGGAAATAGATCCTGTAATACCGTAATGTCATCGAATCTGTCATATTCTTCTGTAGGCCACCTGATCGCCAGGAAAGTTCCAAATCGGTCCTGGATATCCAGTCGTGTTATTTCGGAAATATTATATTTTTTTGAAGTACCCACATCGAAAAAGCAGTTCTTGGTCAGGTAAGGCCCATGGTCGCCGGCGACAATTACGATTGCCTCAGGATCGTGCCTGGTTATAGTATCAATATCCTGTCGCATTTCATGATTGGCTTCCAGCAGCCTATCCTTATATAAATCGGTTTCGTTCGGCAGACATTCGCCAGAAATTTGTGAATGACTCGGTTCATCGGAGTGTGAATAAATGAATATAGGTTCTTCTTTTCGATTTATAAAGATCTCCTGCTTCAGGTCCAAAAATTCGCTGCGCGAAAGTGAATTAAAACCGATATCCCCTCTGAACTCACCGATCAAAACAGCTGATATGATCAATTTGGCCGGTGTTATGGAAGACGCAAGCGTGGTGTAATCATAACTTGAACCGATACCGCGTAACAAATAATCGTTTGGGAACAGACCGTAAGTTTTATAGCCAAGGCGCTTCAACGCGTTCTGAACATTTCCATCACCCGACACTGCCTTACGTGGATTTCCTCCATATTCAATCGACGCATTGAGAACTCTACTCATAGAATTTATTGAGGGTGCATCAATAGAATAAACAGACGGATAAATGATAAAACTCAGTTCTTTCAAATACTTTTCCTGGGTGCTGTTATCAATGCCATAGCCCAGCATTGTTTCGTTGGACACATAGACATCGTAAAC
>CAZBNE010000149.1:1138-4203 GCA_964493155.1 uncultured Pelolinea sp.
GTATTGTCAGATGTTCTTCCTTCAGCAATTAATTGCAGTTCATTTTTCTGGGCTGGCGAAGTTATCTTTTCTGAATTCCTGTTGTATGAAATCAATTGTATGGCGCTGTTGAATACCAGGTAAGCCACAAGAATTACGGACAGGAAACCTCTGTAATTAAGCTTTAACATACCCCAGGTCAGCAGGAAAACAAATCCAAAATAGATCAATTGAATTTTAAAGTTGCCATTTTCAAACCAGTTGAAATTCAGGCTTAAGGCCGGCATGTTGACCACTGAAAAAGCAAAAGCCAGGCCCAAAGCGACCAGTATATGCGTAGAACAAATTTTTCTCAATAAAGCCGGGATGAGAAAAACATATACAGCAAAAAAGAGTGTAAAGAAGATCACAATAACCAGAATATCCGCAAGAGAAAGAATTTCCTGATTGTTGATCAAATACTGGACTACGGGTGTTAATGGCAAGGCCAGAAGCGGCAGATGGCTTAATGACACTTTATCGTCATGCGTACGAATTTCTGATCCGCCTTCTTTTCTGGTTGCCCGTAGAAATAGGACAAGAAAGAAAACGAGTACCGAAAAAACCAGCAGATACCTGCTCATTCTGAAGGTAAAACCATAATTAACGCCTTTCAGAAGAAACAATAAACTGATCAACACAAAAGATTGGCAATAAACTAATAACAGGATAATAGGGATCAATAAGTTGGAGAAGACGAGACTTGCTGAAAAGAAAATTTTTAATCTTGAAAATCCCCGCATAAATAATTTCCTTATCGATAATAGAAATAATCAAATATTATTAAATTTTTCGCGTATTATCAATGAATTGGGAATATTTTTCGCAATGGAATATATAAGATATTCTTTTAAATATATTGTTAAATAACTTATGGGGCGGGTGGGACTTGAACCCACAAGACATCACTGTCGGAGGATTTTAAGTCCTCTGCGTCTGCCAATTCCGCCACCGCCCCGTGTGCGTGAAAATTATTTTACTTCAAATCCTCATTCTTTCAAGGCCAAAGGCTGAATCAATCATGCATTAACCACTTCTTCAGCCTGCCGAAACCGATCAGCGTGCTGGCTTTAAAGTGCTCCAACGGGGAAACCAGCCGTCCTTCGATCACAGCACTTTTCAGCGCTCTACGCAGTTCGTTCGGTGAATTAAATCCAGGGAGGAGCACACTCCCCAGTCCCAGCTCCACCAGAGAATGCGCGTCCGAGCCGGCGAACATGGGCAGATTTCGTTCCTGAGCAAATGCCAGCGCCCTGCTGTTGATACCCCCCGAAAGGCAGCGCGCATTGAAAACCTCCAGGGCATCGACATCCGGCAGGATCTCCTGCAGATCTGCCATACGCCAGCCGTGGCGTCGCAGGTCAAAAACGTGCGGGATGGCGATAAACGCGCCCTGTTCCTTTAACCGGGTGATCGTTTCAAACGCTGAAAGCCCTTTGGGGATCTCTTCCTGGACATAATACGCCAGCAATTCACCCTGCACTGTCAAGATTTCTTCACCCATGATCACGAGTTCGGGATCCAATTCCCTTGCCTGCAGCGCGCCGCGGATGGTGTTATGGTCGGTGATCGCCAGGCGGGAAAGGCCGCTAGCGCGGGCAGCAGCCACCAGCTGAGGGATGCGGTTACTGGAATCATGCGAACAGACTGTGTGGCAGTGAAATTCCGCCCTGATCAATTCAGCCATTTACTTTGGGAGTGGGTGTAAAAAAGTATTTTGGCAAGCTCTCGGGACGGTAGGTGATGGTGCCCGCATTGCCGTAAGCATCCGCGGTGATGGTTCTTTCGCCGTTATCAAGGCTGCCGCTGCACTCCCGGTTGCCGGTGCAACTCTCGACGCTGCTGCGCGCCCGGTAACCTGAAAGCACAAAAGGCAGGCCGCCGTCGGCCAGCACCCACTCGCCGTTGTACTTGCGCGCGATATGCACATGGGTACCGCTGGCCGAACCGCCCTGACAGGAAGGATGGCCGATGGGATCATCCACCTTTACGCGGTCGCCTACCTCAACTTTTTCCCGGTTTGAAATGTGCATATACACCAGCACCCAGCCGGTCTGTTCATAGCCGTCGCCATCCAGGTCCAGCGCCACCGCGCCGCCAAATGAACGCACGATACGCCCGGCGGCAGCTGCCAGTGCAAAGCGCTGAGAAACATTGCAATCGGAGCTTCCTGCCGGGGCAAAATCCAGGGCAGCCGGCGGGCCGTACAGCCCCCAGGCGGTATGAGGGCCGTTAGTTAAAGCCCACTTCTGATTGATGGGTATAGGCAGGTTCAGTTTTGGCTGTTCAACACCGGTGGTGAATAAAGGCTCCACTCCTCTGGTTAACAGCGCGAAATCACCAAATAATCTCTGGTGGACCTCAGACAGGTTGCCGCTGCCGTACAGGGCAGCTTCCCATGAGGCGCGGTCGTGATACTGCGCCAGGGCATACATCACACCAACGCTTCCGGCATTCAGCTGCGGGGAGAGGCGCAGTGTTGAACCATCCAGAAAAGTGATTGTATCCAGCGTGCCCGCCCGCCAACCGTAATAGCCCTGCGACAGCTGCCGTATCAGCAGCCCGGTCTGAAAATAGATCCCGGGCCGGTCCGGCTTTATCCAGCCATAGGGATAAAGCTTTTCCTCTTCTGTCTCCGGCATACGCGTGATCCAACCGCTTTCATATTCGATCAACGTCAGCAGGAGGCGCGGATGAATGGAATGTCCCAATGCCAATTCCATGAGTATTTCTGACGCGGGCGTCGTACCGCGCGTCATCAACTCTGTTCTTGCGGCGAAATACCCGCCCTGCTCTTCTGCAAAAGCCTGAACATCGAAGCCGATGGCAGAAGGCGAGAAAACAAACTCAGAATCCGGGAAAAGAATATCGGGTCGGGAAGTTTCACCTAGCAGGTCGCGGATCAGCAGCCGGATGCCGGGTGCGAGGATCTTTTCCTGATCGAGGACATCATCAGCAATGACCTGGTACGGTTCCACACCAAAATGCGCACAAATAGCCGGGAGTGTGTCACCAGAGCGAGTGAAGTATTCCACGTAACCGGCCGG
>CAZBNE010000150.1:0-3983 GCA_964493155.1 uncultured Pelolinea sp.
ATCCGTGTTCGACGACGACGTTGCCCGACGGAGAGATGCTTCCTCCGCTTCCTGCCGTAGCCACTATCGTGTATGTTTTCTTCTTGAAGGTAGCTTCGATCGTGTGGTCGGAAGTCACGTTGTTGAAGGTGTAGCTTGACACCTTACCGACGGATGAACCGTCCACAAGTACATCGTCTATCTCGTACCCGGAGTCTGGAGTAATGGTGAAGCTCTTGCTCGATCCGTGTTCAACGACGACGTTGCCCGACGGAGAGATGCTTCCTCCACTTCCTGCAGTCGCCACTATCGTGTAGCTACCCCTGGACAGTTCGACGTTTACGGTAACGTCCCGATCAATAACATCGACGAAACCCGACTTGCTCTGATAACCAGTCTTTGAAACCGTGTAAGGTTTGTCGTTGCCCGGTATTACCCCGGTGAATGTTACCGTTCCATCGATACCGGTAGCGAGCTGTTCACCGTTGAACGAGACGGTCGCTCCTGAAACGGGAGCCGATTCACTCGATACCACGAACGTGACATTGAACACGGGAGGCGGTGTCTCTTCAAAGAGGGCGTGGATAGTATGGCTGGAGGCTATGTTCTGGAAAGTATAGCCTGTTTTAGGTCCGATGGATTGACCATCGACAAGCACATCGGAAATGAAGTATCCCGAGTCAGGAGTTATGGTGAAGCTCTTGCTCGATCCGTGTTCGACGACGACGTTGCCCGACGGAGAGATGCTTCCTCCGCTTCCTGCAGTCGCCACTATCGTGTAGCTACCCCTGGACAGTTCGACGTTTACGGTAACGTCCCGATCAATAACATCGACGAAACCCGACTTGCTCTGATAACCAGTCTTTGAAACCGTGTAAGGTTTGTCGTTGCCCGGTATTACCCCGGTGAATGTTACCGTTCCATCGATACCGGTAGCGAGCTGTTCACCGTTGAACGAGACGGTCGCTCCTGAAACGGGAGCCGATTCACTCGATACCACGAACGTGACATTGAACACGGGAGGCGGTGTCTCTTCAAAGAGGGCGTGGATAGTATGGCTGGAGGCTATGTTCTGGAAAGTATAGCCTGTTTTAGGTCCGATGGATTGACCATCGACAAGCACATCGGAAATGAAGTATCCCGAGTCAGGAGTTATGGTGAAGCTCTTGCTCGATCCGTGTTCGACGACGACGTTGCCCGACGGAGAGATGCTTCCTCCGCTTCCTGCCGTAGCCACTATCGTGTATGTTTTCTTCTTGAAGGTAGCTTCGATCGTGTGGTCGGAAGTCACGTTGTTGAAGGTGTAGCTTGACACCTTACCGACGGATGAACCATCCACAAGCACATCGTCTATCTCGTATCCATCGGCGGCTGATATATCGAATGTAATGCTCTCGCCATGAATGACTTGAATTTCACCGTAGGGGTCTATAGTGCCCCCGTTTCCGGAACTCGCAGAAATAATGTAGATCTTCTTCGAGAAACTGGCCACATAAGTGCTATCCTCTGTAACTTCGAATGAGTAATTGCTGTTTGTACTCACCACCTCGCCGTTCAATGACCAATTATGGAAACTATAACCATAGGAAGGAGTTGCTTCAAGAGTCGCTATTTCGTTTTTTCTATAATGACCGTCTCCGGAGGTTATTCCACCCTCTGGCGGTAAAGCAACAGTGTTTATTCTGAAAGTCTCAATTTCCATATAGTGAGCAGTTATGAGCGTGGGATAATAGATAACCATTCTTATCCCCGCACTCTGCTGGTTGAAAAAATAAGTTGAACCGCTCTCCACTTCCCAGTGTGAGAATTCATACCCGGGTATTAACGGAGCTTCAAACTTCACTTCAGAACCATAATCATGCCATTCCGAGTAGACGATGGTTGCATCATCGGTAAGGGGAACATTCAAAGCGATTTCTACTTTGAATTTGGCAAAGAGCTTAAAAGTTAGTTCTTCGCTGTCGTTATCAATTTTCAGTTCCCTTTTTCTTTCTTGTTTTCCATCGGACCATGACTCAAAAGAGTACTCCGCATCCTTACCGGCAATCTTCTCGTTTAAATCGTGACGTTGAAATTCCGGAACTTCCAACGTGATATTGCTTCCTGATTTGAAGAGCGCCGCGTATGGCGTTGTCTGTTCGGTCGAATTTATGAGTACGGTGGCATTCTCAACGGGTTCTGAAAAAACTGCAAGCATTGAATTTCTTATGAAGCAAGAAGTAAGGAAAAAAAGAACACTCAAAGCGAAAAACAAAGCTATATGGATCTTCTTCATTTTAACTCCCCCTTTGATTCATAAAGAGCTCGCAAAATAACCGGGGAGTTGATTGTCAGAAACATTGATTGTAAGTTGAGTTTCTCATCAAGTCTTTCTACTGTGGCTTCCGACATCTGAATTTCCCAGCCCACAAATCTGAATCCATCGTAATTTTCAGGGATGACTTCGACTATGTCTCTGTGACCATACCAGCCAGAGTATTTATCATCGACTTGCGTTTCAGCACCATTATCGAACTTCTCTGTGTAGTCTAATCTGTATTCTATTTCAAACACAGAGGTTAACTCTTTACCGTCTTTAATTTCAATGATGGTAGAGGTGGAGTATTGCGTCGAATGCTCTAACCATTCGATAAATATAGCTTTTGTATCTATCCCAGGAAACCACTCTTCAAGATCAAGGAATTGTTCCGAATTTATAGAAATATTACATTTAACACCTTTAGAATTCTGGATTGTGAAGGGAGTTGTACTGGATTCATCATTAACCATAACTTCGATTCCGGTGATCGGCGAGGAATCTATAAACAGGTAAAAGGTCTTTTTGCAACAAGAGGAGCCAATTATGAGTAAAGAGAAAAGCAGAATTAAAATGATCAGCCGTTTTGTTATCATCATCATCCTCCAGATAAGGTAATAATAAGTAAATGATTTCGGAGTGGTTTTGCGATCAATATTACCATCTTAGTATGCTTTATTTATAATCTATGTAAGAAATAAGAGATGCTTCTATAACCCTTATTCATAGATAATTACATTTATACAGCACAAAGATTGTAAATCTCAAAATTAGTGACACTTTAGTGCTGTATCTCTCTTTTTGCATAGTGTTGAGAAATGGAAGGCTTTAGTCAGATCAACAAATGTAAACTTATATACTTACCGGTCATAAATTATGGAATTTGATGCTATAATATTTTTCGGTTTCAGGTAATTGCTATTATATGTATCAATTGTTGTGGTTTCTATGGTATAAAAGGGTATTTAGGTCAATTAATTGCTTTTAATGTAAGGAAATATATCTTGTATTTGCAAAGTAAGAAAAACAGTATTTTGGAGGTTGGGACATGAATACTAGTCTTTCTAGCAAAGGGCAGGTGACACTTCCTGTTTCAGTGAGGAGACAACTCGGGCTTCAGAAAGGAACGAACCTGATAGTCGAAATTCAAAACGGTACAATTGTCTTGATTCCGCAGCGTGGCTTTGAGAATTTGAGAGGATTGTTGAGCGGCAGGAGGGTCTTATGAAAGGTATAGATACTACTATCTTGCTGGCTTTTTTGATTAACAGCCCTCCAGAAGACGCAAAGAAATGCGAAGAACTTTTCATCAGGGTTGCAAAGCGAAAAGAGAAGCTCTACATACCGTTTGTAGTGGTTTTGAAACTTGTGGAAGAACTGGAGAAGAGACTTCTGGAAGATAAAAGTGAAATAATTCCCGTTCTCAGGGACCTCTTTTCTTTGAAAGGAGTCACTTTCGGTTCAAAAAAATTCTTAGACAAGGTCATGGGGATATATCAAGAAAGTGATCTATGCTTTTTAAGTTCTATTATAGTTGCTTCTATGCAAGAAAAGGGGGTAAATCATCTTTATTCATACGATGGAAACTCTCTTTCGTCGTATTTGAGCATCTTCAATCCATAAAAAACATGATTTTATGAGCGGATCATTTACCTGAAAAGGCCGATGTTTGCCGTGTAGAGTTCTTTAAAGATATTTTTTCTCTCTT
>CAZBNE010000151.1:0-3891 GCA_964493155.1 uncultured Pelolinea sp.
ATCGCCGGTCTCCACGAGCTTCCGGCGCACTCTGGCTTCATCACGCCCGGCGCTGGAGGCCTGAGACGACATAACGAATCCAGCCCGCCCTTTTTCGTTCAGGTAGCTGTAGAAGTAGCTGATCCAGACGTAGTTGCCGTTGCTGACTTTGCCCTTCTTATTGACGCCGGGTAGGCCGAAGGGCAGTCGTGGGTCGTTCCCTACCTTGTCGGCGTCGATCTCGTCCACGTTGAAAGGCGGATTGGCCATTACGAAGTTGGCTTTGCTGAGCAGCTCGTGTGGGTCTTCGTAGTAGGTGATAGCCTTCTGGATATCGCCTTCAAGGCCGTGCACCGCCAGGTTCATCTTGGCGAGCCGAATGGTGGTCGCGTTCTTTTCCAGGCCGTAGAAGGTTAGCTTCTCGGTGGGGTTCTCGTGTCGCCGCTCGACAACTCGTGCACTCTGTACGAACATACCGCCCGAGCCGCAGGCCGGGTCGAGCACCGTGCCGGCGGTTGGTTCGATGATGTTGGCGATGAGCGAGACCAGCGATACCGGAGTGAAGAACTCGCCGCCGTCGTGGGCCTTCTGATCGGCAAACTGGGTCAGGAAATATTCATATATGCGGCCGAAGACATCCCCGGAGACTTTTTTCAGCTCCTCGGGGTTGAGGGTACGCAGCAACTGGCCGAGCACGGCGTTGTCAAGCTCCTGATACTCGCTCTTGGGAAGCACGCCGCGCAGGTTCTCGTAGTCTGCCTCGATGGACTCCATGGCGTCGATGATGGCCTTGGCACGGTCTGCGCTGTCGGGCAGGGAGACGAGATAGTCGAACTGGGCTTTGGACTGCAGGAAGATGGCGCTCTTCTGCGAGAAGTCTTCCTTGGTCAGCAGCCGTGTTTTGCCGCCCCGTGTCGGCAGGTTGGCTTTTATGTCATCCTTGACGCCCAGAAAGCGGCTGTAGGCGTGGCGCAGGAATACCAGGCCCATGACCGGCAGGAAATATTCGTTGCTGGCGTAGTTGGAGTTGGCCCGAAGAGTGTCTGCTGCGCTCCAGAGGCGTTTTTCAATGGCTTCTATGTGCTCAAGCTGGGACATACTCGCTCATACCTCCCATAATACTACTTGCACCGTTATCTCGCCCTTGTCCTCAGTACTGCAAAACAGTCTCTAGATATTCTAGACCACAATCGATAACGGCTAAACCCGGCTCCCCATGTAGTGGTTGAAAAGCCTACCCGAGCTGGGTGGCAAACTTTTCTAAGGTCTGCATCTAACACCGTCAGAGTTCAGTAACCAACTTGGCCATATCAAAAGGAGGCCTGGATAGATGTTATCACAAGAAATGAAGAAAAAGGAAATCATTAAGGTACTGGAAAATATAAAATAGAGACCTCAGGAGGCGGTCGGCCTCCATTTTCGCGAAAAACAGACGTGAGGAGAATCGTCAGTTGTAGATATATAAGCTATTCTGGAGGACAAAACAGCATGAACGGAGAGTATTCGTTCGCTCAAACAGTTCAATGCGCAAGTCACACACATTATAAATAAGCAAAACAAAACTAAACAAAACCAAAAATATTCTTTCTCCTAACGGAGAAACGAAAACTGAGTTTTTCAGATTTCACGAACGGGGAGGGGAATATAGCGGCTGGAGAGGGAAAAAGCCAAAGGGAGGATGTCCACAACGCAGTTTATTCGCCTCAGTCACCTAGCTCCAATCGTGAAGGCAGTCCCGAGCAGAAGGGCATCTTTTCACCTCTAGAAGCTTCAGATGATACAGTGCCGAAGACAGTAACACTCCAGTCGAAATCTTCTTTCGCAGGTCGATTCTGAAGAACAAAATACTGAAGCTGGTTCTTGACAAGCTAAGACATTTTCTGAATAGCCATACAATGTCAGATAGATCGAAACGGATATAAATTTTCAGTTAACCGCTCCAAAAAAACTGTGAGCGTCAGTTTCTTCGCTTGGTCGAACGACAACATCGTTGTTATAATCCAGTTACCCAACACGGAGGTCCCAGTATATGCAGTCTAACTCAAGAACACATCTGAACAGGGCGTTCGATCATCTGGACAATGTCATCTACATAATGGGCGAAGTCACAAAAGGGAGAAATGCCGAAGAGATCAGGAAACATCTGGTGGAAGACGATCCCTTCAACAGCTCGAGAGAGTACAGAGGCTATATAGCTAACTGGCTAATCGGCGACTACGTCAAGGGCTTCACACCTGCAGCCCTGGAAGTTTTTGCGCGCATAATGACTGAAGATGTTGGGGATCATAGGGGATATGACGATAACCGGGAGCCTGAAGACCACGCTGTCCTTCGTCGACAGGGTAACGATGCTCGCAGAAAACGGAGCCAAATCTATCACCGTACCCCTCGAGCAGATGGCAAACCTCGTGAGCGTATCTATGGACACGATCTCCAAAATAATCCCAATACCCATCTCCGGTCCGGAAGACGCGTTTATGAGATCCAGACTTGAGGATTGAGGAAAAGGGAGATACCGGGAGGGGTTTGAATGAACAGGATTCTGCTGATCGCGATTATGGTGATTTTCGGGGCTTCAATGGTTGCAATAGAAACCAATGGGTATCTATCTGTTAAGTCTGCAGATGGTGTTGAGATTCTAGTGGGCGGCAAGCTGGCTGGAGTAGTGAAGAATGGCCAGCTATTTCTAGAACTGGCTGCCGGGACTTACGAGGTCACAGCTCAAGGATATGGATTCACCTCCGAAACTATAAGGAACGTGAAGATAGACCCCTTGAAGGCAACAACGTTAGAAATAAGTCTTAAGGAGTATAAAGTGATTTCGGAGCAGTTGTCTGGAAAACTCCAGATTGACCTTATCCGTAAATACGGAACCGTTAGGGTTTTCAGTCTTCCTTTCAATGGTGCACAGGTCACGATAAATGGAGAATCATATGGAGAGACAGATATTGAACTCACATATTTCCCTGCAGGACAGTTGAGTGTAGAGGTCGAAGGTCCAAACAAGAGTAAAGTGGCCGGCGTTTTCTTGCTTGAAGAGTACATGACTCTTACACTTCTTGCCGACTTCATAGATAAGAAGATTTACCAGCTTTATGAGGTTAGTTTTGATTTCCCCGCTGGTGTTGAGGTGGTTATTGACAACACTAAGATAGCCAGAAACATACCTTCTACTTTCATCGGGGGAACGTACAGTGTAGAGCTAATTACCAGAAATTCGCCACATTTTGAGGAAATAACAAGACAGGAGATAGTGATAAGCAAACCCGGGTATTACTATCTTGAACCGGACAGTAAACCTATGCAGGCAAAGATGGTGTTGGTAGAGAAGGGCAGCTTCACGATGGGCGACACGTGGGGAGATGGTTTGTATCATGAAAAACCAACACACAAGGGGACGTTCACATATGACTTCTATATGGGCAAGTACGAAGTCACGTTTAGTGAATACGACGCCTTCTGTGAGGCTACCGGCAGGAGTAAACCCGCCGATAGCGGGTGGGGAAGAGGACAAAGACCTGTTATAAACGTTAGCTGGAACTATGCTATAGCCTACTGCAACTGGCTGAGTGAGAAAGAGAAACTCCCGAAGGCATATGACAGCAACGGGAATCTTCTGGATAAAGACGGGAGAGTGACGACCGATCCGTCGAAAGTAATTGGATACAGGCTGCCGACGGAAGCCGAATGGGAGTATGCTGCGAGGGGTGGAAACAATAGCAATGGATACAAGTATTCCGGTAGCGACAACGTTGGTGAAGTAGCTTGGTACGATTCGAACTCGGGTGATAAGACTCAAGAAGTAGGGAAGAAGTCACCTAACGAGCTGGGCATATATGACATGGGCGGAAACGTGCGGGAGTGGTGCAGTGACTGGTATGGAGTTTACTCCAGTTTGGCACAAACCAACCC
>CAZBNE010000152.1:0-3817 GCA_964493155.1 uncultured Pelolinea sp.
GGATTCACGCCCGAAGCCCTGCATGATTTTATTGCCCGTACGGGTGTTTCCAAAACCATCAGTGCCAGCGCCGGTGTGATGGTGGACGTTGAAATATTGGAAGCCTGCGTCAGGGATGACCTGAACAAGAACTCTCCGCGCAGGCTGGCAGTCATGGACCCAATCAAGGTGGTGATCGAGAATTACCCGGAAGGCCAGACTGAGGAATTTGATATCGATAACAATCCGGCGGATCCCACATTGGGTACGCGCAAGGTGCCGTTTTCAAAAGTGATCTACATTGAAAGCGATGATTTTCGCGAAGTGCCGCCGCCCAAGTTCTTCCGCCTCACGCCCGGACAGGAAGTGCGTCTGCGAAATGCCTACTTCATTAAATGCACACAAGTGATCAAGGATACCGATGGAAAAATAGTGGAAATCCATTGCAGCTATGACCCGGCAACCCGGGGCGGCAACGCGCCGGATGGCCGTAAGGTCAGGGGAACGATCCATTGGGTTTCGGCTGATCACGGAGTACTTGCTGATGTTCACCTGTATGACCGCCTTTTTAATAATCCCGATCCGGAAGCCAGCGGAAATTTTATAGCCGACCTCAATCCGGATTCGCGGCAAATACTGACGAATTGCATCGTTGAGCCAAGTTTAAAGGATGCACAGCCGGGTGAGAAATTCCAATTCGAGCGTAACGGGTATTTTTGTGTGGACACGCTATCAAAACCTGACAAACTGATCTTTAATCGGACGGTGGGATTGCGGGATACCTGGGCGAAAATCAAAAATAATATTTTGTAAGGAAAAAAGGGGGAAGATAAAAATGAAATTTGCATAGGATATTTTATTTCTCGAGATGAAGTTTGGGGGTATCTTGTTGAAAGTGTGAAACAAATTTCATCCTATGCAAAGGACAAAGGAGTAAAAACAGTTATTGAACCATTGACACCTATGGAAAGTCCCGTTGTTACCACCTCTGATGACTGAGCCAGATTAATACGAGATGTTGGTATGCCCAACCTTTATGCGATGTTGGATGTCGTGCCACCTGTTATTGTGCATGAACCCTTCTCGCAGTATTTTGTCTTATTTGGAGAAAAACTCGACTATTTCCACCTCTGCAATACAGACGGAATAACTGATGCGCATACCCGGCTCGATGAAGGAACATTACCCATTATTGATGTGATCAATGTTTTCAAGCATTGGAACTATCAGGGGTATGTCACCACAGAAATTTATTCTGAACATTTCCGCAATCCAGAATTGTTCCTTTCTAATACTTCAAGAGAAATAATAGAAAGAAAGAGTTATCTCTTTAAATAAGTTTTACAAAAATATTTTTACAAAATTTTTAGAAATATTTACCAGAAATAATTTGTTAAGGACAAGGCAATATGTAAATAAATCCCGAAATAGAATCTCTTAAACTTATGTCCCCAAAATCACGTCCAGGTGTAAGGCCTTTTTCGATTAGCAATGAACCTGATCTTGTGACTTCTTCTTTATAATTTTTGATTATAACCTGTCATCATTATTAAAAAAACTTTATTTTAAATTCATCCTTTTTTCGTTTGCAATGCTATAAGTTACTTCTTCTATTTTAGACATACCTTCTCGTTGTATTCTAAAGAAATTGGTTATCGTTTCCTCGATATTTCTTCCTACAAGCCCATCATTCTCTCCAGATGCAAATCCTGCCTTTGCCAATATCATGGCTTGAATTGACGAGTGGATTGTCATTGCCACTTTTAAAGCACAATTTGCCTTTGCGCCATCACAGAATAATCCTGCAACATTACCTAAAACTGATTGCAGTACCATTTCAATTTCTTTTGGATTGGTACCTAGTAAATAAGCAATTCCACATCCGCTGCTGCCAGCGGCCACAGCTGCGCAACAGACAGGAGACATTCTCGCATAGTTAGGATCATAATAAGTCTTTATATAAATAGTAAGCAAATTACTCAATGCAACAGCCCTAATTATTTCTTCATGAGATTTTTTTAGGGAATCACCTGTAGCAATTACAGGCATTGTGCCAGTTATCCCCTGATTGCCACTGCCTGAATTACTCATTGCTGGAAGGCTGCTTCCACCCATACGCGCATCAACTCCCGCTGCGGTCCAGATGACTGCATTCATTGCCATATCATTGGAAATTATCTTGTTATCTAAATGAGTTTTTAATGTCCTTCCAATTTCCATACCATAAGGATTTTTCATACCATCTGCCGCAATGGCCCGAGTCAGTTCAATCGTATTCTCTATGATATTAAAGTGAGAAAGTGGGGCATTAACACAAAAATCAAAAATACTGCCAATATTTAAAACGGAATAATTTACTTCGTCATTATTTTCAAAGTCTTTTACTGATTGATTCCTTACATCTGTAATAACATTTCCATCTTGTTCTATAAAGGCAACATTATTATGTGCTTCTTGAATAATAGCTATGGCCGTATGCTTATCCGTTTTAATGGTTGTTTTTAGATAAAGCTTATAAGGGCTTTCTACTCTTCTTAATGTGACGATTCTCTTCTTGACAATATCAACAGCATCATGCAATTGTTCCTGTGTAATATCTTGAAATACCTCTAATCCAAAATCGCAATTTCCACCAACCGCACCCATTGCTGATGCATACTGCCCGCCTGTAAGTCCCATTGATTTTGGTATCTTAACATATTCGACATCTTTAAGCATTGCTGATGAAGCTTCACAGATAATTTCTTTTATTTGTCCCGGGGCATATTTACGGGCAGAAGCCGCACATAAACCAAACGCAACTGGCTCAGTACAACCTAATGCAGGGATTAGTTCCTTTTCCATAATTTTAACGATCATATCTTGTGTTTTCTCATCCATATTAAAAATATCTCCTAATCATACGGTTTTTAGTTTTTTACATTTTCAGTAGAAATATCCGGGGAATATTTCGCTAAACCTCCACCCCATCCATGTAACTCTTCGGGTAGTACCTGTCCGAATCTTTCATTGTCTGAAATACAATATCTAATGGAACAAAAGGATGAAATCCTGCAAGGATAGCATTTACTGTAACAATCGAATTTGAAATTCGGGAAATATTTCTTGAAAAACATGGAACTTGTACCAATCCGCAAATTGGATCACAAATTAATCCAAGTAAATTTTGCATTGCCATTGACGCTGCTGCAAGAACCTCATCAACATTAGCATTCATCAAAGAACTCAATACGGCGGCGGCTATGCTGGATACGCAGCCAACCTCTGCATGACATCCATATTCAGCACCGCAAAAGTCATTATTTATTGACATGGTGATGCCTATTGCACCACCAGTTAAGTAAGCTTTGATGATTTGCTCATCATTACTGTTCATTTCTTCTGCAGCAGAAGTAATTACATCAGAAACCACACCTGCGGCACCAGCAGTAGGCATACAAGGAACCACCTCTGATGAATTGCTATATTCCATGATAGCTGTTGAATAATCAATCGCCTTATTCAATATCCCAGAAAGAATGAACTGTTTTGAATCAAAGCATTTTAACATTTTTTGGGTGGATAAAGGCATAAGCCCTTCAAATTGCTTTTTATTATTCAGCCCATTTTTTATCGATAGACGGGCCACGCGCAATGCGTGGTTAGTAAACTTCATTATCTCATCAAAGGTCCATCTGCTTACCGCCATCTCATAATCTATTGCTGCTTCCCAAACCTGTTTATTATGCTTTAAGCAATAGGTTCTTAGCTGATCACCGTTTTCAAATGGCAGAATGCAATTTTTATGAACTACAACAGCAAGGATCGCAGGAATTGTTTTTACTATGGAAACATTGTT
>CAZBNE010000153.1:0-3805 GCA_964493155.1 uncultured Pelolinea sp.
ATCTGGCACATGATTGCTCTTTAGAAATTAACTAGCCTATTGTCAGTATAAATAAATACTATAAGGAAGCGAGTCTTATGGCTATTAGACGATTGGGAATATCTCTCGTAGAAATTTTAATTGTTGTATTAGTTACTACTGTTGTAGGTGGTCTTGTACTTATTCTTTTTGCTCAGACAACAAAGCAAATGACTCTAAATATTGTTAAAACACAGGCTTTGCGTGAAGTATTATTAGTTGACGATCTTCTTTTCAAAGAGTTATCAATGATTTGGCCAGATATGAATTACGTAAAGTTAGTCCCTTCCACAGGCGAATTGGGTGTTGGTATAAGGTACAAACTATATGTACCGATGATCTCACAGGAGAAAGAGGTTACCAAGCAGATATACTTCAATAATGGCCGCCTGAAAGTATGGGAAAAACTCTATGAGCCTTCTGATTTCTCGCCTACCAGTCTAAATAATCTTGAACCTTCAGGAATTAGGATTCTGTTTTCATCATCAGAAAGAAACGATATAACCCTAGCATTTGGAGTTATTACAGGTCCATTCATTTCTTACACAGTGAGGAGCACGAGATCTAATGTTCAGCGATCTGGAAATGTAAGTCTTTTGGGTGCCAAATTGAGGTGAACGCATTATGCGAAGAAATGGATTTCTTCTACCCGTGACTCTTGTACTAATGTTAATTGCTTCAGTAATGAGCGTAGTTCTTATAAAAGACATCACCAACATGTCTCAAATTCTGAACTCTCAAGAAAGGGAGGCCTCTTTGAGAATTCAATCGGAGAATGTTTTTTTCGCTTTGTTGGGCATGTTTCAATCTGTATATAGTACAAAAGGATCTTTGAATCCAAGTTATTTAGTCTTCAATGAGAACTCTCCCAATGAAAATCCAAACTGGTTGACGATGGAAAGCCCTGAAGATGATTGGTTTAGTCCATTCTTTGATTCATTCGATGACTCTTACGAAAATTTGGCGTGGAAAGAATTGTTTGAGATGTTTGGCGACATTCATTATTCTACTTCTATATTAGAAGATATCCTGATAAATTTTACCGATAACCTTCCAGTGAACGTTGTAATTTTGCGGAATTTCGAAAGTATGCTTTTAGTTTTTGTTAGAGTTAGAAATTCAGCTAATTCAACAAGTAATGATTCTATCTTCTGGGGACTTATCACTCCAAAATACTTTAGTAACTGGGCTGTATTTTATAGAGATGGAATAAGCTCTTCTTATGGATGGGATGAGATGATAGACGGACCATCATATTATGGTGGTTCCATAAAGAAAATCGGTAATAAGTGGCAATGGGAGGCGAAAAATGGAATTGGCAGCTATATAATGGTCCCACCATTACCCGGCCAGGAGGAATCTCCTTGGGCATACGCTGTGGGAGCAACCTTTTCGGGAAAGATGCAGAACGTTAATCCCTGGGGGAACAAGTTCAATCTTTCATACATTGATCCTTATTCTGTTTTGGGAAAAGTAAGCGTCAGGTTGAATCTAAACGACAATCCCAATTGGGAATACAGCAGTTCAAACGGTGCTTACACTGAATCAGATGGCAAATTCTACATTTATTATGACGGAAACTCTCCAAACTATGTTATAGAGGTCTCTGAAGAAGAAATATCTATTTTGAGAAACAGCGAGGGCAAAGTGATAGCCGTCGAAGTCCAAAAACCTGGTGGAAGAGGGATTTCTTACAACAAAGTAATTATCGATGGTAAAGAATATACGGGTCGCTGGCACAAATACGGTGATTACTACTATATCTACTACGATGGCTCTTCAAAGCCATCTAAGTATTTAATAATTCATTCTAACAAAGTAGGACTTTATAACAACAAAATCACAGTTGCGAGTGCCGGAGGATCAGGCGGAGGTATTAACACTAATGGTTCTGGTATGACTGTTGAAAACCTTGGAATGATATTTCCATGGAATTTCAGAATGGGAGTAGATGAGATAACCTTACAAGAACAGATTGAAATGTATTCACGCTTTGAGAACATGGACAACTATTACAATAGCCTTGGTAGTGATGGAAAGCTTCCAAAATACGGAGATATTATTGATCTTTCTTTCTCAGCAAGTTCTTTAAACGGTATCTATGGTTTTGACTTCACTGAAGTTAGTGCACATTCTCCTAAATTGAATAATGCTACTTTACCAGACTCAATCCAGCACGCACACTCCTATACCATTGAAGAAACCACTTACGCTTACGGATTTAAAAATTCCAATCTCAGTGACAACAACAATACTTATACAAAGGGATTGGAAATCAAAATGGACGTTCTAACAGGCTCTGAAATAAAAGTTCGTTATTGTCTGATCACTAATCTTATTGAAAACACCGAACAGTATTCAGTACAGGAATTCTACTTTGAGCAGAAGTTCAGAAAGTACGAACTTGAGTATAAGAACAATAAGAATCAGTGGAAAGCGATCGCTGATCCCTATGGAAACAATGGTTTCGGATTTGGACCAATCAAAGAACTTGCTCTTATTCTCGTCACCCCAAAGTCGGAGTTTGATAACATTCCTCCATGGAGTGGATATACCTTTTTGGTCATAAAGAATGGTGAAAACTATGAACTGTTTGATGGCTCAACAATTGCTGCGATAGAACATTATGGACTATTTACTGTAGATAGGAACCTGACTATTGGACAAGGTATAATTGAGCGTTTCTCAGGAGATTTGATAAAACCTGAATGGCTAGGACTTACAGAAGGAAGATTCACCTTTGTGTCAAAGAATGGGTATGTCCGAACTGTAAGTGATATTGTATATAACGATATGTACAGATCGTCAACCGAACTCAAGCATTCAGTTGACAATATGCTCCCTTTTAAAGAGTGCAATGCAAACCTGAATGAACTCGTTCAATCAGCAAATGATATGCTGAATCTTGTTTCAATCAAAAAAGACGTGGTAATGCCATATTACGAGAACAGGAATACAAAAAATGAAACAGGAAACTTAAACATAAAACTGTTTGCAAATATGTACGCCTTCGGAGGCAAGATAGATGTTGAAAAATATAGTAATTATCCACCGATGGGATACAGACATATATTCGGAACCCTTGTAGCAAAAACATCTCCGAATGCAACGTATTCTCCGGGTAGCAATAATGGGTTTATGGAATACAACGTTTATGATAAAAGACTTCTAGCTAATAGCAAATTACCTTTCGCAACACCAGAGTCAAGCAAATTGATGGCGTATGGTTTTGGAATGAGGTGAGCAATGATGAGAAATGGTTTCTCTCTCGCTGAGGTACTTATAGCTTTGCTCGTAGTAACTACAATTCTAATGACGCTACTTATGGTATTTTCCCTCTCAGTGCGTGTAATGACAAACAATAACATGAAAGTGCAAGAAAACACTATTATTAGGAACCGCTATTCTGGCCATTGGAGCTCAAGTATTGGTGATACTTCTTCTGATAATTTGGAAATTCGTTCAGTTGATATTGAAGAAGATATCGCAAGTATTCTGAAAGACGTACCCTTTGCTCATTACTTTGTAGACGGGTTAAACTTCTACAGAATTGAATCAAAAAAACTCGGAGTAGCACGCTTTCCTGCTGTTAGCCCTTTAGACAAATGGTAACGGTTATTCATTTATGATGAGAAAAGGTGAACTTCTCCCTCATGTAGAATGGCTGTTGGCCTTTCCAATCGGCAATCGATCTATTCCTTTTCCCGCATCGTCTCTGTCGAATGGCAGCGCAAATTAAAGCCCCGCTGAACGGGGCTTTTTGGTTATACGTAGTAAGACGGGTTAT
>CAZBNE010000154.1:0-3802 GCA_964493155.1 uncultured Pelolinea sp.
AAACGGCTGTCCTTCACCCAGGTATCATAAGACGCTTTGGGCATTTCCATTTGAAACTGACCGAGTGCGGCCTGCCAGGCTTGATGAGCGTCCATAAACGTGCAGTCCCTCCTTACCAGGATGATTGCAGAAAAACAGGTGTATTTAGAAGATCCCATACTCTGCCGGAAAATGGGATCCGGGGGGTATTCAGTTTTTTTTGTGTTTTTTATGCAAGAGGAGGCTGCAGATTGATGGGCTTCCTCCATCATTGATTGCTAATGATTTTAGCAAAGTGGTCTGTGGCTTGCAAGACTTTTTCCCTACGCCAGCTTAAAAAACTATCAATATTTAAGGTTGGTAATCTTAAAAAACTGAGAAAAAAAGCAACCGCGATTTGAGTATTAGGACACTTGTTCCGGCGCACACTTTTACAGTTTATCAGGCATACCCCTACAGGTGGCGATTATTTCGGTAAAAGGAATTTGGATAATCGGATAAACAAAGTTTGATTTAAAAAATTGAGAGCAAGATTCCCGCCTCATGGGAAAAATTATATGCCAAATCAGGAATCAGGAATTTGCTGATCCCGGATTCATTTCACGGGCGGCTTTGCGGCCAAGTTCAACCGCAAAATTTGTTCCGCGATCCCAGGGGTACACCTGGCTCATGCCGGCAAAATAAAGATTTTCAACCGGCGTCTGAATTGCCGGGACATTCCTGGAGTGATTGACCAGCGGCACAGGCTGTGCGAAGGGCGTTCGGAAAAGCCAGCTAGCCCTGATCCAGCTTGCGTCAAATTGCGGATTGATGGATTTAAGGCTGGGTATGAACCTTTTGATCAATTCTTCGCGTGTAAGTGAAAAGTATTCATGGGAATTCTCCAAATAATCACCGCAGTAGAGCAGATGGTCGCCTCCAAAATTTTCAGCCGGGACAAAATTGGTGTGCTCTACCAGCGCCAGAAATGGGAAGCCGGCGGTCTTTGGCAGATTGAACCAGTAATAGCCCTTATCCGAGAATCGATGCCTGAGCGCTAGGATCAGCACTACCGCGCCCAGGCTCTGCAGTGAATCGAGTTTGTCCAGGTAATCCTGGCTGAGCGCAGGCGCAGTTTTGGAAAGCAATTTGGGGGGCAGCGTGGCAAGCACCTGGTCGTAAACCCGCTCTTTGGAATTGACCTTCAGGCAGATCTTGCCGCCGGTCGCGGGTCTGATAGCATCAATGCCAGTATTAAACTGGAAGGTCACACCCATCGACCTCAGTGTGGCGGCAAAATCATCCAGGAAAGCCTGAAATCCGCCCTCATAGGTTCCCAGACTGGGAGTGCGAGCCTTGAACCTGGCCCAGAACCAGGCCATATTCACATCCTTATAAAATTTGCTGAACTTGCCGATCAGCAGTGGTTCGAAGAGCGTTTTGTAAACCTTTTCGCCATAATACTTGCGCATCCACTCATGTGCGGTAAATTTTTCCAGCTGACGCCAGGAAGACAGGTAGCGCAGGTAAACCGTTACGAAACCGAAGCGCATTTTGTCAATTAAAGAAAAACCGGGGAAAAGGAGCGCAGCAATCGCTGAATCCAGCGGGTAAAAATCGCCTTCGTGATATACCACTGTTTTAGGTCGAAAAAAACGTACCTTGTTTTTAAAGCCCATCTCTTCGATCAGGCCAAGGATACAATGGTCGCTGCTGAACCAGTGGTGGTAATACTTTTCAAGGCTCCAGTCCCAACCTGCTTCCCTGAAGCCAGCAGCCAGGCCGCCGGGTGCGGACTCTTTTTCAAAAATGGTCACCTGTTTTCCAGCTTTGGCCAGGTCATACGCGGCAGCCATGCCACCCACACCTGCGCCGATTACCGCGACTGTCTTCATGATACTTTTGTCCTTTCAGCACGAGCGCTTTCAAGCTCCTTGGACCAGTTTATGCCTTCCCGGGCAAAGAAATAGCCACCCAACAGGGTGACGGGCAACCAGAGCGCGGCATGCAGCACCAGCGTGTAGCCTGCGGCGAGCGCCGGCGCAACACCATAAGCACCCAAAAGCGCGATGCCGGGAGCGTCAAAGGTGCCAATATACCCCGGCGCAGAAGGCAGGGTGGTTGAGAGGTTGACGATACCGTTCATCAGCATCAACGCGAAAAGGCTGACGGTAAACGGGAAGGCATGCATGACAAACCAATAGGTGAGTGTCTCGAGCAGCCAGATAGCGGTAGATGTAGCCAGCACCATCAGCGCATCTTTGGGAGAGCGCAGTGATTCAAGACCGCCAATAAAGCGCTGCATAATATGGGCAGCGCCTTCACGCCGCCTGGCCGGCAGGAGAAGGTTGGTTAAAGCGACTAAGACCAATTCTGCCTTCTTTGGAAAAAAAGCAGCCAGCAGAAAAAAAAGCAGCGCACCTAAAAATGCAATCGCGCCCCACAGGGCAAGCGAGCGAATGCTGCCGATAAAACCGGAGGATGCGGAAAGACTGCCCAGCTCGCGCAGATTGAAAAAAATGAATCCGAGCATGACCACGCCATCAAATATACGCTCCACCAGGATGGTGGCAAGCGTGGTGGAAACCGGCACCGCGTAACGGTGTTTAAGTACCGCGGCGCGCAGCAGTTCGCCTGCCCGGGCCGGGAAAATGTTATTGCCCATGTATCCCATCGTGATGATCGGAAAAATTTGTAAAGGCGAAATGGGCTGAATAGGACGCAGCAGGTAATGCCAGCGCCAGGAACGCACCCAGACGTCAATAAAATAAACCACGATCGCGGGGATCAGCCATATAAGCCTGGCGGACTGAATGGCGGTCCACAGTTCTGAGAAATTCTGACCGCGCAGCGCCAGGTATAAGAAGCCCGCGCTAACCAGCAAACCCACCCAAAAATACCTGCGCTTCATAGGTGAAATTCTATCATGCGCTTATTCAATCGGCAGGATCAGCGAGGCCTGTTTGGGAAAAAGAGCGTCCATAAAAGGAATGAACTTTTCAGACACCCGGCAATCAACGAAGATTTCGCTTAATTCACGGGAGGAACGATAACCAAAGAGAAGCTGGAGAAAGGTCAGATCCGGGAAACACACATCCGCCGCATGCCAGACGCTGGGCGGCGCCTTTTCAATATTAATCAGTGATCCGGACTGGAATTCCAGATGCAGATCGCTTTTATAAAAAGCAATCTTCAGCTTGCCGTTGTAGCCGCAGAAGGGTGAGCGGGCAAGCCTTTTTTCGATCTCGGGAGTGATATGGCGGATGAGTTTGGCAAGATCCGGCACGCGCAAATACCAGTTATACGGCTTGCGGAATTCGGGCAGGTACTCAGCCGCCGCCAGGTAAGCCGGGTGCTGGCTGCCCAATCCGAGGCACAGTCGTGTGCAGGGTGTTCCGTAGCGCTGAGCCAGCTCCTGTCCGAAAGCCCAGGATCGCTGAATGACCAGGGGCATGTAACTACTCCAGTTTAATCCAGCGTTGACTTCAATATATCGCACGACCACTGCCTGCCCGTCCATCTCGCTTGAAACGATGAAGAAGCCGGCAGGCTGTTTTTCAGCAGTCTCAAGGATGAAGATGCCCGGTTTTTCAAGGTTGTCAGGATGTTTTTTGGAAAGCTCTGTCTCCCAATATTCGGAGCTGAGAGAAGAATGAAGCAGATAGCGGCTGGCGCTTGCCTGGTAGCAAGCCTGCAGGAAGGGGATATCATCCAGACCGGCAGGACGCACTCCGCGGCCTTCATGATCCGCTTTGGCGGCGGTTTTAACATGTACCTCATAAGCGCTGTGGCTGCCGCCCAGCTCAACGGCCATCTCATAGCCGAACTGGCGGTAGAAGTAGGG
>CAZBNE010000155.1:0-1408 GCA_964493155.1 uncultured Pelolinea sp.
CACCTCACAGGAGTAAAGAAAGTTAATCACGATAAATTATATCACCAACAGCCCTGCATGGCAACAAAAAACCCGCGGCCTGAGCCGCGGGTCAATAAAGAGCCGAAATTTTTAATTCCAGTTGAAAACAAAGCTCGTCGCTACAACGGTCTCGTTGCAGCATTCGTCGTATGCAACCATTGTAGCCGTTACGGTAGTACCGCTAGGTACGGTTGAAAGATCCCACTCAGTAGTGTCAATAGGCTCAAACGAGATCCCCTGATCGGAAAAGACTTTAGGCACATAACCTGCGGCATCAAAGGCAGGTTGTGGTGGAAATACCGATATCTCCGGAAGAGTCCCGTGGCTTACCCAGATGCTTATCTGGTCGAAACAATTATCGGTTGCATCCCATGTAAGCGAATCATAAAGATTAGAGCTAAAATCATTGACTACCGGTGGCTTGTTATCGACGTTTCCGATCACTATACCCTTTTCACTGATGTTTCCGGACGTATCCCAGGCAACGAGAGTCGCAACCAGGGTCTCGCCACAGTCAATGTCTTCCAGGTACCACCTGAAAGTACCGCAGAGAGGAACTTCACAGCCACACTCGGCAGTTATCGGGTACTTCGTGTCGGTGCTGCTCACTTCGATGTAGGCAACGGCTATCGTCGTACAGTCGCCGCAGGTCAGGCAAAGATCGTCGATACAGTAGTCGAGATCTACGAACTCGGCGCCACACGGATCTCCAAGAGGATCGTTGGTGAACGTTATATCCGGCGGCATGTTGTCGATCTTGAAGGATGTCGCAAATTCAGTCGGTTCACAACCGGCCTCGTCGTACGCCGTGACTGTCAGTGTGACTTCCGTACAATCGAGCAGCTTGCCGTCCAGTTCCTTAAGATCCCATACGAGCGAGTGGAAGCCTTCTACGTCAGTTGTCCAGACCTTCAGGCCATTGGGCAACTTACCGTGTGTGACTTCGACTACCAGCTCGTCGAAGCAAGTATCCGTCACAGTCGCTTCGATCGTTGCAGTCGCGTTCTTGGTAGTGAACTCGTCCTTACAGAACTTGAGCGGCTCGACCACGAGATCGGGGAGTTCGACTTCAAGCACCGGCTTGACGTTGTCAACTACCATGTACAGAGACTTGTTTGGTTCTCCGTAGGACTCTTCCAGGTAGCAGCAGCAGCCGAACGCGTAGAACTCGACTTCAATCTCTACACAGTCAAGGTTTTCATCTTCTCCGGTTATGGTACCGGCGTAGGTCAACGTGACTGGATCGAACTCGATCTCCCAGCCGTCTGGTACTGAGACTTCACTGTACGAGGAATCGAAAACTTCGTACCATGCAGTCGTACCGTCGGTCATTATCGAGGCATATCCGAAGAAGTAACCATCGACGTAGAGGTCGAGCCAGCCGTCG
>CAZBNE010000155.1:1418-3225 GCA_964493155.1 uncultured Pelolinea sp.
CCACCTTGGTTACAGATCGTGCAGGGGAAGGAGTTGTCGGTCATCGACCATGTCAGTGTCACTTCCGTCGAACATGGAGTGAGATCCCATTCGAGCGTCGTCTCCGGAGGAACGTTGTCCACGGTGATCGACGCATAGTCGCTGACTTCATCGGTACAGTCGGAGATATCGTCTGCAGTCAAAGTGGCCTCGAACGTATCGCAGTCGATCAAAGGCAGGCAGAACGGTATCAAACCGATCGTGACGTCTCTGTCGAGCAAGTAGCAGTCCTCCGGTGTGAAGGTATCCCACCACAGGCTGAGGCTGAGGTCCTTCGGATCGTAGGTGTAATTGCCTACGGGTCTTTCCATTATTTCGTTTCCGCATGGATTGAGCGGGTAGTTGGTCGTCAACCAGACGTCGTCGACACAATTCTCTTCGACTATCCAGACGAGCATCAGACAGGTGGCGTCTGTGCAGAGTTCGCCATCGAAGAAGCCTTCGTCTATGAACTTGTCGAGATCGAATTCGGCTTCGCTGCCTATAACTTCACCGACAGTAAGCGCGTTGTAACCGAGCCCGAAGACACCGAGGGCAACGAACGGTTCCATGTTGTCTATTACGTTCTCGCTTATGAGTTCGTCGTAGCTGTAATTACCGCAAGTATCCACCGCAATGGCTATCGCTTCGAGATATTCGCAATCGACCGCGTCTTCAAATATCCAGTCGATGGTTCCGGCAGCGGTAGTAGTCGCGTAGATGCTCATTGCTTCGTCCATATCGAGCTTGTCGAGAGTGGCTTTGTCAACAATTAGACCTTCATCCGGCCAATCGAGATAGCCCTGCTTCACCGCGATGACAACGAAGTCGAGGCAAGCGTCGGAAGCGTCCCAGGCGAGGACCGCAGAAGTGGCGCATTCTTCCGGTTCGCCGCAGTCGGCAAACGTGAGTTCGATCTCGGGCTCGACGTTGTCCATCGGGTATGGAGATGTCCAGCTCTTGGTCTTGGAATTGACAGTGCCTTCGCAGTCGTCGTAAACGACTATCGTCGCCGTGACCGTTTCACAGTCGATGGCTCCGAGCGTCCATGTTACGTGACCTTCAAGCTGCTGAGGATCGACGGTATCAACTGCACCGTGGCTCACTACGATCTCGAAGTGAGTGAAGTCGCCCTGCTCGTCAACGATTCCCCAGTAAAGCTCGATCTCTTCGGACCAGCAGACCGGCGGGCAATCGATGAAGTGGCACCAGGGGCCGAAATCGACCAGCGGTGGGACGTTGATTCCGCATTCCTTTTCGTACTCTTCCACTATACAGTAATCGTCTTCGACTTCTGCGTGGAGAGTGTACGGACCATCGATATCCTTTATAGTGCCTTCGACAGTTACCTCGGTTCCGGAGAGTGCGAACCAGTTTCCGGGAGTCTTTCCATCCGGAAGCACCAGGGTCGCGCCGTCAACCCAGAGTTTACCCCTCTGGAGGCCGACATTGTCGGAGAAGGTGACCGAGAAGGTTGTTTCGGTTATTCCTTCGTTGACGCAGCAGTTCTCGATTACGATCTCGGCTTCTGGTTTCTCGAAGTCGATCACCACGGTGCAGGTGGCATCGAGCTCTACGTCGGTGGGCGTAACTACCGTCCAGTAAAGGTCGGTCTCTCCGCTGAGTTCGGGAGTTACCATACCCTCTTCGATCAGGATTCTGACTTCGAGAGTGCCGTCTTCCGGATCTTCGACAAATGTGAAGTCTTCGTTGGTGAAGACGGTTTCGTTGATAGTGAGCGTTATCTCAAATTCGGCCGGGTTCGTGACAAGCAGATTGCCTATCAACA
>CAZBNE010000155.1:3294-3759 GCA_964493155.1 uncultured Pelolinea sp.
GGATTTTCACATTCGCATGGCAGACACTCGAGATATGGATCGGGATTCTTGACCAGGTCGCAATCCAGTACATCCCAGTCCTCGATTCCACAGTCCACGCAGCCCAGGGCGCCGCATTCGGGTGTGAAGAGAAGAACAACGAGGTTGTACTCTTCTCCGATATCCATGAGAGGCATAAGATCAGGAAGCTCTATGATGACCGTTTCGGTCGTCTGGGACTCTGTAGTGAAGACGTGCTCGGCTATTAGATCGCCAAATGTCAGCAACTCCTCGAGAGTTCCCACGTAGTCCGTATTCACAAGGGAAACTCTCGCGGTGATCTTGGAGTCGTAGCTGATCGTGGCTTCTACCTTCGCCGGAAGACCCTCGCTCACCAGACAATAGCCATCCACAAGGGTGATCTGGCTTCCTTCGACATCAAGTACGACCTCTTCCAGAACAGACAGAGAGTTCTTGACGAAGAAA
>CAZBNE010000156.1:0-3738 GCA_964493155.1 uncultured Pelolinea sp.
GTATTACAGCGACAAGACCGGCAAATTCGAGCCGGAAGGCCCGCGCGACAAGGTGATACCGAACGAGGAGCAGTACCGCTTCGCAAAGATGGTGCTGCTGGTTGACCAGAACTGCTACAGCGCCTGCGAAATTGAGGCCTACGGCTTCAGCCAGGTGCCGGGCATGGTGGTGATGGGCCATTTCCCGACCGGCGGTGTGGAAGCTGAAACCGCGCGCGGCAAGTTTCTGCTGCCGGAAGGCATGGAATTCACCATTCCGACCGGCAGATTCACCATGCCGGACGGGAGCATCTTCCTGGAGGGGACAGGCGTCCAGCCTGCGGTACGCGTTCCTGTGGATGAGGCCAGCGTGCTTTCAGACCAGGATGTGGTGCTGCAGCGGGCAGTCGATTACATTATCGGCCAGTAAGTGTTAACCACAGGCAAATACATATAAAAAAAGATAGACACAGATCAAATTGAACAGGACTGCCGGTTGAAATGCCGGCAGTCTTTTTAATACTGTACCCAGGTTTATCTGACATAAGGGAATGAACTTGAATCCTGCACCGGACAAAGCAGATATCTTAAAGAGTAAAGCAAGCGGTTATAGTAAAATCTTGTCATTATCAAAACGGAGAGGAAATGAGGACCAGCTATTTAAAAAACCTGATCGCAGCACTTTGGATCTCAGGCATTCTGGCATTTGCATACCTGATCCTCATCCCCCTGGATCCCGCGCGCGGGCAGCTCATTAACCACGGCGTGCTGAAGACGATATTGTCCGTATTGATGGGCATCGGATTGATCCTGCTGGCAGCGGCATGGATCATGATCCAGCTGAACGGCAGCCGGGGGGAGAAAGCAGCGTCCAGCCTGGATAAGATGCTGGCCGGTCATCCGCAGCGGCTTTACAGGCTGCGCTTTGCGCTGGTAATCAGCTTTATCCTGCTGGCGGAAGGATATTTGCTGACCTGGTTCATCCTGCCGATACCCGCGCGGCCGCTGATCCTGTGGATGGCCGGCGCGTGTGCCTTTATTTGGGCAGCCCTGGGGACTGCGTACCGCGGTATGATTGCCAATCACCCAACATTGCGCGATCGGATCAGGAAGGGCTGGCAGAACTGGTCGGGTACCCAGCGAAAGGTGTTCGTGATCCTGCTGGTGCTGGGAGTGGTCTATTTTGCGGCTTTTATTCCGGTCAACTACAGCAGCGCGATGCACCCGGACGAGGAGGTCATTTATCCGGACGTGGTCAACATGCTTATTCCGGGCAGCACCTTTGGGGAGACGCTGCGTGATTCCTTCATCATCAGCAGCTGGTGGTACGGTTACCCCTACTTCCCATTATCCGCACTGACGCTGGTGATCCCGCGCCTTTTGTATGGCAATGCATTTGCCGGGCAGACCGCGCTGAACCTGATGCTCATGCGCCAGTTCATCAGCGTCCTGCCCATGGTGGCGTCACTTATTCTGCTGATCTATCTGGTCAATGAATTCAAACATCTGTGGGCGTCGATCGGCATGTTCGTGGTTCTCGGGCTCATCCCGGGCGTGGTGCATTACAACATCCGTTTCTGGCATCCGGATGCCATCATCGTGTTCCTTGTTCTGCTGACCATCGGACTGTTAAAACGCGACCGGCTGCGCTTCGGAACGAATTTTTACCTGGCGGCTTTCGCCGTGGGTTTGAACGCGGTCATCAAGGTCTGGGGCTTGTTCTTCTTTTTGGCCATTGGCGGCTACCTGCTGGCAGGGCTGATCACCAAAAAACAGGACTTCGCCAAAACGCTGAGGGCCGGGCTGTTCTTCATCCTGGTCATGCTGGGAGCGATCATCATCACCAGCCCGTCCATCACCATACCCTGGAACCTGAAGACCTACATCGCCGAACTGCAGGAATATTATCCGGTGATGCGGCAGGGATATGATGAGCCGGATCCGCAGGGCGTTTACCGGCTGGGGCTGCCGGCCTGGATGGTATTTTTCCGCCTGCATTTCATGCAGGATTTTTACTTTTATTTTGCCTGTTTTTCACTGGCAGCCGGTTCGCTGATCGGCAGCCAGAAGACGCTCAACCGCCTGATACTGGCCTGGTGCGCGGTTACGGGCACCTTTCTGGTGGGCTGGATCGCGGTGAAATCCTTTCAGTACCTGCTGCCGGTGATGATCCCGCTGTACGGCGCGGTGTTCCTGTTCCCGGCCATCGCGGGCGCGCGCGATTACCCCGCGGGGCTGCGCTTCCTGTCGCAATCCAAAGCCAGAGCTGTTCTCACCGGACTGGGCATCCTGCTGACAGCTATCCAGTTCTGGTTCAATATCCGGCTGTTCCCGGCGAGGTAAAATGTTTTGCGCCCCTATACCTGCACGCCAGGTTAACAGGTTCGTCTCCCAGGCTCATGCCAAAACCCGGAAATGAAGTTTAAAATCAACCTTGTGGATAGTGAAAAGAATTGATGAATAAACCATTCAAAGAAATTGAAAGCAAGTTTGGAATCACACCATTACTATCCCTGATACTTTTAACTGCAATCATTTTTATTCCAATTCACCTGACACAAATTGCATATCACGATATCACTGATTACCCCTCTTATCGAATATTCATTCAACAGGTACTGGATGATCCAAAATACTGGAGGGATTTTGGATCTCACCCCGGCTGGTTATGGCTTGTCATCGCCATTAAATGGATCTTTTCCTTTCCAGTATGGAAGGCAATTTTTTCCGTTCAAATCGGATTTCAGCTATTCCTTGCAGCAGTTCTTTATTTTCTCGCAAGGAGTGCTTTTCCACAAGAAAAGAAGTGGGAATCCGTATTTCTGTCTCTGGGAATCATGATCGCTACACCAGTATTTCTTCTGGCACCCCTGGACAGGCTTTTATACTTTGGCTATATTGGCATTAATACAACGCATAATCCTACAATCATTGGCCTGAAGCCATTCGCCTTATTGGCTTTTGTGTACTCTGCCTCATATTTTAAAAATATCAAATTAACCCCGCTCATCACGTGCCTGGGCATCCTGGCGATCGTGTTTTCTTCCTTAATCAAACCAAATCATCTCATCTGTTTATTGCCTGCCATTGGAATCATGTTTGCAGCAAGCATATTCAAGCGCGAAAAAATTGCCTGGAAAAAAATAATCACATTTTTGATCATCCCCTCTATTCTGGTTCTTGCATATCAATTCCTGATCACCTATCACGGGGCTGATTCGCAGATCATTCTCTTTCCTTTTGGCGTGATGAAGAATTCATCAAACCTTTTACTGCCCAAATTCATTTTGAGTATTTGGCTGCCCATGATCGTTCTTATCGCTTATTTTCAAGAGGCTCGCCGGTCTGTTGAGCTGCAGCTTGCCTGGCTTTCATTCATTTTTGGAGCAGGATATTCATACTTGCTGGCGGAAAGCGGGCACCGGATTTTCCATGGAAATTTTCTTTGGTGCGGCGAGATCAGCTTGTTTGTCCTTTTTTCAATGACATGCCTCTTTTTCTTTAAAAAGCGACAGTCAGACCAGGATTTGAAAAAATGGAAATTCATCTTTTGGGGCGGATTCATGCCGCATATCGCCGCGGGGATGATTTATTTTGGATATTGTTTATTGAATAACAGGTATTTTTAAGAGAAATTTTTCTCAGATCTTTATGATTGGGGAGAGCATTAACCAACGACCATGTTATAATTTTTCTGCCCATCCCGGGCCCGTAGCTCAGCGGCAGAGCGCGCGGCTCATAACCGCTTGGTCGCAGGTT
>CAZBNE010000157.1:0-1406 GCA_964493155.1 uncultured Pelolinea sp.
CCAACACCAATCCCGATACTGTTCAGGGATGATTTTGAGGGAACATTGGAAGCCAATTGGCAGTGGGTGAAGGAAAACAAGAAGATGTGGAGTCTGACCAATAAGCCGGGTTCGCTTGAAATAACTGCTGGTTCAGGTGGTGTCGCTTCACGGAATCTACTAATCCGCCCCATACCTGAGGGCAATTTTGAACTTGAAACAAAATTGACTTTTGAACCAACTACAAATTATCAGATCGCCGGATTGATTATTTATTACAATGGGGCAAATTATGTTATGTTCGGACGCGCATATTGCGCCACATGCTTGAGCGACGGAGATGGATTCTATCTTGATATGAATGAAAGCGGAAAATTGGTTGGTGAGAATTTTGCGTCTCCAGGGCCTGGTACGGATCATGTTTATTTGCGCCTGCGACGAGAGATAAATGTCTACACTTCTTTTACCAGTAAGGACGGCATTCAATGGACCCAGCACGGTTCTCACACCAGCGATTTTGAACCCAAGTACGTCGGTTTGGCAGCTGGTCAATCCACAAGAGGTACGATTCCGGCGCAATTTGACTATTTCACCATCTACGAGGTGCCTTAAGCAACTGTGACAAGTTCCCTGATAATCCAGTGAGAGGACGCAGACGTATTAGAGGATCCTGCCCTATACTGTTTTTAAATGATTTAGATTGAACTTAAGATAAGGTCCTTTGCGACTTTATTGCGTTATACTACCCATCCTCCAATTATTGGAGGTTTTCCCGTTTACGTTTTGTATTTTAAGCGCAGCCGCAAATCCGATGCGTAAATTTGTGGTTTGCGCCAGTATTTTTTTAAAAAACTATCCAGGCCTAACAGGTAAGACTGAGGCAAAGATCACCTGGCAGAATCTTGTTTGACAATTTTTTAAAAGAGTTATACTTATATCTGCACTTGATAAAGGCAAACCCGCCGAAAGGCGGGGACGCAAAGCCATGGGTCTAAAACTGGAAATCAGTCAGGACTGCCAGGTTGCCGGGTTTTTTTGTTTAATGCTGCATGACCGTTTGAAAACCCAGCAAATCGTAAAAAAATTCATTAAACAAAAAGGAGCAAAAAATGAAAAACAAAATTAAGGGATTGAGTCTGCTGATCGCAGCGCTGCTGCTGGTGACGATCACCACTCCCATTTTTGCACAAAGTGAAACGAATCCGGCGGTGGAACCAGCACCTGAGACAGACGCATCCAGTTTTACGGAGCATCCCGTCGTAAAGCTTCTGGCCAGTTTCTTCGCGAACCTGTTTACACCGCCAGCAGTCGAAGAACCGGATGGTGAATTGCCAGATGATGAATTGCCGGATGGCCAGGTGATTCCCCCGACCGAACCTGAAGGCGAGCCAGTCCCTGGAGAAGAAGCGCTGGATGAGGTGGTCGAT
>CAZBNE010000157.1:1416-3669 GCA_964493155.1 uncultured Pelolinea sp.
ACGGAGCATCCTGTCGTAAAGCTTCTGGCCAGTTTCTTCGCGAACCTGTTTACACCGCCAGCTGTCGAGGAGCCGGATGATGAATTGCCAGATGGCCAGGTGATTCCCCCGACCGAACCTGAAGGCGAGCCAGTCCCTGGAGATGAAGCGCTGGATGAGGTGGTCGATCCGCTTCCAGATGCGCTGCCCGTAGTCACACCTGAAGAAGCTTTAGCCGTGATGCATGTGGAGCAGGACCTGGGATTCGGCGAAATGACCAAGCTGATGCAGATGGCAGCTGAAGCACAGACTGCCTGCTCGCAGGAAGGCGTGAACTGTGAGGTAACCCTTGATATGCTCGTCGAAGAATATAAAGCCGGCGACGGGATGGGCGCCATGTTCAAAGAATACGGCAAACCGGAAATGACGGGCGTCGGCCAGGTGCGCAAGGCAGCCGAACCCAAGGAAAAGTCAAACAAGGGCAAGGCCAAAGGAAAAAAATAAGCATCAGACCGATGTATACTCAATACAGGTTGCGGTTTTTACTGCAGCCGGGTGGAGACATGCCTTCCGTGTCTCCACTTTTTTATTAATAGCCTTAACCAAGCCCTGATATTTTGTGGTTTGTTTGGGATAAAATCAATAAAACTTTAATACGAGAGCCAAAATAATGAATAAAAAAACAAATTTGCTCATGGTATTTATGATTACAGGCAGTCTTTTCATCTCTGCATTTACATTTGATATGCCGAGAATTTTTCACGATTCTATTACTCCTGCTGAAGATACAAATGATAATGGCGTAATTAGAATAACAGGCACTATGACATATACGAATGAATTTGTTCTGGAAACATATTACGTAGAGCACGCGGTCGGGCTGCTGGACATGACCGGCTTTGTGCTGCGCGACAAGGAATGGGAAATGCCGGTTGAAGGCCAGGTGCTGGGGTATATGGACCTGGACGCTGAAAACAACAAGGCCACATTCCGCCTGGCGCTGCCTGCCGTGCCTGAAGCCTTCTTCAATGATGTGGACCAGGACGCTAAAAAAGAGCGCGGGCTGCAGGTTTTTGCAGTGGGATACAACCCCAACCTGACCGGCGGTGTCTTCTCGGAAGGCGACGACCGCTCGCTGGGCTGGCCAGCCTATCTGGCTTCGATAAGAACGGACACGGAAAACCAGGATGAGGTCACCGGAGGGAAGCTGGTGATCTGGGCGGCGGACAGCCAGCAGGCATTTCCGAGCGGATTCGGGAATGACGGACTGCTGTTTACCAAGGACGATCCGGTCATGGCGGTGCCTTCAGGCTATTCGGTAATTGACCTGGACCAAAAACCTTTCAAGGTCATCCGCGACCAGACCGCCGAGCTGACGCTGTACGAACCTGCGGATGTGGCGGTCAAAGATTATTCGGCGCTTTCGTATACCGATGCCTTTGAAAAACTATACGAGACCATGCGCAAGGAATATGCCTTTAACGGCATCAGCGGTAAACAACCCGACTGGGATGCGGTTTATGCAACGCTCGCACCCAAAGTGGCCAACGCTGAAGAGGCGCGCGATCCCTATGCCTTTTATCTCGCGCTGCGCGAGCTGATGATGAAATTCAATGACGGGCATGTGGGCTTCAGCGGCGGCAATTATGATTACCAGTATAACGAGAGCAATATTCTGGGCGGCTGGGGTTTCGCGGTCAGGGAACTGGATAACAAGCGTGTAATGGTGGTGTATGTGTTACCGGGAGGTCCGGCTGATAAAGCAGGTATGAAGGTTGGTGCTGAGCTAATAAAATTTAATGGGGAACCAGTTCAAACTGCACTGAAAATGGTGAGGCAATTTGAACCACAATCCACCGATTTCGGCCTGCGTTACGAGCAGACCACCTTCCTTACGCGCGGCGGCATAGGACAAACTATCACGGTTGAATTTAAGAATCCATTTGTATCTGAAAATGAATTGTCTTTATGGGAAAATTTTCTTGCGCTCTTTAAATCAAGAAAAGGTAAAGCTAATCTGACATCCATCCAGGAACTTGACAGCCTGTTCGCCGTCTATCGCGGCGGAGAAAGCGATCCTTATGTTCTGCCGGCGGAATATCAGTTGTTTGGGGATGTCGGCGTGGGTTATCTCAAGCTGAATTCCAATTATGACGATCTCGGTTTGGCCATCCGCGTTGTTGACCGGGCGTTTAAAACCTTTGAGGATGCCGGCGTGGCGGGCATCGTGATCGACATGCGGCGCAATTCCGGCGGGTCGCCGCTGGGGCTGGC
>CAZBNE010000158.1:0-3646 GCA_964493155.1 uncultured Pelolinea sp.
TCCTTTCGCGGTTTATATCATAAGCATTATTCGGGACCAGAATAATTTCTAAAACTCAATTCAAAATATGAGCAGGATGCTGTTCGCAAAGATAGCATCCTGCTGAATAAAGTGATCATTTTTCAATATCTATCCGTTTTTATACTGATCAGGTATTCCTTAATCTCAAAATCCTTTTTTTCGGGAAACTCTACTCCCAGGCGTTCGGCCAATTCTTTTGACAAGCAAGAGAAAGTCTCCAGCATAGCAGACAGGCTTTTCCAGGTTTCATCGATCGAATATCCGGAAAAACATTTGGAGATCTCGTTTAATAATTCCGGTTCCGCCCAGCGCTCAAAGCGCTTGCCGCCCTGGTGCAGCAGCAAGTCGGGCTCCCAGCCGTGCCGGGATTGGTATTCCCACAAGATCATCTGATACAGATGGTCCTTGAGATAGCTGGCTTCAATACGCTTGGCGTACCACAAGTCGCTGCGCGCCAGCGCGCGGGCAACGCAGTAAGCCTCGAACCAGAAATCATAGAGGATCTGCAGGAACTGGTCCCGCTGAGGCGGTAAAACCTGAAAGCCCAGACCGTCCGGTTCGGGCAGGTTCGCGGTAAGCCCGTCCTTATCCAGCAGAACCCGATAGCCGTTGCAATAGCTTTCGTAACGCTTACTGCCGTGCGTCATTTCTGTCAGCGTCGAAACCGGCCAGAAAGAGAAGTCAATACGGCTGCCATCCGTGAAAACCACCAGGCGGGTGGGGAGGACCTGTCCATAGAAATCCATTTCCTCTTTCTGATAGATCAGAACCCGGCCGAACTGCTTTAACCAGTCAGCGCCTTGCAGAAAGGGATCGGCATGATCGCTGAAGACGTTGATGTCGTAATCCGAGAGAGCGTCAATGAATTGTCCGGTCGTGTGCGAGCCTTCCAGAATTAGCGCGCGTATGCTTTCGTTGGCTTCGCCGAAATCGATCAGTTTGGAGATAATTGCGTCATTCATTTTTCAATTAGAGGCGCCAAATTATTTCTTGATCTGAGGTTATTCCAATCTTCAGGTTTTCGGTAGGCAGTGCCCTCCCTTAAGTCGGGGATACATTGCTTTACATGTACTATCGTCTATGCGGATGTTCACCCTACTTTTCGGTAATGGTGACACTTTCAATCGCATCACCGCTGAAATTCGGATTGAGCTGTGGGTCGCGGCGGGTGATGCCATTTACGATGTCCATTCCCTCAATGACCTGCCCGAATATGGTGTAGCCGCCATTCAACTGTTCTGCCGGCGCGAAGGTGATGAAGAACTGGCTGCCGTTCGTGTCGCGCCCGGCGTTTGCCATGGCAACCACACCGGCTTTATCAAATGTCAGGTCAGAATCTTCATTGACAAACTGGTAGCCCGGTCCTCCCGCACCGCTGCCGTCAGGATCACCGCCCTGAGCCATAAAACCATCCAGCACACGGTGAAAAGTGACACCATCGTAAAAACCTTCGCGCGAGAGAAAGACAAAGCTGTTGACGGTGATGGGTGCTTTATCGGGAAAAAGCTGGATAACAAACTCACCGCCTTTTTCCATTTTTATGGTGGCAAAGTACTGCCGGGCTAAATCGATCTGCATGGGTGGCGCAGCGCTGTACTGTTTGGATGGTTGCGCTGTAGGCTGCCCTTCACAGGCAGCCAGTGTGCCTGCCAGCAAGATGGCGATACATGCAATGATCGGGATTGTCATTGACAATTTGTCCTTCTTGTTGCTGCAAGCCGGGCAAGTTTGAGATCTTTGTGTTCGTGGTTTCATGAAGTTGATTTTACCCTTTCAAACCTGCAGTTGTTGTCTTTGTAGGGTGCCCGACTTACGAGAGGATCTTCCGCATATTGAATGCATCTTCACCGTCGGCGTAAAAACTAGGTTTTTCACCGATGATCTCAAAGCTCATTTTTTTCCAGAAGCTCAGCCCGACAAAGTTGGTCTTTCTGACCTCAATATCAATCTGCGAAATACCGCGCGATTTAATGCGTCGCACAGTTTCAGCCAGCAGCGCCTCTGCCACGCCGCGCCTGCGGTATGACGGGTGGGTAGCCATGGACGCCAGTTCCGCCCGGCCATCAACGATACGAGAGATCACATCTCCGGCTATTCGGCCGCCGATGACCGCCACCAGGCACAGGTCCGGGTTGTAGCTGAACCAGCGCTGATAATCTTCGAGGGTATAGGCATCATATTTATTGAAGCACAGTGCGTCGATTTCCAGGATCTGGTCAAGCTCGGCATCCATCCACTTCAGCGGCCGAATGTTGATCCTGTCCCTGGGCGTCAGCGCTTTCTTGTGCAGGTATGAACCCCGCCTGCCATGCGAAGGAAGGTCCTGCCCCGCATGTCTCAGCAGCTGTTCCAGGAAAGCGGCTTCATCCAGGCTGTGCATGGCTGCCTCCTGCAAAAAGGCTTCATCTAGCGGATCGGGGGAAAGGTCGATCTCATCCAGATAGAAAGTATCACCGCACTCAATAAAATCAAAACGCGCCAGACCTCGTGCTTCCAGAAGTGCATATGCCTTGAGAGCCAACTCAAGGCAGGCGCGATTTTCAGGCGGCAGGAAGGGAGTGGCATCGAGGATGTAAATGCTCGTCCTTTGCCCGCTGATCATTTTCTGCAGCACCAGATCTTCGCGTGGTGGGTAATCTTTAAGCGCACTTTTCAATTCTGCCGGGCTATGGATGGTTATTTCATCATAGACGCCGTCGCAATAGAGTGTTAATGGAAAATCAAAGCCGGCGGGAATCTGCGCTTCTATTGCCTTCATAACTTTAAATTCCGCCAGCGGAACTCCGGAGGCCAGCAAGAGCGGAAAGCGCTTGGTGTAATTGCGCGCGAGTGACAGGCTGAGCAAATTGGAGCCCGTGTAGCGCTGCCCTGCGATCTCGAGCAGCGCGGGGACAAGGTTGGTCCTTTCCCAGCCGTAGATGCTGGCGAGGTTGAAAACAACATCCGGCGCGCTTTTCAACAGGAAGGAATACATGCCGCTGTCCGCCTTCTGGCGCAGCACCTGGTGGCCGCTGCTTTCCAGCAGCGCGCCGATACGGTCTATCTTTTTGGCGTCGGTAGAGTCAGGCTCTTCAGGTTCAAGTACGACAATCTTCATAAAACCCCCAGGATAGCGTTCTGCAGAAGGGCGTTGATCATGGCTGTGTAATCCAGCCCAAAGTCCAAAGCGGTGCGCACAAAACCGCTGCCATCTTCGCCAATGCTGGGATTCTGATTGACCTCCAGCACATAGAGCGTGTGCTCCTTGAAGCGCATATCCACCCGGACATAGGAATCGAGCCCAAGGCAGGTAAAGCACTTCATGGCGGTGGTGTTGATATGGTCGATCTCCGCGTCGGTCAGATCGCGCGGGTGGATGGGTGTGGTTTTCTGATACCAGTCTGTGTGGATCATCCACTTGGCGCTGTAATCCAGATAGCGTTGCTTGAGCGGTAGTGCGTCATATTCGATTTCGAGCAGCGGCATGGTGCGGTTGATTTTGCCAGGCAGGATCGCTACAGCAAATTCACGCCCGTCGATAAATTCTTCCACCAGCGCCGGCTGTTTGAGGTCGGTGTTGATCTGACCGACCTTGTCCTTCAGCTGGCGCCGGTTGGTCACCAGGGAATGCTCATCTATGCCAATG
>CAZBNE010000159.1:0-3515 GCA_964493155.1 uncultured Pelolinea sp.
CAAAGATATTCAATTCTGAAATAGAAAACGGTGAGATGGTATATGTGATATGTGCTGCTGTGAATAGCAAAGAAGTCAGAATAACCTCCAATGAAACGTTATTGGTCTCGGTTGTTTTCTTTCCAAAGACAAAGGCGAGGAGTGTAACCGGCAAAGCACGATACAGTATCTCTTCTGAGGGGCCGCTCAAAAAGAGCTGAAATCCCAGGTATCCGAGCATATTCTGGGCGGTCAGTGGATAGTCATAAGCAATCGGTTGTCCGATGATTTCCATGAGGGTGTGATAACCCAAGGCAATCCCTGTGATCGCACCCGTAAAAATCAGGAGACACCGCATACCCACTTTTCTATCACCCGGGTGAAATCCGAAATCCACCCGGAGCACAGTCTTGATGATAAGAATGATCACCAGAGCAATCAGCATTTGTATCAAATGGTGAACAGACACCCGGGCGAAAAGATCATTGGGATCAACAGAACCATACATGAACAAGTTGGCGATAGCCCATCCTGATTTTCCAGCAATAACTTGCATAACAAATAATCCGATCAACACCAATAAGCCCGGCATTATTCTTCCCACGTTATTCCTTCCCATTCCGACCATGTTCATATTCAATCCTTCCGGAATCATCATAGCTTTACTTCAATAACTAATAAAACATCCATAGTGATCTTACTGAAGCGGCGATACATTTCCGTTGAATATTTGTTACAGAAGCGGATCAAACAGATGCTTTTGCAATGTCAATGCAATTTACTGACAAGTAAATTCAAATAAGAGATTCCATGGGATTGAAGCTATACAAGCTTTAAGGCCAATTTACCAACGGGTATATAATCTTCTTAATGGGGTCTCGTATGATCATTGGAACCAACAGAACCGTGACCCTAACATAGAAACCCAATGGAAGGTATTAAAACAAACTGGCTGGGAATTCCCAAGATTGAACGTAATGGCAATGTTATTAATCTGGAAACCCGAAAAGCGGTTGCGTTAATAGCGTATCTTGATCTCTCTTTCTCTTCCTCATTATCAAGAGAAAACCTTGCGGCATTGTTTTGGCCGGAATATGACCAGCAGCATGCCAGTGCAAATTTGCGCCGTACCTTGTTTTCGATAAATCGTGACTTGGGGCCTGATTTCATAACCGCCAATCGGGAAACGGTTATGATCAATCCATCTTGTTTGTCCTGGCAGGATGTTCGTGAATTTCGTCTGCTCCTGGCCAGCGTGGAATCACACAACCATGAGCGAATTGTCTGCGCAGAGTGCATCAGCAATCTTGAGAAAGCTACGGCATTATATAGAGGGAGCTTTCTGGAAGGATTAAACTTGCGAGATTCGCCGGAATTTGAAAAATGGCAATACACACAACGTGAAAGTTTTCTTCAAGAATTTGCATCCTCGCTGGAAAAATTAACTCTTGCTTATGCATCATTTGGAGAATGGCAAAAAGCCATTCAAAGAGCTCGTAATTGGGTCAACCTGGATCCTTTCTATGAAAAGGCACAGCGAACGCTTATTGAATTGTATGCGCAAACCGGGCAGCGCAGCGCTGCTTTGCATCAATTTGAAGAATATTCGCGTATATTAAAAGATGAACTCGATCAACCTCCCGACGATGAAATCCTGTCATTCTATCAAGAGATCCGGGCTGGTAAAACCGGGAATATGGATGAGCTTCCTGATAAATCCACTCCAATCCCTCAGATTGGGCCATGTTCACAACCACTTATCAAAACGAAATTATTTATACCGCGCCTGCGGAAGGATTATGTACCGCGTCCCCAACTTCTCGAAAAAATAATTAAAGGCTCAAGAAAAACACTGACATTGATCAGTGCTCCGGCTGGATACGGAAAAACCACACTACTAGCTGAATGGATTGATTTCCTCCAAAAAGCGGATACACCAACACCCTGGGCTGTTTGCTGGTTTTCTTTGGATGCGGGTGATAACGACACTATGCGATTTTTAGCATACCTTACGGCGGCTTTAGAGAAGGTTGATCTTGAAATAAGGACAGCAACGCAGGAGATCATCCATTCTGCGGATTCACAATATCCAAACACTCCGTTAAGTATGCTGCTCAATGACCTGCAGGAATTGGATCAGCCTGTGCTTCTGGTATTGGATGATTATCAATTTATAAGCAATCCTGAAATTCATGATGGAATTACGTTCCTTTTGGATCATTTACCCGATAAGGTCCATATGGTAATAGCTACCCGCTCGGATCCACCAATTCCGCTTTCCCGAATGCGGGCGCGCGGTCAATTGTCTGAAATCCGTGCAGAAGACTTGCGCTTTAACCCTTCAGAAACCACCAGGTTATTGAATCAGGTGTTCGCTCTGGATCTATCCCAAGAACAGGTTATAAAACTTGAGGGTCGTACGGAAGGATGGATTGCCGGATTACAACTTGCAGGAGTTTCCATGCAGGGTCGGGGAGATATACCTCAGTTCATTGATGCATTTTCAGGAAGCCATCGTTTTATCATGGATTACCTGGCAGAAGAAGCACTGAGTCGCCAGCCACCGGAAATTCAAAACTATCTTTTGCAGACATCCATTCTTGAGCGGTTGAATGATGCTTTATGTGATTTTGTGATGAGTATCAATTCAACAAAAGAGCCGCTTGTGGCACAAAATCCCGTTCCAGTAATTGCTGATGAACGAAAGATTCATTTAGCAATGCTGGAAAACCTGGGATTGTTTATCATTCCAATGGATGACGAACGGATCTGGTACAGGTATCACCATCTCTTTGCAGATCTATTGCGTACCCGCCTCCAAAGCATTTCACCCTCAATAATTCCTGAATTGCATCAACGCGCTTCAATATGGTTTGAGAAATACGGAGATATAGAAGCATCGATCAATCATTCTTTAGCTGCCGAGGACTGGGATAACGCAAATCGCCTCATAGATCTCCATTTGCCCAAATACCTCGAAAACGGTCAAATGACAACCATTTTTAAATGGCTTGAACAATTTCCTAAAGGTGAGTTATATAAAAGACCTAAATTATGTGTGCAAGTGGCAGAGATGTATTCGCAGGCAGGATTGATCGATAGAATTGATCCTCTTCTGGATAACGCTGAAGAAATCATTACTTCCAGTAACAGCCAAAGAAAATCAGAGGGAGAACCAACTGAAATAAGACTGTCAGCAGAAGAGATCACTGTCATCCAGTCTATGGTCGCAATCCTTCGAGGATTGAAGGCAGTATGCTCAGGCCATCCTCAGCGAGCTATGGAAATCACCCAAGCTGCATTGAAAAACATTCCGGAAATGAGCCTGAAAGAACAAGCCGTCCTCTACTGGGTGCAGGGATGGGCGCAACGCAGTCTTGGAGATTTAAATCTGGCATTGAATTATTTGAATAAAGGAATGGAGTATGCCCGTGAATCTGGGGCCATCTTGCGTGATATCTGGACTGATCTCGGCAATGTCACCCGGTTGGTTGGGAAACTACCCCAATCTATTGATATTCTTAAAAACTCACTGC
>CAZBNE010000160.1:0-3481 GCA_964493155.1 uncultured Pelolinea sp.
ATATTCCCAGCACTCTCTTAAGCGCTGCCTTTTGCTCAGGTGTCAATTTTTCAATTTCATCAACGGCAGGACCCTTATAGAGATCACCACGTTTTTCTGTCAGGCGCCCCCAACCAGCGGCCCTCAGCAGCGGCCAGGGTCCGCCTTTTAACTTGAGTTCATCAGCCACCTTGTAAGCGGCATTGATAATATCCTGATTGGTCTTCTTTGCGATCGCATCTCTTTGCGCCTGCAGGGTACTCACAGTGGATTGGATGACTGGCTTTGTAGGTCTGGCTCCCACACTTGCCCGACCCGAGGCTGTTGATTTTATGGTTGTTCCGGCGGTTGCTTTGCCTGAAACTGTGGTTTTTGCCGGTTTTTTAAATTTATTTAACCAATCTTGAATTGGATTTCCCATTTTTTCTCCTTATTTAACTCTTATAAAATTTTTCGTAACGCTTTCACATTACTTTTATTCAGGCCATTAATAATAGCCTATTAAATCTGAGCGATGAAATCGCATTTTCGAAATGCATTCCGGTGAAAGATTTTCTATTGGAAAAGATTTGAACAAAACGCTTTTCCCTCCATCAAATAACCGCTCGTTATTCTTTTTGGTTAGTATGAGTAACCACCTCCTTAATCAATTTATCCTTCGGGATAAATTCTTATATTGTTATTGTATAACAAAGGCCAGCGGTATACATTGAAAAAGAATTTCATATAAAAAATTAATTTTTATTTACCTTCTCAATTTTCCAGGAATAACCTGATCACAAATAGATATGCAATTGATGAAAACAAGCAAAATGAGTATCACCGAAAAACTATCCAGCATAATTTCAATGTCATGTTCATACGATATTTCCCTGTCAGGTTGGAAAAAATAAGAGATTACTCTATCTCTTTAGGCTCCATTTATAAAATTTCTTATCTGGTTCCAGATGCGGGGATAAAAATTCATCAGGGATCAAAATTTTATATTTTCCGCCTGGTTTTGATTTCTGGAATTCTTCACGCACCCTATGAAAATGGGTTTGGTCCGTCAAAATTTAGGCAAAAGTTAACGGAAAAATCCTGGCAGCATGAATCACTTTCATGACCAATGGACAATCCTTCAGGAGAGACATTTGCCCAAAAATGGTCTGGCATACAGGGTGGAAGCAGGCCCTCCACAGCGCATCGGCAGGAGCAACCAGGTTGAGGACGCCAAAATCCATTGCGCCTATGAAAACGAAATCGCCATCCATCGGCGGGAATTTCCCGCCGGAAATGACAGATCTTTATGCTTATGCAGCAATTCAGTCTGAAATTCAGGGATCTAAAGATGATTACTCATCAAGCATCCAAGAGGCTCTGTCAGTTATGTGAAATTGCATAAGGATCGATTTAAGCAATCCTTTTGCAATTATTTCATGCCGGTCCTCATTTAAAAGCCCACCATTCATTAAATAATTCGCCCAAGTCGCAATCACATTTATTTTCAGCCATCGATCTAAAATTTTCAGAAGTCACTGTTTTCCAGCGATATTCGTTGATATATTCTGCAAGAAAATTCGAAAAAACGTCTTTGCCCATTTTGTTTTCAAGCTCTAAAATGAATAGCGGAGCGCGGCCGTAAACGATTGCCGAGTATTCTGTTCCAGAGTAATCATTGGCGGGTTTTCCGATTGGAGTTTCTTTCATCCCGGCTCTTGACCATCTCATCTCCCAGTTCTTTTTAACCTGGTCTGCCGCCTCTTCACCTTGTGACTGGAGAAAGTATTGATAAGTGAGGTATTGGACCAAACCCTCATCCAACCAGGGCTCACTGATCTGATCATTCATGACTTGGTTAAAGAACCACTGGTGAGCCACCTCATGTGCCGTGGATGATTCCAAAAGGGATGCATTGGAAACTCCCTGGATGTAATCACCGGGATTATACAGATTGATCCCCATTGCGGCTACTCCTGAATATTCCATCCCTAAAGCAAGCATGGGAGTACTCACCACGTTCAGTTCACTAAACGGATATGAACCATAAAGATCAGAAAATACTCTTACAGCATTTGAGGCTGTCTCAAGAGCCAAATTTCCCGCATCTTTAAATTCTTTCGGGTAGTAACTGGAAATTCTTGTCTCACCTTCTGTTTTGAAGTTCCTGATAAAACGTGAGCTGGCGGCAATATAAAAATCGCGCTGGGGTCCTCCAAAAAATGTTACGATCTGACGATTGTTCGTAACTTCTCTGTTTCCCACGATACCGGATGCTACTATCACCAGATCTTCTGAAGCTTCTACGGTGACATTAAAAAAAGAGGCGTCTGTGAAAATCAAATCAGCGTTTTTGGGTGGATCCTGCACATGCCATCCTTGTTCATCATATACAGGGATAATCGGAAAGAAGGCATCAAGCGCAAGGACATTATCCTGGAACGAATACAAGCCGTAATTCCCGCTCATTTCCTGGGGGATCGTACCGTTGAAATTCAATTCGATCGCGACCGATTCATCAGGTTCAAGAGGTTTATCCAGAATAACCTTTAAAACTGTATTTCCAAATGTGATTTCTGACGAAGCTGACAATTCATTGATATAAACATCATTAACTGTGATGTAATCCCCGGCACTATTAGGCAATAACAGTAAATAAACCTCTGTTAATGGTTCAGATTCAAGATTGGTATAGATAACCTCTTCTTTACCCAGAATTTGAGAGAAACCATCCTCGATCACCAAATTGATGGTGTAGCGTGAAGCCTTTTCAAAGTTGTCAAGAATCGGATCATATTCGCTGATCAGGTTGTCCTCATAAATTTTCAATTCCTTCGGTAAAGATACTTCTACGGTCGGTGTAACAGGATTATTCCCTGATGAATCAAGATCAACGTTTGGAGTAACATTCATCGCCAGGTCCCGTCCTGTTTCAGATGACGTCTGCACCGCGCATCCGATTAACACAAAAATGAACATACAAAAAATGGGTGTTTTTTTAATGAGGTTCAACATAACAATTTCCTTAGTTCCAATGGTTTTTTTGTTGGTATGTAGGTTTAACATTCCTTCTGGAAATTCAGAAAAGTTTATCATGGTCCTTTCAATGAAAAAAACAAAAGGGATACGAAGCAAAGTTTTCAAGAAACCTTTGAATATCAATAACAAAAATTTTGGAACAGTTGACAATGGCAGATTTAAATGATTTTTAAAAATTACTGATGATTAATTGTAGTGTAAGAAACCACAGCGATTTTTTTGGATCATTGTCCAAATACTCTTGGGAGATATTTTTTTTGATTAAATACTCGATTGTATTTGAACCACTAGAAATTTTCTCATGCCAAAGATATTGGAAAATGGAATGAGTAATATGGCAAAGACAGAAATATTTTGCTATTTTTGTTAAGTAGTTTCAAAGTCTCATTACGCATTAAACAGAGAACCGCCGAAAGGCGGTTCTCTGTTTTTTGGCTGCAGTACTCTTTATCGGATTCCGAGGAGGAGTACCGCAGCGCTAAGT
>CAZBNE010000161.1:0-3461 GCA_964493155.1 uncultured Pelolinea sp.
GGTTGCTATTGGTCAGCTCATAGAAGCCAAAGTAAGAATGTTGATCCAGGCTGCCATCTGTCTGGCGGATAAAAAATCCTCCAATTGACTGGTGAGGTTCAATCACCAATGCGACCTGCCATGCTTCAGGAAAAAAATTTTGGTGCAGCCAGGTATCCCAATGGGATAAAAATACTCCCATACGCGGATGTGTATGGTACCAACCCAGGAAAACTTTTTCAGGAAAATGTTCTTCCAGATGATTGTGAAGCGCGATTTGCGTATCGCCTGTAAATGTGAGATGCGCTGCGCCCTGTTCAGTATGAATGGCAGGCAGGATGGTATCGATCACAATAAAAGGTGTGCCGTGCAGGGAGTCACGGCAGTGTTTTCCAGCCATCCATCCACCGACTTCATTATCGAGGTCGCTGCCTGCATGGGCGCATATGCGCACAAACGCATTTTGAGTCAAAAAAATTCCCAGGGGTGGTTTAATGCAGCGCATATCTTCATTTTTTGGCACCCAATGCAGCGCCCGGTGAAGAGGGATGCGGGTTGGGTGTGCCAGGTTTTTTTTCTGGGCTAAGAGTCTTACTCGCGGAGAAATATTCAAGTCGGCTGCTCCGTTTTCAAAAAAATAAGAACTATCCCGCTGTAATGTCTGCAGTGATCATCAAACGGTCATCATCGGGCACCGCGGCGCCTGAAAGCGTCTCGTCATCTTTTAGTTCACGACCGAGTGCTTTGCTATCCAGGCGATAGCTCACTGGGCGACCATCAGGACCAACAGTAGGCAGTTCCAGAGTGGTTGCCAGTTCGGGTACCAATTCCTTCACGATCACATCATCCGGAACCTCAGCATTGCGGGTTCCTCCGGAAGGCAGTACCAGTGTTACAGATTTATCAGCCATTTTTGATCTCCTTTCGAATTATTTGAGCTTAATTTTTGGTTTTACTGACTGCGGCCTTGGTTTGCTGATCTTCACCCGTTCAGGGCGCAGGAGTTCACGTTTATCCAGTGGAAAATATTTCGGGTGTGTTTTTCTGAATTGACGACACCAGGTGGCTGCTTCCATATCCCAAGGGTAGGGTGCTTTGGTTGGATCGTCATGAAAATTTTTAAATTGCACCATTTCGCCAAGCATTATTACCAAACGGTCCAATGAGCGACTTGCAGACCACCATGCGGCATCGATGCAAACACTGCCGTTTACATGATTGATATTTGGGTGCCAGACGGGTGTTAGCCATTTCATTCCAGGCCAGCGCTGTGGGTACTGGCTATGTAGATAGATCTCCACCTGGTGCTTCTCGCCGATTTTTGGATTGCCTTTGCTATCGATGCCGATAATACCTTTGCATTTGTAGGTAATTATGTATCTATCAGGTGGCATGCCGGCTTTTACCTGCTTGGCATGGACTTGAATAAGATCGCTGCGTGAATCCAATTCCTGGATCAATTCATAATCTTTACGCAGGCGGCGGATACGGGGATTGGAATCCACTGTAATTGAACCAGCGGTGATATCAGTTGTGATCATCAATCGGTCATCAGAAGGGATACCAGAGCCGGATAGGGTCTCATCTTCGCGCAATTCCCGGCCAAGCGCCTTGCTGTCAACGCGATAGCCCATCGGACGTCCGTCAGGACCTACCGTGGGGAGCTCAAGCAAAGAAACCAACTCATTTAACAGGTCGCGGATTGGAACATCATCAGGCATATCCGCATGTCTGGCGCTCCCATTTGGTAAAACAATCGTGGTTGTGATATCTGGCATCTACCCTACTCCTTCAAATATTTGGGATAACCTCATAATTCATTCCTGTGAGCCACACCGCAAGAGCCGGTTAGATTCCAGCAATCCTGGTGGTGCCACGTGCCGCATTCCGGACAGACTTTTACGCCCCGGCTGTCGTTCAGGACAACTTCTTCAAGGCAATACGGGCAGCAATGTTCTTCTTCACCAACCAATTTGACATCTGCGGAATTCCCCTTGAATAATTTTCCGGGCAGTGTTAGTTTTTTAACCGCAGGTTTGGCAGGTTTTTTTTTGCGGATGGTGACAGGTGGAATATTGTTCTTCGCAATAACAGAGCGGGTAATTGAGACAACAGGTCTTTCGATCGTTGCCGGTTTTTTCAGCGTCTGTTTTGTGATCTGGATTTTTTTTAGCTTTTTCCATAACTTCCAGTTTCTGGGATCAATTTTATTGAGAAACGATACAAGCAACCTGGATAAAGACTCACGTGCCTGTTTTAAACCTGGCATCTTAAAGGTATATGATCTGCGAATTGTTGTTGAATGGCGTCTGAAGACTAAGAGAGGTGGTAAAGATACAAGCGTCATTAATATCAATTGGCTTATATCGCCTGCGTTTAGTGCTTGAACTCGAAAGTTGTTGGATAAAAATCTCAATTGATATCCGGTTTCATAAAAATGGTCTATGATCAGAACAGCGCAAAGGCTAGCGGTCAATGATAAAAGCAATGCCAAGATAGCAGGGATCCTCCCATAGAGCGTTCGGGCTGCCAAGGCACTTATAAAACTGATCGCGACCAGCAGAATGAGGCGCATCAAATAAGCGGTGATCTCCAGTTGGGAGGATAAAAAAATGATTGCCACTAGTCCCATTGACAGAGACAGCAGCAAAATAATGATCCATTTGACCATCTCGCTGAATAATTTCATTTAAGACCTGATTTCTTGACTTTGATCGCTATTTTTTCTTGCGGCTCCTGATGTGCGATCGAAGTTGAAGGGATATCTGTGTGGAGTTTTATTTTCGGCTTGTCTTTAAGGATGACTTTTTCTTTTAGTTTGATATGTCCGCCTAACCGGATGGGTTTCTCAAGCGCTGGCAGTTCAAAATGAGAAAAATGAAGGGCATCGTTCAGATCACCTGATAATTCATAAAAGCGGTATTCCTGAGCGTTATATGCCCGGATAATATGTAGCGCTGGAACTCCAACACTCGCCAGTGTGCGTGTGAGAAAATTCTCATTGCCAGAAATCGCATGTGATAGTTCAGTCTCGCGTAAAATTCCGCAGGTTGGGCAATGGGCGCGATTAAACCCCACAGCTGAGATCGGTTGAAGAACTTCTTCCCGTGTTCCGCAATTTGGGCAGGTTAGCGCCAGGATGAGTTCCTGGTCCAGCTCCAAAACCGCATCTTGACCAAGTTCACGGTGGGCGATGCGCAGCATATCCTCGAGGGTAGTTGTATCGGCACGCAATGGCAGTTCAGTAATAGCACCGTAGGTCCAATGGCTCTCGCAATCCTCAACTGGTGTATATGCGGTTATGTGCATTTCATTGGTCATCCCATTGAAGTGCATCACGCTGCCAGGTTTGACCGGTTTGTTATGGATCAGTTTCAATGCTTCCTGCGACTGTATGCCGGCTATGATGGAAGCGATGGTTGGTGTGGTCGGGACTTTACCAAGCAAGATATTTTCGCGCGCAAGCAGTGGACAGGAATAGC
>CAZBNE010000162.1:0-3202 GCA_964493155.1 uncultured Pelolinea sp.
GTTAGACGAGCCCCCAGTAAGGGCGCGGCAATTATTTTACCATTAAACCATTTTGTATCAACCCATTACCGCGATCGCACGTTGAATTCTTTCAATGCAGGTGGTTTTTCCAAGAACAGCCATGCTTTCGAATAAAGGTGGAGTCACTTGTTGTCCGGCAACTGCTTCACGCAGAAAGCTGAGCAGCTGGCGCGGAGAAAGCTGCTTGTTTTCCATGTATTTTCTCATGACAGCGTTGATACCGCTGCTATCCCAGTTTTTCAAGTTCAACAATAGCTCCAAAACCTCTTGCGCGATCATTTTCGTTTCATCCAGGGTTTTATCCGCAATCAACAGAGCAGTCAGTTCCGGTACTACGATATCCCTGAAAAGAAAAGCACATAGTTCGATGGCGTCATCCAGCGTCGTCAGGCGCTCATTGATCACTGGTGCGATCGCCTCCAGCTTGGTTATATCAGGCGTAAAGCCTCTGTCCACAAAAAAGGGATAGACCTTTTCTGCCAGCTTTTGGTTGGATAATTTCTTGATGTGCTCCTTATTAAAATAATCCAGCTTGGAAAAGTTAATCGCCGCGGGAGAAGGATTTAATTTTTCCAGGGAAAATTTTTCAACAAGATCCTGCATATTAAAGAATTCGGTATGGTCATCAAAACTCCATCCCATTAATGCCACCCAATTGATCACTGCCTCAGGCAGGTAGCCTAATTTTTCCAGGTCCTTAATAAAAATGGAGTAACCGTCATTGGTCAGCTCGGCAGCTTCGCGTTTGGACATTTTTCCTTTTCCGCTGGGTTTTAAAAAAACGGAGAGGTGCACCCAAACCGGTTCTTCCCATCCGAATGCTTTCCATATCAGGCTGTGCTGCGGCGATGTTGGCAGCCATTCTGAACCGCGGATGACATGCGTTATTTTCATCAGGTAATCATCAACAATGGCTGCCAGGTGGTAAAGCGCCCACCCATCAGACTTGACAATGATGAAATCATCCAGGTTCTTGTTTTCAAAGTTGATGTCACCGCGGAGCAGGTCTTTAACTACAGTCACACCCTCTTTTGGCGAGTTAAAGCGAATCACATGCGGCTCGCCTGCTCTAATTCGTTTTTCCGCTTCTGATGGTGTTATGGTTTTGCACAGGCCATCATAATGCGGCGTTTGTTTAATTGCCTGCTGCTCCTGCCTTACCTTATTTAGTCGCTCAGGGGTGCAAAAACAGTAATAGGCATACCCCTTTTTCACCAACTCCCGCGCATACTGCAGATAGATTTCTTTCCGCTCTGATTGCCGGTAAGGCCCAAATAGTCCACCTTTATCCGGACCTTCATCCCAATCGATCCCAAGCCAATGTAAACTGTTGATCAGCTCTTCTTCAGCTCCTTCCACCAGCCGCTTGCGGTCTGTATCCTCAATGCGCAAAACAAATTTTCCGCCAGTTTTTCTGGCGATCAGATAGTCATAAAGTGCCGTACGGGCTGATCCAAGGTGGACATGCCCGGTTGGGGATGGTGCAAATCTAACTCGAATTGGGCTGTGATTAATCATAAGTCATGAGGTTCAAGCAATACTTCCTTTTCTAAGATTTACACTCTCAACCAGGCCGACACCCATAACAGAACTCAACAGTGAACTGCCGCCGTAGCTCATGAAAGGTAAAGGCAGTCCGGAGACTGGTACAACATTAAGGTTTACGCCAATATTAACCGCTGCCTGGAAAAAAAGCATAGCCGCAAAACTATAAGCGATCAAGGAACCATAAAGATCGCAGGCATTCTGCCCTGCCTGTATGCAGCGCCAGATGATGAAAACCAGCAGTGCCATTATTAGAAAGGATCCCACGAATCCAAACTCTTCAGCCATAGCCGAAAAGATGAAGTCGGTATGCCTTACCTTAAGGTAGCGCAATTGAACTTGCGTCCCTTGTCCATAACCCTGCCCAAACCAACCGCCTGAACCAATTGTGATCAGTGCCTGTTCGACATTATACGTATCACCATGGCGTGCTTCAGGATCCGGGAAAAGAAAATTTATCACCCGCGCGCGCTGGTAATCTTCCAGCAATGGAAAAGCGATAGCTGCCAGAATTAATCCCACAATAACCAGGGTTAACAAATATTTCAAAGGAAGCCCGCAGATCCATAGTAATGAGAACCAGATCACGAAAATGACAATAGATGTGCTCAGGTTAGGTTGAAGCAGGATCCAGATAACAACACCCATAGTCATCAGAAAACTTTGTGCGATCCAGCGCAGATCATGCGGCTTATCCTGATTTCGCGCAAAATAATCTGCCAGCACCATGATCATGATAATCTTTACGATCTCAGAGGGCTGAATGAGAATTACACCCGTATCCAACCATCGCGCTGATCCATAACGCGCCTGGCCATAAACATAAATGACCAGCAGGGAGACCAACGCGAAAATATACATGAACCTGGCTAACGATCCCCAGTAATGATAGTCAATAGCTGTTATCAACAGCATCAGTGCTATTCCCAGTCCCAGGAAGATCGGTTGGCGTTCAACAGAAAGCGCCAGCACCTTATTTCCTGCAATCGCTGATTGGATCATCATGATGCCGAAAATACTTAAAAAGATAGATGCCCCAAAAAGCCAAAAATCAAAATTACGCCAAAGCTCTCTTTTCATGATCGCTTTTTATCTATCCGATTGTTCTTCTTTCATGCTGCTTTAATTGAATATCTGCCAGCAGCCGCTGCTCCCTGCCTTCATGCATCATAGTGATTTTTACTGAATCGGGATTAATCTGGATATGGCGGGAGATTGTTTTGATCAGGTCATCCTTAAGTTTTTCCATTGTATCGGCATTGATATCTGTTCTGTCATGGATTAGAACCAGTTTCAGGCGTTCTTTTGCTTCCTGAGCGCTTGAAGGCTTTCCCATGAATCTGGATAACCAATCAGACATATTAATTCCCTCCCGGTTTGAACACCCTGCTGATGCGATGTAGCAGATCATCCTTTATTTCCATATCAATAAATGGGATTTCATCACCCATAAGCCGGCGAGCAATACTCTTGAATGCCTGGCCAGCTTTTGATTTTTCTTCCAAAACGACAGGTTTGCCGATATTGGAACTGGCAATCACCTGCTCATCCTCGGGCACCAATCCTATTAACTTTACCGCCAAAAGCTCAAGAACATCATTTTCATTCATCATACTCCCGCGTTGTATCATTTGCG
>CAZBNE010000163.1:0-3181 GCA_964493155.1 uncultured Pelolinea sp.
TGTTTTGAGTTGACCGGTTATCGTCCGGAAAGCCTCGTCAACAACAGGGACCTGGCCTTCAAAGACCTGGTCGCGCCGGAATTTCGCGAATCGCTCTGGGAAGAGTGGCAAAGAGCAGTCGAAAGGCGAATTACTTTAAATTATGAATACCAGATAGTGACGGCGAAAGGGGAGCGGAAATGGATTCTGGAGATTGGGCAGGGTATCTACAACGAGCGGGGCGAAGTGGAGGCTCTCGAGGGAATAATACTCGACATCTCCGACCGGAAGGAAATCGAGAATAATCTCAGATACAGCAATGAACACGATAACTTGACGGGCCTGTACAACCGGAATTATCTGGAAAGCCTTCTCGAGAGCGACGCGAAGAAACCTGCGGCCGAGAAAAGAGCGCTCGTAAGCGTCAATTTGAGCGCCGTGCAGTCGTTAACCATGACTTATGGGTTTCATTACACGCAGGAACTCATAAAGAAAGTCGCAGATACTCTAAATCAGTATTGCACAGAGAGGCGCGTACTTTTCAGCACACATGAAAATCGATTCGCTTTCTACATAAGGGACTACAAAGACAGGAGCGAACTGGTGGAATTCTCCGAAACCCTTTCAGAAGCGCTGGAGTCTCTGCTTGCCGTGGAGAGGACCGGCGGCGGTATAGGAGTCATTGAAATCGAGCGAGACAACGGGTACGATGTGGATCTGCTTATGAGGAGACTTCTGATCACATCGGAAAAAGCGATCGATACCAACAACAAGGACGTCGGAATATGTTTCTACGACACGGAGATCGAGATACAGACGGCCCGCGAGGAGGAAGTAACCCGCGAACTTACCGCAATTGCGGCCGATGAGAGTAATGGCGGACTGTTCCTGCATTATCAGCCGATCCTGGATCTCAAATCGAACAGGATTTGCTGCTACGAAGCTCTGGCAAGGCTCAATATCGAAGGACTCGGTCCGGTGTCGCCTCTGGAATTCATTCCGATCGCCGAGAAAACGAAACTCATAATTCCGATCGGTCGGAAGATTATGCTCCAGGCCTTTCGTTTTCTGGACAAATTGAAGAAGAACGGGTATGAAGCAATTTCCGTTTCTATAAACGTCTCGGCCATTCAGCTGTTGAGAAACGGTTTCGCCAATAGCCTTTTTGAGATGATAGATGAAATGCACGTGAGTCCTGAGAATATCATCCTGGAGATTACGGAGTCGGTATTTACTTCAAATTACGAAGAAGTCAACCGCATTCTCGGGGAGCTTATGGAGGTCGGGATCCATATAGCCATAGATGACTTCGGCACGGGATACTCCTCTCTTTCCAGGGAGATGGACTTGAACGTGAACTGCCTGAAAATCGACAGATCTTTTATTTCCAGATTGATGCACCTCAAACCCGAGGACGCCATCACCGGCGATATCGTCTCAATAGCGCATAAGCTGGGACACCTGGTTGTGGCGGAAGGGGTGGAGCACGAAAAGCAGAGAGAGTATTTATCGGAATATGGGTGCGACAATATACAGGGGTATCTGATCAGCAAACCACTGGATGAAGAGGCCGCGATCGAATTCCTCAAGACGTATAATCGTCAACGATGACCGCTAAGAGCCTTATGAAAATCGCAGTCAAAAACTTTGCCCACGTTTCGAACCCGGCATGCGGTTAAAATCATATAACGCACCCCTTCAAAGGTCTGTCGAGATAGATCTGGCAGTCAACGTTGGCATAGTTTTGCTTCATTGGTGAAGGAACAAATGAAAAGGGCCGCCAATGCTCTTTTCAGTCAAGAGACAGGGCGCGGGCCGTGTTTAAGAGAGAAGATGGGGATGAATAGTAGAAAGGATGTTTCGATTAAAAATGCAATTAGAATCGTGTTCATACTGGCGATGCTGTTGTCTATCGGCGGCATCGGATACCTGATTTTCAACGGATGGTTGTCCTCGGCCGAAAAGACGGCCGGGAGCATCGTGGAGACTATTGGCGAAGGCATCTACAATCGAGTCGTCTCTTTCATGCACGAGCCTGACCATATCAACGACGCCAACCGGAAGATCATAGAGAACGGCATTCTCGACCTGTACGATGAAGAGTCCAGGGACAAGTTCTTCGTCGGGGTTTTGAGCTCTCAACAAGAGGAGATATACAGTTTCAGCTACGGCACGGAAAACGGCGAATACTACGGAGCCCGCAGGAACGAGAAGGGCGTTATCGAAATAATGAGGAACGATGTCTCTACCGGGGGCAACTCCTGGTACTATTCGGTGAACGAAGACCTGACGGCAGGCGAGCGAGTCGTAGTGGCCGGAAAATTCGACCCGCGGACACGCGCATGGTACAAAGCCGCGCAGGAAGCGGCAGGCCCAGCCTTCTCACCCATCTATAAACATTTTGTGATGAGCGACCTAACCATTTCTGCAGCGTGGCCCATTTACGATAGCGATGGCAACCTGCGGGGCGTGATGGGAACGCACGTGCTTCTTTCAAGCGTCGGAGCCTTTCTCAGAGATACCGTGAACAATTATGACGGTTACGCGATTCTTTTCGAGAAAGACACGGGCGCGCTGATCGCCAACTCGACGGGGGTCGACAACTTCTCCGTTCTCTCCGACGGCACGTTGAAAAGAAATACCATAAGTGAAATGGAAGATCGTGATATACAGCAAGAGTACGCTCAATACGCAACGAGCGGGGACTCAATCTTTATCTACGGCAGCGGGAGGGAGAAGTTGTTTGTCAATGTTCGCGAGATTCAGATGCCGGGCATTGACTGGATCTTGATATCCGCGATCCCCGAAGGGCTTTACATGAGCAGTGTGGTTGAAAGCGTTTATCTGACGGCCCTTCTCGTGGCGTTTGCACTGGCGGTATCGCTGATCGCCTATCACATCGTAATCGGCAGACTCATCAGGCCTATAGACGATCTTCTCGATGTCTCCGCCGCGTTGTCCTCGGGGGACTTGTCCAGGCGTGCCGAAGTTGTTAGAAACGACGAAATAGGAAGCATATCGGAAAGCCTGAACAGGGTCGCGGACAAAATGCAGTTTCTCATAAACAATCTGGAAGAGAGCGTCGAGGAGCGAACGGAGCAGCTGTACGGCGCAAATGTGGCGCTGGAAGAAAATAAGAATCAGCTTCAACTCATTCTGGATTCCACTGCCGAAGGGATCTACGGAATCGATATGAACGGAA
>CAZBNE010000164.1:0-3168 GCA_964493155.1 uncultured Pelolinea sp.
AGCCTGCTGTTCGGCAGCCGCTAACGGACTGGACGAAGAGAACGGTCTAGCGAGGAAGGCCGTCACGTTATTCGCGGCCGCCATCCCTGGGAAAAAGCTTCCCATTCATCGTATATGGCCCTAAGTTCTTCATCCAGGTAAGTCAGCGCTCTCGCGCCTATATAATCGGGCACGCCGTAATGCGCCTGGGCTATCGCGCCGGTTATCGCGGCGATCGTATCGCTGTCGCCGCCGAGCGATATCGCCGTGCGGATCGCATCCTCGAACGAATCAGATTCAAGAAAACATTCGATGGCCTGAGGCACGGTCTCCTGGCAGATCTCGTTGAACCTGTACGACGGTCGGATCGCGTCGATCGTGAAATCGAGGGAGTAGTAGCTTTTCGAGATCCTGTCGCGGATTTCGCCTTTCGAAAAGCCTCGACGCGCCAGATAGACGGCGATCGTTGTCGCCTCCGCCCCTTTGATACCTTCCCTGTGGTTGTGCGTGACAGAGGTTATCGTTTCGGAGAGGCTCACCGCTTCCGCTTCTGTTCGAGCGATAAATCCTGCCGGACTGATACGCATGGCCGCTCCGTTGCCGAAACTGCCGTATGGCTTCGGGTCGTCGCCGAACATCCAGCGGGCGAACATCCCGCCGTAACCGCAATCGGGGTATTTACGCCCGATTTCCCTCATGTATCTGACCGCCAATTCGCCCAGCAGCCGGTGGTAATTGCCGTCCAGCCTGTAGTCGTTTATCGATGTATCGACGTTCTTTTCCGTTTCCATTAACGCCTTTGCGACCGCTAGAGTCATCACGCTGTCGTCGGTGGCAAAGCAGCCCCTGGCGAACAGGTCGAAATCCCTGTCGCGGTGGTTGTTGAACTCGAATCTAGATCCCACAATATCGCCAACGATCGCTCCCAGCATAGTTTTCACACCACCCCTTTCCTGTATCAGTGATTCATCTTTAGCAGATGATCTCTTATCGCCTCGAGCCTTTCGGACATGTGGGGGAAGGTTCTGTATTGCGCAGCGATCGAAGATAAATCGCTGAGGTCGATCCACTTAACTTCGGAGATGGTGTAGTAGTTTCCATTCACGTCTTCCGGTTCCGAGCCGGGAGATGGATCCGAACCGTCATACATGAAATGGAACATCTTCGCCGAGTAGTACAAGCCATCATCCGGCAGCTCGACTTCGGCAATCATGCCCGCAGGCTCGATAGCCAGGCAGGTCTCTTCGAGAACCTCTCTCTTCACCGCCATCTCGTCGGATTCCCCGGCAACCTTTCCACCGCCGGGGAGCAGCCACTCGTCGGGTCGTCCGTCGTTCCCGCTGTGCTTTATAAAAAGCACCTTCTCTCCGTCCGTGATTACACCTTCCACCCTGTAAGATCTCTCCACGACTCTTTCAAGGATCGCTCTCCTGGCTTTGACTGTGTCGGTGTCTCCATTCTTTCGGGAGAGTTCTGCCGAGAGCAGTGCCATCTTTTCCAGAGCGTATCTCAGTGAGTCGAAATCCAGCCCCGCGAAGCATTCGGAGAAGCTCCTGTACTCACCCTCGCTCATGAATCTCTCGAGAAGCCTCGGCGAATAGAGATGGTCAGTTTTCCCGTGCACCAGCGAGAAAAGTCTGGCGAGATAGTGAAGATTCATGCTGTGTAGCGTACTCGCCCTGAAAAGATCCTTTCTGCTGAGAACGTTCCACTCCATGATGATTCCGCTAGCCAGTTCAAGAAAATTCTGCTTGAACGAGGCCTTTTTATCCAGCACAGGTCTGGTCTGGCAAAACTCCTCGATCTTCTTTCTAAATGCCCCGGATTTATCGACGAGCACGGTTCTCTCTACTTCACCGGGAAGTGCAACTCCCTTCCAGCCATCGAGTATGGCGATCTCGCTTTCCGGGTGGAAGTGGAACTCCCCTCTGACGAAGAACTTGGTGAAGACCGCAGTCTTCACGCCATGTGAGTTGGTAAAATAGAACTCCACGGGAGCGACCTCCCTCAGCCACAGCTCGTCGTCGAAACCGGGCGCCGAATCGTCTCTTATGAAAAAGTAAAACTCTATATCGGAGAACCTGTCGAAGTCATCTCTCGTGTATGAACCGTAAGAGACTACCGAGACGATTCTCTCGTCTTCCCTGGCGGCATCGACGATTTTGCGCAAAATATGAATATTCTTGGGGTTACCCGACAGCCTGTAGAATCTATCCTGTTGCATCTCCACTCCTTCACTTCCCTTCCCTTCAAACTACGTTCGAATCAGTGTCTCGATTGCATCCTTTTACAAAAAAGATAATATCACGCCTTTGTCCGCGCTGAATTATAGGGTCTCTATTGACAATTCAGAAGACAACAAGTATTATTAGTAGTACAAGTCATACTAGTTATACAAGTTGCACATGACGACGATGATGATAAATTAAGAGGGGCTGATGAATCATGAAGGCAAAATCCGAAAACAACGGTAAGTATATGGGCTCGGTGAAAGTCGGTCAAAAGGGTCAGATCGTTATTCCAAAAGAGGTTAGAGAGATGTTCGAGATCTCCCCGGGAGACACTCTGGTGCTTCTGGCAGACTCTGAGAAAGGAATAGCCATAGAACGCTATACCGTTTTTGCCAGGATCGCGGACTGGATACTATCGGGCAGGGCAAAGGAAGTCTATCCAGATAACAGCGAAGAGGACTCGATAAAATTCGCCGAAGGCATAAAATCGATCGAAGATGAAGGTGACGAGAAATGACAGCTATCGAGACAAAGAACCTGTCAAAGACATACAAAGCAACGAAGGCGGTTGAAGATCTTAACCTTACGATTGAAAAAGGTGAGCTGTTCGCCTTACTCGGGGTCAACGGTGCGGGGAAGACTACAACTATCAAAATGCTTTCCTGCCTTATAAGACCGAGCAGCGGTGATGCCACACTCATGGGAAACAGCGTTGTCACCTCGCCGATCAAGGTGAAGGAAATCATAAACGTATCGCCTCAAGAGACGGCGGTGGCTCCCAACCTGTCTGTTCGCGAGAATCTCGAACTCATGTGCGGAATTTATGGTTACGATTCGAAGACGGCAAGGGAGAAGACCGGCAAGACAATCAAAGACTTCTCGCTTTCGGAGATCGAAAAGAGCAGAGCGAGGATACTATCCGGAGGCTGGCAGCGTAGGCTTTCCATCGCCATGGCTA
>CAZBNE010000165.1:0-3102 GCA_964493155.1 uncultured Pelolinea sp.
CATTGTTTGTCATGAATTACAAAAAGCTGGACGTGCAGATCTACGCTGTCCAGCCCTCTGACTGGCAGGCTTACCTGACCTATCTCGATGAATACCGCTGGACCGATCAACCGCACAGCCCTCCCGGAAAATTGCTGCTCGACGAAACCCGCACTGTCGATACGGTCGCCGATATCTTAAGCGAGGTCACGCTTGATCTCGGCGGGTTCATGGAGGATGACTTTGGTCACTTTATCGTTATTGTCAAGCCGCATCAGGGGCTTTTCGAAAAAGAGACCTATTGGGAAACGGTAAATGTCTGGGCGCAGGTCACGCAGATCGGTCTGGATGCTTTTAATGACCAGAGTGAGCTCCTTGTTTGGACGACCGCACTGGCAGATGGCGCCCCGCTTTCTGGGGTCAGCATCACGGATGGGGCTGGTCAGATCGCTGCTCTTACCGGCGCAGATGGTATGGCGCGCCTTGATCTGCCGCATGAGGGTACGCAGTACCTGCTTGCCCGGGTCGGTGATGATGTCGCCATGCTGCCTTATAGCACTTATGCATCAGCGGACGAGAATGGTTGGCTGCCTCGCTCTGTTTCCGATGATATGCGCTGGTTTGTGTATGATGACCGCGCCATGTACCGCCCCGGCGAAGAAGTGCATCTCAAAGGCTGGATCCGCAAGCTTGGCGGTGGTAAATCGGGTGACGTCGGCCTGGTCGGCAGCGCGTTGACAGGTGTGAATTATTCGCTCCTGGATGCACTGGGAAATGATATTGCAGCTGGGCAAGTGGATGTCAATTTGCTTGGCGGTTTTGATATTACCCTTTCTCTTCCTGAAAATGTTACCCTGGGCTATACACAGCTGAATCTGCAGGCGCAGTACGCGCCCGGGCAATTCGCAAGCAGCAGTTACACGCACGCCTTCCAGGTCCAGGAATTCCGCCGGCCGGAGTTTGAAGTCTCGGCCCGCAACGAGACCGAGGCGCCTTATTTCCTGGGCGACCACGCGGTTTTTGCCGTTGCAGCCAATTATTATGCCGGCGGCGCGCTGCCCAATGCCGAGACGAATTGGTGGGTGGTTTCAAACGAGACCAATTATTCCCCGCCCAATTGGGAAGACTTTACTTTCGGTTTTTGGACGCCGTGGTGGTTCTTTGCTGATGAGGATGCCAATGAGCCGCAGAGCGAGAATTTTTCCGGCGTTACCGATTCGGCTGGCGAGCATTTCCTGCGTATTGATTTTGCCGGCAAAGCCACCCGCCCCGCCAGCATCACCGCAGAAGCGACCGTGATGGACCTGAATCGCCAGGCTTGGACCAGCGGCACCAGTCTGCTCTTGCACCCTGCCGACGTGTATGTCGGGCTGCGCTCCGAGCGTTATTTCGTCGAGCGCGGCCAGCCTTTGGATATTGACCTGATCGTTGCCGATATTGACGGCAAAGCCATCGCCCGCCGCCCGGTCACGGTTGTAGCCTCCCGCGTCGAGTGGAAATCGCAGGGAGGCTGGCACGAAGAATTGCTGGATCCGCAAACCTGCCAGCTCACTTCTGTGCTTGATCCGCTCACCTGCACCTTCGATACCTCCATCGGCGGTCGTTATCGCATCACTGCCATTGTCACCGACGAGCAGGGCCGGCAGAACGAGAGCCGCATCACGCGCTGGGTCAGCGGCGGTCAGCTTCCGCCCTCCCGCGAGGTGGAAAAGGAAGAGATCACGCTCATCCCTGATAAAGAGGAATACCAGCCCGGCGACACGGCAAAAATCCTCGTCCAGCCGCCTTTCACCCCCGCCGAGGTGCTGCTTACTGTTTCCCGCAGCGGGATCCTGTACACTGAAAGGCATCTCATTAAGGAAGGCACTCTCACGCTTTCTGTGCCGATCAGGGATGGGTATATTCCCAATATCCATCTGCAGGTGGATGCGGTTGGCGCTGTGCCGCGTGTGGATGATAATGGCGACACGGTTGAGGATGCTCCCGCCCGACCTGCCTTTGCCAGCGGCCAGTTGGACCTCGCCATCCCGCCACTTGCCCGCACCCTGGCTGTGGAAGCCGCTCTTGGAGATGAGCAGATCGAACCCGGCGGCAGGACCACCCTCGATCTTGTAGTCAGGGATCCATCCGGCGATTCTGTCGCAAACGCCGAACTGGCGGTTGTGGTGGTCGATGAATCCATTCTGGCGCTCACCAGTTACCAGCTTGCCGACCCCCTGTCCGTTTTCTATGCACACCGTGCTTCAGACCTTGGCAGTATTTACGGGCGCTCCAGCATTGTGCTTGCCGATCCGCTCGCCCTGACTGCTGCCGCAGGCAGCGTAGAACTGCAAAACATGGCGGCTGATTCGATGGCCGGTAAAGGAGGGGTGATGGAAGAAGCGCTGGCCATGCCCTCCGCTGCCCCAACGGCTGCGATGGAAGGCAGGGGCGGGGGGGGCGGCGGCCCGGCTGAGGCTCCGCCAATTGTGGTACGCAGTAATTTCAACCCTCTGGCTGCCTTTGAAGCCGAAGTGCGCACCGATGCCAATGGCAGGGCTCGCCTTCAAATTGAAGTACCCGATAACCTGACGCGTTATCGCGTGATGGTCGTTGCGGTGGATTCCGGCGGCAGGCAGTTTGGCAAAACTGAAACCAGTCTTACCGCCCGCTTGCCGCTGATGGTGCGCCCTTCCGCGCCGCGCTTCCTGAACTTTGGCGACAGTTTTGAATTCCCCATTCTGGTCCAGAACCAGACTGACCGGCAGATCGAAGTGGATGTTGTGCTGCGGGCGGCCAATATCACGCTCCCCGAAGGCGCAGGGCAGCGCGTAGCCGTCCCCGCCAACGACCGGGTCGAAGTGCGCTTCCCTGCCCGTACCGAAATGGCCGGCCTTGCCCGTTTTCAGGTCGGGGCGGTATCGGGTACCTATGCCGATGCGGCCACATTGGAGATCCCAGTGTACACGCCTGCCACTTCAGAAGCCTTCGCCGCCTACGGCGTGCTTGATTCGGGCGCGGTCGCTCAGCCCATTGCCAGGCCCGCGGATGTCTATCCCCAATTCGGCGGGCTGGAGATTCAGACCTCCTCCACAGCGCTGCAGGCGCTCACCGACGCGGTCATGTATCTGGCCAAATATCCTT
>CAZBNE010000166.1:0-3065 GCA_964493155.1 uncultured Pelolinea sp.
ACGTCAATGGCTACTATGCCAACCCGATGTACTCCAACCGCTGGTACTACGTTCTCTCCAAAGATTAGTCGTCTTTGGTAAAACAACCTTTTTGGGGAGCGCCGCAAGGCGCTCCCCGGAATGCGAAAGGATGTTCAATCATTAAATGACCCAGTATATTATCCGCAGGCTAATTCTTATCCCGGTCATCCTGATCGGGGTTACCCTTTTAATATTTGGGATGCTCTCGATCCTGGATCCGGCCGAGCGCGCCGCGCTTTACGTGCGCAGTATCCCAAAGAACGAGCACGTTATGGACTCTATCATCAAGCGTTATGGCTTGGAAGATCCATTCTTTGTCCAGTACTACCGCTGGCTGACTGGCACCAAAGACCCGGATACGGGCGAAATGACGGGTGGTATCCTGCGTGGTAATTTTGGATATTCCCGGTCCGGTAACACCACAGTTTCCGATCTGATCAAACGGCGCTTTCCCGCCACTGTTGAATTGGTATTATTTTCTATTATCCCTGTTGTTGGCATTGGCGTCTGGCTGGGGGTGGTTGCCGCAGTCAATCATAATAAATTCATCGATCAAGTTGCCCGGGTATTCAGTATTTTGGGCTATTCGTTCCCTTCATTTGTATTGGGCCTCCTTTTATTAATGCTTTTATACGCGAACAATGGCTGGTTCCCGCCTGGCAGGATCTCGGATACTTTTAATGCTGTCCTGCTCAGCCCGGCTTTCAAGAATTACACCAGCTTTATTACCATCGATTCACTGTTGAACGGGCGCTTTGACATTTTCCTGGACGCGCTCCGGCATATGCTGCTGCCGATCATAACGCTTTCATACATCTATTGGGCGCTGTTCCTGCGGGTCATGCGCTCATCCATGCTGGAGGCGCTGAACCAGGATTACATCACCACCGCGCGTGCCAAGGGTGTCAGCAATTCGGACGTGATCAACAAACACGCTCGCCCCAATGCACTCATACCGGTTGTCACCATGGCCGGCATTACCATTGCCGGTCTGTTGGGCGGTGTCACGATTACTGAAACCATATTCAATTTTCCGGGCATTGGTTCTGCCGGAGCCTCTGCGGCTGTTCAGCTGGATGTCATCACTGTGCTTGCTTTTGTTTTACTTAGCGGCGTGATTCTGCTTTTTTCCAATCTTATTGTTGATATTGCTTACGCATTCCTGGATCCACGTGTAAGGCTTTCATAGAAGGGTAATTATGGCAGATCTTGTTGTTACTGATTCAAAAGTCAGCGGTCTGATCGGTGAATACACCGAACGCAAGGTTGGCAAGCTTGAAAAATTGCTTGGGCCGGAACTGGCGCGCGTCATCATCGGCATTTTCACCAATCCCCTGTCCATTATCGGATTCGCACTGATCCTGTTCTTCATCCTGGTGGCTGTTTTTGCACCCTTCATCATCCCCCCGCTTGAAAATGCCCGTGATCCCTATAAGATCCTGCGCGATGGCTTCAGCCCCTACCCCAAAACGCCGGGCACACCCTGGAATTCCAAGGCTCCTGACCTGCCTTTTTGGTACCAGACCGTTACTGGCAAGGATCAATGGGTGCATTTTTTCGGCACGGCGGCTGGTGGTTGGGACCTGTTCTATGGTGTCGTTTGGGGAACCCGTACGGCGATCAAAGTCGGCGTTATCATTGAAGGGCTAACTTTAGCCCTGGGGATCCTGATCGGCGCGATAGCCGGCTTTTACGGCGGCATCATTGATACTGTCATCATGCGCATCACTGAAATCTTCATGACCTTCCCGTTTATCCTGTCAGCCATGACGCTTTCGGCGATTTTGACGCCCATCTTCGGCAGAGGACTTTGGCCGGCGACCATCGCGCTGGTGGTATTCGGCTGGATGAGCTACGCGCGCCTGATCCGCGGGGATATCCTTTCGGTCAGGGAACGCGACTATGTCATGGCTGCCCGCGTGGTGGGCGCGACTGACAGCAACATCATGTTCAAGCACATCATCCCCAACGCGATCTACCCGACCATCGTTGTGGCTTCACTGGATATCGGCACGGTCGTGGTCTCTTTTGCGGCTCTCGGTTTTTTGGGCATCGGTACAGAAATCGGTTACGCAGACTGGGGCCAGCTGGTCAGTTTCGCGCGCAACTGGATCCCGCAGCTTGCCAAGTACTGGTGGATCCTGGTCTATCCCGGCGTCGCGCTGATCCTGTTCGTACTGGGCTGGAACCTGGTAGGCGACGCCCTGCGCGACATTATGGACCCGCGCATGCGCGGCAAGGGCGGCTAGGAGCTCGATATGATGAAACTGAAAAGGTTTTACGAAAGCGTAAAACCTTTTTTATTTGTGTTCCATGGACTAGAGGACATAAGCGAAAGGGATCAAAAATGAAATTTTATGTATTGCCTGAAACCGCACCGGGAAAATGGGCTGTTGGTTTATGCGCGGCCTTCGTCGTGTTGATGGTTTTAAAATTCACTAATTATTTTCATCTGCCACTACCCTCACCACTGATTGCACTGTTCGCCCTGGCAGGCTTCGTACTGGGCATTCGGGCGCTGGTTAAAAAAGAACGTGCGCTGGCCGTGATGGCAGCGGTTGGGGTAGGCGCGCTTGTTCTGCTGTGGGTGGCAGCCGAGATCGCCTTCCCACATTAATTCAACTATCTACTTTGGTTAACTGGCTCAGCTAACAAAACACCTCGTTTGAAAAACTTGCCAGCGTCTGTTATGGCTCAATCTTCCCCCTGCTCTGGAAGCATTATGGCATATACTTAATCTCAGTGGGAGGGGAAAATTTGACTTAATATTCTTCTGACTGAATGATTCGATTGATGAAAATAAAGTCATTTATCGCGTGCAATGCATACTTTTTGATCGCTGGCTCGTTGGCACTTTATTACTTGATTGTTCCGCGAACAGGGATCTACGATTGGGAAAAGGAGATTTTTTACCTGCGGTATATCCGCGAAAGTCTCATCACTTTTCGGTCCATGCCTTATTTCCTGTGGAACACTAATGGACTGGAGAATTATCCGCTGCTGGCTCAGACTGGTCTGTTTATCAGCAATCCGGAAACTCTGCT
>CAZBNE010000167.1:0-3023 GCA_964493155.1 uncultured Pelolinea sp.
CCAAAGCTACCAGGATCTGTGAGCGTTCACGCATTTGTTTTGCCACACGTTCATTGGACGTGTTATTGATTCCACCTTCAAGAATACCGACGACAACACCACTTTCATCGGGATCTTTTAGATCTGTGATCGGGGTTGCCCGTAGATCTACCAGTTCCACCAGCTTTACGATCCTTTCATCAATATCGAGGAAAGACATGTGGCAGCCAGCGCAACCAGCCAACCAATCACTTGCTACTTTCGGTTTTGCCATAATAATCTCCAGAAATTCCTTATTTGCTGATCACAACCACCGAGGGTGCCGATAAAGCACTTTCCCAGGTTGATGTTGTTTTGATGTTTAAATTTGATGCCAGCTTTCTAAAAGCATCAGCATTTGAAAGAACATTCTCATCTGCTTTGAGGCTTGCGTGCGCTTCTAGCACATGGCCGTCAAAGTTCAGGAAATGCCCATCTTGTTCCAGCCAATTCATCACGGGCAAGACAACATCTGCCGATGCAGTTAAAGGAGAGGCATAGCTGCTGAAAACAACCAGGGAAGGCGCTTTTTCAAACTTCTTCATCTGCGCCTGAGTGAGTTTTTCATCAGCGGCAGCCAGGAGGACGATTTCAGCTCCATCAATCTTGATAGGATTGTTTATATTTAATTGCGAAGCACCAAGGCTGTTTATATTGCCCTTGGTGGATACTAATTTGCCCTTAAGGTTGGCAGCGAAATCGGCTGCTGCTTCAGCCAGTGATCTGCCATCGGAGGATTCGTAACGACTGCCAAGAATAATGGCTAATTTTCCAGCAGATTTTATAGCGTTGCCTGCTTCTTCAACTATTTTTACAGCAAGGCTAAACTTCGCAGCTACTTTGGCATAACCAGAATCTGATCGTATTGCCTCACCAAATTCATTGAGGAAATCTGCTATCTTGTCATCACTTACCTGTAATGAATGATTTGCGAAGTTATCCAGACCTGTGACAGCAGAAGTTATCTGAACCAGTTTGGCACCAACCGGAAGGCTGCGTTTGACAAAGAAACTGACTACCTGATGGTCCTTGGTGGTGTCTTCACCAACAGTCACAAAACAGGTGGCGTCCTTAATATCATTGAATTTCGCTTCAAATGGTTTGCCATCTTTTGCAGGGATTGAGTAAGCATGCAAAGTTGAAAGGGCTTCTTCTGTACTGCCGATACTGGTGACTTTTAATTCACTGCAAACCTGTTTAAAGGTATCCAGAGCTTCAAGAGATAACCGAGTGGAGGCTACTCCTGCAATCTTACCCTTCGCTGCCATTACTTTTTCTGAGACCAGAGCCAGGGCGTCATCCCATGTAGCTGCTTTCAGGGTTCCGTCTTTGCGAACCAGCGGAGTCAAAATGCGATCCCGTTCTTCATTCATGGGATGGAAACGGCCAATATCGCAGATGACGCCGTCATTGATCTCGCCTTCCCAATCGCCTTCGATCCTGACCAGGCGATTATCCCGGGTAAGTACATCAATGCTGCAGCCAATACTGCAGCCGAGACAGATGGTCTTATTGGTATCTACTTCGGTCTCTTTGCCGAGATATGCACTCCAGCGGTCGATCAGGGCGCCGGTCGGGCAAACCTGAACACAGGTTCCGCAGCTGATGCAGGAGCTCTCACCCAAAGGCAATCCCAGGTCGGCAACCAGCGCGCTTTCAGCACCGCGTTCTTCAAAACCAAGAGTGAAATTACCGACCAATTCACCGCAGGCACGCACACAACGGCGGCAGAGGATGCAGCGGTTGTGTTCCAAAACAATGTACGGGTGGGAGGCATCAACAGGATAGGGTTTCCAGTTGGGCTGGATCGGCCAATGGGTCATTCCCTCGGCATAGGCAGAATTTTGCAGCTTACAATCACCACCGCTGACCTGGCAATACGGGCAGAAATGATTGCGCTCGCTGAAGATCATGGTCAGCATAAATTTACGCGTTTCGCGGGTCTTTTCGGTATCCGTTCTAACAACCATATTGTTTGAAACAGGCATCGTACATGAGGGCTGTAAAGTCCTTGCGCCTTCAATTTCTACCAGGCATAAGCGGCAACCACCATAAGGGGTCAATTCAGGGTGATCGCATAGGGTAGGAATCTCGATGCCTGCCTGACGAGAAGCTTCAAGAACTGTCGTCCCTTCTTTTACTTCAATTTGCTTTCCATCAATTGTAAGATTTACCATGATCTCTTTCTCCAAAAATGTTATTAGAACGTTGTTGCGCTGCCGCTCATGGGGCAAACACCGGCGTGAAACTCTTTGAGGTTGATATGAGCTTTCTCTTCTTGGAAATAGGTAAGGATATCTTTCAATGGAGATCCAGCTTTCTGGCTTAGGCCGCAAATGGACATTTCATATAGCCATTTACTCATTCTCTGCAGGTCATTTAGATCTTTCATTGTTCCCAAACCTTCAAAGATATCCATAAGAATCTGAAAATCACGCCTGTTTCCATTGCAGCTGGGATTGCACTTCCCACAGCTTTCAAACTGAGAGTAGTTAATCAATACCTTGGCAAGGTCAACTATCAGGATTTCAACTCAAGTGGTTGTTTTCAGGGTGCCCCCTTTGCGGATCAGCGGAGTTTGAACGCGATCCTGTTCTTCATACATTGAATGGAAGTGACTGATGTTTGCTGTATTGTACAATGTCTATTTAATAATTTCAAGTTAGAATTGGTGCAATTATATACCAGTAATATTGATGTTATTGATGAAAAGCTGATGAAAAATAACCTAAGTATAGCGATACAGGCGGGGGGAAAATCGCAGCGCATGGAAAAAAATAAAGCCTATCTCGAGTTCTCAGGAATCCCTTTGATAAAGAGGATCATTCAGAGAGTTTCCGAAATTGCTGATGATATTTTTGTAGTGTGCAACAATCCACCTGAGGTGGAGACCAATGGAATTTATTGGGTGACTGACAGAATCAAAGGGAAAGGACCGATTGGAGGCTTATTTACTGCCATGATGCAGGCAAAAAATGAATATGTTGCAGTTATTGCATGTGACA
>CAZBNE010000168.1:0-3003 GCA_964493155.1 uncultured Pelolinea sp.
CTTTTTGAAGATACAACTCAAGGAAGAGGATGAATCGAGCACACCGAACGATTCCAGACCGTTCCACTGTCCCTCTCGTTTAAAAGTAGTACCCGGCCCGAAGCTCCAACTTGAAGCCATAGGGCTTTTCACCAAACTCGCTATGTACTGGGCCGTTGATGAAGCTTGCCTTGAGGCGCAGATCCAGGTTCGTGATGCCCGTGTAGGCCGCTTCCGGAGAGACCTGGAAGCTTCGGTCGGCTAGGTTTACTATGGTCGTGATCGCGGGGGTAAAGTACAAGATGTCGAAGGGCTCTTTCTGGGAAATCCGGAGGTACAGGTAGTCGTGCATCGGGTTTGCCCGGCCGTAGTTCCCCTCGGAGAGCAGGGCGGCCTTCTGGAGGGGGGCGACATTTCCGGTCGTTTGATACGTCCGGTAGGCGCTGCCGATGAAGCCGAAGAACCACTCCATCTCGTCTCGGGAGAACCCCGTTCCGTTCCGGTAGTATTCGAGGATGTAGGTGGTGTCCCTGGCCGTCAGGTAGCGCGTGCCCAGCAGGTAGCTGGTGGCGTCGTATTCCTGGGTAGAGACCTCTCCGGTCGCATCGACCGTACGGGCCTGGAAGTCCCGGATGTGGGCCACCTCGCCGTGGATTTCCCAGTTCGTCCCGAGATTCCGCGAGAAGTCCGCCCCGAAACGGGTCGTCCGGCTTCCCCCGCTGAAAACGATCAGGTCGATGTCTGTGTCGTAGAGGAGGAGGTAGAGCTTCGCGGCAAGGTTCAGATAGTCCTTCTTACCAAACTCCGTATTGATGTGGTCGTAGACCGGCTGAAGAACGGGCGTGAAGGAGAGGGTCTGGAGGGGGCCTGCGAAGCTCCGGGTATAGTCGGCCGACAGGGCGACAATGCCCTCCATGCCCACCTCCGGATCGTCTGGATCCTTGGGCCGGTCGATGAAGGCCACGGGGTTCCAGGCGTACCCCTTGCCCCACTTGAAGGTCTTCTTGCCCGCGTCGATCTTCCAGGCGCTGGAGGGGCTAAAGGAGAGGAAGCCTTCGTAGAGGTCCGTCTTCTCCTGGTCGCCCAGCGGGGATATCCGGTAGTCCGTGTTCGTCTTGAAGAAAAGGCGGCTGATCCCCTTTTCATAGCTGCCCGTCAGTTGGAGCTTGAGGTTCGCCTCCTCGATCGACAACCCCAGATCGCGGTCGTAGTATTTCAACCGGTAGAGGGAGGCGTCTCGGCGGGTCTGTAAGAGAATCGGCTTCGCTTCCACATATCCGCCGAATTGGTAGGGCTTCTTTTCGATCTCCGCGATGTCGAAGCTGTAGGTCTCTTGAGCCGGCAACGGCATCGGCCAAGCGAGAAAGAAAACTAGAAAGAGCACGGCCGGCAGACCCGCCAGGACCTGCCGCCTACGACGCAGCAATCCGCTGTTTTCCTTGCCCGGCATGACCGCCTCGCTCATTTCCGCAACGAATCGAGATTGGGCATGAAGGTCTGGGTGAATACCTCGTCCTTGAATTCCCGCTTTTTGATCCCGGCAAAGATCATCACCGATTTGTAGCGCTTGAAGAGAGGGCTGTCCGTCTCGGTCACCGTGGGTCTGGTGATTCCGCCCTCGAAGGCCTTGACCTCCTTGAAGTAGAGCGTCTTGATCAGCATGCCCGCCTCGGTGAGGCATTCGATCTTCGTGGGCAAGACGATTTTTTTATCCGCCCAGATCTTCAACTGGTCGTAAGCCACGGCCTTGGTCTTGGCCTTCAGGGAGAGGATGTATTCGTTGCCCTTCTCCTCGATCTTCTGCACGTCATACTCCGTCGCGTAGTCGAGTTGGAGGATGTCGGCGTTGTTGAAGACGCCCCCCACGACGGACTGGAGGCTCGTGATCCGCACGGGCTTGCCCACGTTGGGGATGTAGAGCCACATGTTGTCCCCCAGACGCAGGGTACTGCGCCCTTTTTCGCTGGCCGGGACCAGGAAGAGGGAGGCCACCTTATCGAGCCCTTTTTTGACCGTGAAGAGGGTGAACTCCTTTTTCGCCCCCGAGGGTTCGATGTTGATGAGTTTGCGGTAGGACTCGTAGGACTCGGGGCTGAGGTTCCGGTCCAACTGCTTGAGCAGTGCCGAACCGTCTAAGGCCAGGACCGGCGAGGCGATCAGCAAAGACAAAAAGAGCAGTCCCATGGTCTTTTTCATGTCATCCTCCTAAGTGTGTCTGAGGGCCTGGATCGGCTCCATGCGCGAGGCCTTGAAGGCGGGATGGAGACTGGCGATCACCGAAACGACGATGACCGTGGCCGAAACCACGGCCATGTCAATCGGGTCGATCCCGGCCTGCAAGACGATCCCCGTTTGCTGGCCGAAGTTGTAGGTGAACTTGAGGGCGTTGAGAAGATAGATTAGCCCGGCACCGACCAGATTGCCGATCACGGCGCCGGCCACGCCCATGCAGAACCCCTCGATGACGAACATGCTGAGGATCTTTCCCGGCAGCGTCCCGATAGCGGCGATGGTGCCGATCTCTCGGATCCGTTCGTACACCGCCATGATCATCACGTTCATGATGCTGATCAGCACGATGGCAATGAGCATCAGCTTGATGAAGAAGGTCATCAGGTCGATCATCTGGGCGATATTGTAGAAAGGCGAGAGTTTCTCCCAGGTGTGGAGCTCGAAAATGGGCTTCCCCTCCTGGTTCGCCTCCTTGGCCAGAAGGCCGTCCAGTTTGGCGCTGAAGGCGGGCAGGGCCCCAAACTCCTTGAGGCGGACGGCGACCTCGCTGACCTGCCTCTCCTCCATCCGGAGGATCTCAAGGGCATCGTCAATGTGGACGTAACCGTCACGGCCGCCGGGGCCGGTGGCGCTCTCCAGCACCCCGGTCACGGTGAACTGTTTGCCGTTGACCGAGCCGTCGGCATTGGTGGCTATGATGACGACCACGTCACCAGGCTTGACCTTCATTCCCCGGGCCAGCAGCTCGGGGATCAGGATGCTGCCCCGCTTCAGTGCCCTTTCGCCGTCGAT
>CAZBNE010000169.1:0-2939 GCA_964493155.1 uncultured Pelolinea sp.
CACCGCCCCCAGAGGGGCTTTCAGCGACCGATCTCTACTTGGACGATAGTAGACCCATCTCAGGAGAGTTATATGTTTGTAAGGCCCCCTGGAGGGGCTCACAGCACAAAAGAAGGGATATCCTTGCTACTTCTCACTTCGCCTCCGGCAGCGCACCCCTCAACCGGCGGCTCTCATAGGTGTCCTCTTTCCTGCGTACGAATCGACTGAATGACGCGGTCGCATATCGGTCTTAAAAGAAGCTCTTGGTCTTCTCGGTACGAGATTGTAATCGTGAAAGACCGGCTGGCGTTTAGGACTCTTATCAAGCGGACACGAAACGGAGCGCCCTCCCGTATGTTGGCACGGCGATACTCCGTCACGAAGGCAACGGTTCTATTGATGGTTTGCTTTGTTGTCCCCATCCATGAAATTATCCGTATCCCAAATAGCTGTTGGTTTGCCAGACATTCAGTACGGAGAGCGTCATCCAGTTCTTTCGTGTCTGCTGATGTGGCCGCACGCGACTCAGCCTGAGTAACTGTCAGATCTGCGTAATAACGGATATTAAATATTGCGGCGATCTTGCCTTGCTCATCGTAATAGTTCGCGGCGAATTTCAAGTCAGATGACAGGGCGGCTGCGCCAGAAAGTTCCCTCTTTGCCTGCACCCAGGAATCGAGCGTTATCCGCTGGTTTTTTGACAACACTATCCAATTCCTCGGTAGTTCGACCGTGACGCTCTTCGGTAGGTGAACCGGCACGAAGTTTACTGCGGTGCTCGCAATACCTACACATAGAAGCAGGGCAGCGGCAGGCAACAAACGAAGCAGAACTGACCAAGGGACTCTCATTTTCCATCATCTCTGTTCGTAATGGCGGGTGAAGTGCCCCGCTTATCTGATGGGCTTCTTGACACTGCTGATCTTACAGACAATCTGTTCCAAAACTGTCTCCTGCCCGAAGAACACACACCACCGCTCTTTTAGTATATGCTCTCTTTATTGATTGAAAGCATCTAAGTTACTTTCTGCTTCTTTCTGCCTTCCAGAGAATCATTAGGAATGAGATAAGCCCCCCCAAATTAAAAGCACTCAATACAATCAAATGGGTCAATCTATTTTCTACCCCTACACTCACCATAATTGAAACAGCCCCTATTTGTAAAAGAACAAATAGGGGATAAGGCAAAAGAGCCTTCCAACTCCAATACTTCCATGCCTCAATCGATAGGTATATCCACAAAACGGTCCAATAGATATTTTTCGGTGGTTTTGTTCCGGTAACTCCCGCAACGATTATGAGAATGATATAGGCTATTATTATGGCGAGTATGAAGGATTTCCAATTCCAAAACATACTTTTTGGAGAACGTTCTTCTTTTTTTCTTTCTATGAGAGATTTTGCGGCTGTGCTTTGAAACCAATTGGGATGCTTAGCCATGTATCGCTGGAACGTGACTCTGTGGTATACTCTTGTCAGTTCAGCAAGAGTTTGTCTCGTGTGATCGTCCGATGATGTATACCACCCGGCCATCATGACGGAATACGCTTTATTGATCTCATCATCGGGGGCATCAGGACCAGTCCCCAACATCTCACTAAGCTTCGCGGCATCTTCTGCAAGCGGCATATCATGCTCCCTCCTTCAGTCTTATCCACGTAAAACATAAAACCCCGCTCTCTTTTCGAGACACGGGGTCTGTGAATCAATCCGTTCATGACAGCCTCATGTAATGAGAATGTGCGTTCCTGTCAGGATTCTCTGCATCAATACTGAGTCATATATTCCTTCTTACTTGGTTTTATACAGCCTATAATACGTAATATCAAGCTTTTTAGATTATTAACGGCTGTGGACCTCATACCCCTTACCGCTTATAAAAAACAAGCCATTAAGGGGGATGACGTGGAAGACGTTAAAAAGCTGGTCGGTAATCGGATTAGACAACTCAGAAAGGGAAAGGGGTTATCTCAGGAAGAGCTTGGATATAAATCGGAGCTACATTATACCCACATCGGTGCCATTGAACGAGGTGAGAAAAATTGGTCCATTGATACCTTGGTCAAGGTGGCCGGGGGACTGAATGTCACCGTCAACGATTTGCTGGTCTTGCCTTCAAAACCGGAAAATGCAAAAAGTCTGAAAAAAACAATTATTGCAGAAATCAATGAATCTTCTCCGAACGCTCTCCAATTATTTTCTGATATGGTCAGAGGCGTAAAGTTGATGGAAGCCAATTTAACCATTCAGAGAAAATCCAAGAGAAAATAAATTCAATCCCTCTTAATTGAAGAAATGGCCTATACCCCTATCGAGCACCAGGTGGGGGTTCAATCATCAAGAGGTTGGTGGCGTGTTCTACTCAAGGGTACTTTATTGTAGTCAATGGAAGTGGCTGATGCATTGCTTTAGCATTTTTCTTTTCGTAATGTGGCAGTCATTCGGTTGCACGATATATAATGGCTAAACGGATAGATTTTTCAGTATTGGATGGCAAAATCGTCAAAATATGTTGAAGTCGCGGTATCACCCGTAGCATGAAGCGCAATTCCTGAGTAGGCTATTGTCCCACTATTCGGTGTCAGAAGGGAACTATCCCTGATGATAGCATTAGCCTCTTTCGTCCCAACCCCTCCCAATTTCGTTGCGGTACTATTTGCTTCGGCCCATTGCACAAGCGTCAGATAATCATTATCTGAACTCCAATAGCTCACATCATCAATGGGCCAATGAACACGGTTGCTGCTCCCAGTTGTCAATCGGGGGTTGCCTTTTCTATTATCATCGGTTGGTATATCGTTAGAGGGTGTCTGATCGGCAACATCACCATAATAGACCCTGATGTAATTCGCCTTCGATCCTAAAGTTCCTGATGCTTTTGCACGAATCTGACCGTTGACCAGCAGGTTTTCGCCAGATTGAAAAGTTCCACTGATGCTATCTAAAGTCAGAGTACC
>CAZBNE010000170.1:0-2924 GCA_964493155.1 uncultured Pelolinea sp.
CTTTTCAGGAATGCGACATTACGGGGATAACCCGTCCCTGCACCAAGCATAATTTCCTGGTGCGTAATATTGAAGACCTCGCTGCGACCATCAAAGAGGCTTTTCATATCGCCCGTTCGGGAAGACCCGGACCCGTTCTGGTTGATTTGCCAAAAAATGTAATGGCGGCATCAACGGAGTATAACCCTGCCGGTATTAAAATCAGAAATCACGAGCCTTCATACAAACCGGCTTTCAAAAAAATGGGCATTTTATTGGAAATGCTAAGCTCAGCCCAAAGACCTCTGATTATGACCGGCGGCGGTGTTATTCTGGGGAAGGCATCTGACCTTTTGACCGCCTTGGCGAGAAAATATCAAATTCCGGTTACCGGCACGCTCATGGGATTGGGTTCCTTTCCGGGCAGTGATCCTCTTTGGCTGGGGATGCTGGGCATGCACGGCACCTACTACGCGAATATGGCAGTCAGCCACTGTGATCTACTCATTGCCGTGGGAGTACGATTTGATGACAGGGTGACCGGCACCATTGATACATTTGCTGCCAAAGCTAAAATTGTCCATGTTGATATTGATCCTTCGTCCATCAACAAAAATGTCGCGGTTGATCTGCCGATCATCGGCGACACGCAGGCCGTGTTAAAAGATCTTATAAAATATTTTGAGGAACACAATTACGCATATGATTTTTCCGCGCGTCAGGAGTGGCTCAATCAAGTTGCTGAATGGAAGGAAAAGGTTCCATTAACGTATTGTCAGAACGGCAATGTGATCAAGCCGCAGTTTGTTATTGAGACGCTGCATAAGTTAACCAAAGGTGACGCGATTATTACGACGGAAGTCGGCCAGAATCAGATGTGGACGGCGCAGTTTTTTCCTTTTGATAAACCGAATACGTTTGTTTCGTCAGGCGGACTGGGAACGATGGGTTTCGGTTTTCCCGCGGCAATAGGTGTCAAGTGTGCTTTTCCGGATAAGCATGTTGTTGATATTGCCGGTGACGGTAGCATTCAGATGAATATTCAGGAACTGGCCACCGTCGCGCAATACAAAATCAATGTGAAAATAGTTCTTTTGAATAACGGCTATCTGGGAATGGTGCGCCAATGGCAGGAATTGTTCTACGAAAAACGTTATTCGCATACGGATATGACTTATGCCCCCGATTTTGTGAAACTGGCCGAGGCATATGGCGTTGTAGGATTGCGCGCGACGAAACCGGAAGAGGTGGAAGAGGTTCTAAAACAGGGGCTTGCCATGGATAAACCGGTGCTGATGGATTTCCGAGTGTCGCGTGAAGAATGTGTTTATCCCATGGTGCATCCGGGTGATTCGATCAGTAATATGTCGTTGGGTAGCAGAGAGATGATCAATTGACGACTTTGTGAGAGGTCTTTGGATGTCCTCCCCGGCATTCGCCGGGTTTTGCGCTGGTGCGAAGTCGGGAGCCTTTCCGAGAGGTGTCCGCTGTAGCGGACGGAGGTGGATAATATGTTCAATGCGTCCACCCCCTTAATCCCCCGCCAGCGGGGGACAAGACGAAAGAATAAATGGAGCTTTAAATAATAATGGTGAGGGAAAAGATGGAAAAAAAGGAACATATTATTTCAGTACTTGTTCACAACAAGCCTGATGTGCTGGCGAGGATTGCCGGTATTCTGGGTGGCAAGGGCTACAACATTGAAAGTCTGTGCGTGAATACGACCATGCAGTATGAAGTGTCGAAAATCGTTATGACGACCATCGGCAGTAAGGAAACAATCACCCGCATTGAAAATCAATTACGCCGGCTTGTGGATGTCATTCAGGTGGATGACTTGACCAATGTGGAATCCATTCACCGCGAATTGATTCTTGTCCGTTTGAATTTGACAGCGGAAAAGAAGGAGCAGATCAAGAAAACGGTTGACACGAATAAATGGAAAGTAATAGTTTCCGGTGATACTTATATGATCCTGGAAATAACCGGCGATAAATCGCAGATTGATTTTGCTATGGCTAAACTTACGCCGCTGGGTATCGCCGATATAACAAGAACAGGCATTATCGCTTTGAATTTGGAAGATTAATCAACATACTAATATTTTTATAGGGGGTAATTATGGCAAAAATTAATTTTGGAGGCGTCATTGAAGACGTCATCACCGCGAAAGAATTTCCGCTGAAAAAAGCGCAGAAGGTTTTAAAAAATGAAGTCGTAGCGGTGCTGGGTTACGGCGTGCAGGGACCGGCGCAGGCTTTCAATATGAGAGATAATGGCATTAACGTAATTATCGGTCAGGCAAAAGAAGACAAGCGTTACTGGAAAAAGGCCATTGCCGACGGCTGGGTTCCCGGCAAAACTCTTTTCCCCATTGAAGAAGCAGTCAAACGCGGCACGATCATTCAGTATCTGGTTTCCGACGCCGCGCAGAAAATTCTCTGGCCCAAGGTAAAGGCAAATCTGAAGAAAGGCGACGCGCTTTACTTCTCACACGGATTTTCTATTGTTTACAAGAACCAGACCGGTGTTATTCCGCCCAAGTTTGTGGATGTCATCATGGTCGCGCCCAAGGGTTCCGGTACCAGTGTTCGCAGGAATTTTCTGGACGGCAGCGGCATCAACTCCAGCTTTGCCGTACATCAGGATTACACCGGCCGCGCGATGGAGAGAACTCTGGCGCTGGGTATTGCCATTGGTTCAGGATTTTTATTCCCGACAACTTTCCAGATGGAAGTATACAGTGATTTAACCGGTGAACGCGGCGTGCTGATGGGCTGTCTGGCGGGAGTAATGGAAGCGCAGTACAATGAACTGCGTAAGCACGGCCACACACCCAGCGAAGCTTTCAATGAAACCGTTGAAGAACTCACGCAGAGTTTGATTCGCCTGGTTGCTGAAAACGGTATGGATTGGATGTACGCCAATTGTTCCGCCACGGCTCA
>CAZBNE010000171.1:0-2913 GCA_964493155.1 uncultured Pelolinea sp.
AAACATCTCCATTCAATATCTGAAAAAGCACAAAATTGTTCCGCTTATTACACCTGAAAATCCGGTAATTGCGATCAATGATCCTTCCAATTTTCAACCGGTTGACGATTTACGGCAAATTCTGAAGAATCCGGGCCTGCCGGTCGTTCTCGCTTCGCAGGATTCCATTAATGCGGCCATAAACATGGCGTATGATATGAGCCGCTCATCAGCCAAGGATTACTTTGAGGAAATGAACGAGTCCTCCACCGACGATCTGATTTCGAAAATTGATGAAACAGCCGATCTGCTGGATGAAGCCAGCGACGCGCCGATTATCAAACTGGTCAATTTGATTCTTTCCGGCGCCATCAAAGACCGGGCCAGCGACATTCACATTGAACCCTATTCCGGTAATCTGAAAATACGCTACCGTATTGACGGTATCTTGTACGATATTCTCAGCCTGCCGCGTCGTATTCAGTCTCCATTGATTTCGCGCGTTAAAATCATGGCGAAACTCAACATCGCGGAAAAACGCCTGCCCCAGGACGGACGCATTGAAATAAAAATAGCTGACCGCCTTGTCGATATCCGCGTGTCCGTTATTCCCACAGCTTTTGGAGAAAGGGTTGTACTACGTCTCCTGGACAAAACGGCTAATATTCTGATGCTGCACGATCTGGGTATGCATGACGAGCGTATCAAGCTGCTCAATAAACTGATTAAATCCCCTTATGGTATCATTCTGGTCACGGGACCCACGGGAAGCGGCAAAACAACCACGCTCTATGCGGCGCTTTCCACAATCAATCATCCGGAAATAAACATTATCACGATTGAAGACCCGATCGAGTATCAGATGGACGGCGTCGGACAGATTCAGGTTAATCCCAAAATCGATCTGACATTTGCCGCGGGACTGCGTTCCATTGTCCGTCAGGACCCCGATGTCATTCTCATCGGTGAAATCCGCGACCGGGAAACAGCGGAAATTGCCATTCAGTCATCGCTTACCGGTCATTTGGTCTTCTCCACGCTGCATACAAACGATGCCGCCAGTGCCGTAACACGACTGATTGACATGGGCATTGAACCGTTTCTCGTTACATCATCCATTGTCGCGATCATTGCCCAGCGTCTCGTGCGCGTATTGTGTCCGCATTGCAAGGAGGTTTATGTCCCGGACGAAGAATCTCTGTTCAATCTCGGGCTGGATCAATCGGTATTGCAGAACAATAAGTTTTACCGCAAAAAAGGCTGTAATTTGTGCATGCAGACGGGATTCCGGGGAAGAACAGGAATTTTTGAAATCCTGATTGTCGATGACGAAATCAAACGGCTTGTTTTGAAAACATCGGATGCCAATCAGATTAACGACCTGGCACTCAAACAGGGCATGATTACCCTGCAGAAAGACGGCATCGACAAAGTGCTCTCCGGCATAACGACCACGGAAGAGGTGCTGCGAGTAACCCGCTCGCTCAAACGAATGGACGACATTGTCATCGAGGCCTAATGAGCCAAGCTGAAAACGAACGGAGTGAAGTTTGAAGCGTAAGGCGAATTATCCCCGAAGCGAAGCGGATGGGGGCAGGTACTTTTATTATTGATTTCTGGATTCCCTTGTCTCATTGTCATTCGCAAGGGAATGACAAAGGTGGTGTCGTTTTCGTAGACTCATAGCTGCTTTCGCTGGTCCTTCGTTGGTTCAGGATTGCAGCCTGAACCGAAACGTTTCGAAGCCGGTTAAAATAACAAAAATTATTTCAAGCCCCTGAGCATTGCAAAAAATATTCAGGGGCTTTTCTTATTCCTAATAGTTATAATTCTAATCTCCTTATTACTCTTATGAATTTGCTATTTGTCATTCCGTTTGCTAGCGTTTCCCGTGTTTTTAGATCAGGTGCATGGTTTGCGGTAAGTATCGGTAATAATGGAACAAGATTGCTGTCTCGTCATATTCGTTAAATATCCTGAACAAGGAAAAGTTAAATCAAGACTGGTTCTTGGCGACAATGATGGCCATGTGGCTGATCTCTATCATTGTTTTATTGAAGACCTGCTCGAGCGGGTTTCTTCAAGTGATTACAGGTTTTTAATTGCTTTTGATCCGCCGGAGAAAGAAAAAGATTTTATAGAGCGTTTTGGCAAGGATTTTTCTTACATGCCTCAAACCGGAGCAGATCTGGGAAAGCGGATGCACAATGCTTTTACCTCCTGCTTTGCAGAAGGCTTTCGATCGGTGGTGCTTATCGGCAGCGACAGCCCTGACCTTCTCCGTGAAATCATTGAAGAAGCTTTTGAATCGCTCAAAAGTTACAAAGCCGTCATCGGGCCAGCTTATGATGGCGGATATTATCTGATCGGCTTTTCGAAAGAGTCATTTTCTGAGGTCTTTTTTGAAAACATGGCTTGGAGTACAAATAGCGTTTACGCGGAAACCATCAGGCGATTTGATCAAGAACGAATTTCTTTTGGTGTTCTGCCCAGATGGCGGGATATTGATACGGTTAATGATCTCAAAGCCATGCTGAAAGATTGCGAGCACTCGGATTTCAGCCGGTCAAAAACGGTAAAATATTTGAAAGATAAAGGTTTTGCTTAACAAATAATGAGTAAGAAAATTTCCATCATTATTCCCGTCCTGAATGAAAGCGGGGGCATCAACAACACCATTGAGCACTTAAATGGTTTAATAACGTCAACGAATGTGCCCGCTGAAATTATTGTTGTCGATGGTGATCCGCAAGGAAGAACGATAGCGGTCATCAGAGACAAGAACACCATTACAACAATGGGTAAAACCGGACGGGCGAGCCAAATGAACAAAGGTGCCGCGCTGGCCACAGGAAAAATATTTTTGTTTCTGCATGCCGATACGCGTTTGCCCGATGAAGGTTTAAATTTGATTATTGACTCCTGTGACGGGAA
>CAZBNE010000172.1:0-2910 GCA_964493155.1 uncultured Pelolinea sp.
TGTGGTGTAATGCGCCAGCCACAGGGGAAAGCGCTCCCAATCCGGTTTGGCCAGTCCGTTTAAAATAGAAGGGCTTGAATAGATCATTGGAGTTCTTCCGAAAAGCTTTTCAATCCGGGTGAGGCAGGAAGTTATTGCGCTGTAGCCGACCCCCTGCGGATTGCCGCCGTTCTCGACATCCAGAATGGGGGGCAGATCCAGTTCAACTCCCGCCTTGCTGGTCCAGTTGAAGTAATTCTCCGCCTGGGCAATGGGGTTGCAGGCGACCCAGGAGCCTTCGCGGTTGGGGATGTGTTGGCGATAATAATGGTAAGAACCGACCAGAAAACCCAGATCCCTGGCGATCTTGATGGTTTCTTTGTAGTAGTTCTGATAAGCCAGCCCGTTTGAGGATTGGATGATGATGGCCTGGCAGCCTTTGGCCTTGAACAGCGGCCAGTATTTGGTCAGGTCTCCCTGATAGTAGCAAATGTCGTGAATTAATACTTTATCCATTGATCTCTCTTTTCAGTGCTTTTAAAATTCAATCAAAAGCGAAAAATTACAGCGTTTTAGCCCATTCATCAATCGCCTTATTCACGAGGGTTTTCAAAGCCTCAATGTCAATTTTGGCGGAGGATGGGGGAGTTGCGCTTGCGCCGGAACCTCCGGCTAATTTCTTGAGCTCCTCCAGGCTGCCATTGAACCAGTTCAGGTCGATGGTTTTGCTTTCCGCGCCGTAGGCCGGCCCATCGCCCATGTTGGTGTACTGCCAGAAAGTCCAGGTTTTATTATTGCTCTTCCAGGGTTCCAGATCAGCCGGTTTGGACACACCGGCGGTATAGGTCTTCATATAATGGGCGATCCACAGCGGATAGGCAGCCCATTTGTTATCGAACATTTTTGTGTATTTATTGCGCCCGTGAATGTTCCAGTAGGCGGGAGAAGTATACAGAATTGGTTTCTTTTTTGTGCGCGTTTCCACTTCCACCAGGAACTGTTCGAGAAGTGCGTTGGAGGGGTAAAGGCTGCCCTTATTGGGAGCTTCAAAATCCGCGCAGGGCGGCAGTTCGCCGGGATCATCCTTGAGGATGTCGCAGAAAATGCGCGCCTGCACCAGGCCTGATACGTCCCAGCGCAGAAAATGATAACCGCCGCGCAGCAGGCCGGCGGTTTTGGCGGCTTGCCAGTTGTATAAAAAGTCGCTGTCGATCGCACCGCGCTCGGAGACCTTAATATAAACAAATTTGGCGCCCATCTTCACCGCTTTGGTGAAGTCCATTTTCTGAGGCGTTGATTTGTCGTTTTGCCATTGGCTGACATCAATTCCCTGCACCATAATTCAGCACCTCCAATATTTAATCCGCTGACTACGTTGAATGTTGCAAGAAGCGCGCCAATTATTGAGATCATTAAACTACAGTATCCCCTACGGGGGCACCATGCTGCGCTCTGTGCAAGCCTTCGGTGAACACGGATAAAAAAAGAGGATCACAGATAGCCAGGCTGATTGATTTCTTGACCTGCCTGATGAAAATGGTAGAATTAGCTTCACGCGGGCGTCGCCAAGTGGTAAGGCGTCAGCCTTCCAAGCTGATATTCGCGGGTTCGAGTCCCGCCGCCCGCTCCTTCTTTATCTAAAGCTGATATTCGCGGGATTGACTGTGGTCACTTCCGCTGCGCTCCTGCGAGTCCCGCCGCCCTAACAGACGCTAAAGTTAATTTATTTAAGTGGAATAAACTATTTGGAATGCCGTGATTAAATTTTTTCTTCTGACATAAAATTGATGGGTACTGCATTAAGGTGCAGATAATGTAGAATATATTAAATTCAAAACTCGATCTTTAGGTGGATTACATGATACGTTTGAATTGTCCTTCCTGTGGTGGTGAATTATCTCTTCCCGATAGTCTTTCAATAGCCCATTGTATGTTTTGCGGCGCAAAAATTCTCCTTGATGAAATCAAAAATACTCCAAACATAAATTATGAGAATTATATTGAGCTAGCTGATTCTGCAATTAAAGCAGAAAACTATAAAGAAGCGCTTGAATTTATAAATAGTGCCCTTATAGCTAATCCAAAGAACTCAAAATTGTGGCTAAATAAAGCTGTCTGTATTAGTAATTTATTTCCCTATGATTATTCAAGAAATAAAGAGGTGGCATTGTATTTATAAAATGCAGAGAAATTCTCTGGTGATATTTCTACAAATCTTTCAAAAGATGAGATTTTAACCTTTAGTTTTGACCTTTATATTAAAATGGCAAATTCGAAATATAAGGAGGCGGAAGAAATTGAAAACAAATTGACTACATGCCCATTGCATTTATATGATGAATATAACGCAAAACGAAAAATTCTTTATAAAGAAGCTTTTGAACAATATAAATTATTAATAAGAATGTCCCCTGAAAATCCAGAAATTCTAAAGAAAATTCGAATAATATCAAGGAAGTTGGGTTTCTAAATTTTTTAGATTTTGGCATATATATATTTATTTTTCAATATCTACATCCATCCGGAATCCCCCCCCTCGGCTGATTTTCATAAGTTTGACTCCAGTCACTTCCGCTGCGCTCCTGCGAGTCCCGCCGCCCGCTCCTCCTCTATCTAAAGCTGATATTCGCGGGATGGAACCCACCTGTAAAAATATAACAATTTGCACATGTAAATTGCTATAATCTTATCAGGAAAATGTATATTTTATCAGGAGGAGCACGATGAAAAAAATGATCATTTTTCTATTGTTAAGCGTGTTAATTCTCACAAGTTGCAGTACCCAGGTAACCCCAACACCCGTACCCACCGATACTCCCACTCCCTTACCCGTACCTACGAAAACTATTGCTCCCACCTCGACCGTGACGCCCTCGCCAACACCAATCCCGATACTGTTCAGGGATGATTTTGAGGGAACATTGGAAGCCA
>CAZBNE010000173.1:0-2897 GCA_964493155.1 uncultured Pelolinea sp.
AATCCGGATCTTGCCGGACGATAAGATAGTCCTTCATCCGATAACGGGGTGATTTCGATTGCGCCATGTCCGCGGACATAATAAAAATTTCTGCCGTGTTCTGAAAGGACGATATTAAAAGTCAGGTGATTGGCTTTAAGCGGCAAGTCACAGAAAAAATCAACAAAGTATTTTCCAATTCCAAGCGTCGCGGGCTGCGACCAGTAGGTAACGACGGAAGTCGAGTCTAGTGTTGTGATATTAATTGAAGCTATGCAATCCCTGATATTCTTATAAATCTCGAACTCCAAGCGGACGATCCATTTTTCACCAATTTTAAATATATTTCGCTGTTTGCCATCCTCGTCTTTGATCATTAAAGATAAGCCCCTGCCTATTGTTTTTCCCAGTTTTGAATTATCAGGTAATTCAACATAGGCTTTCGCTTTTATTGAATTTATACTTAAGTAATGTTCAATCACTTTGTCAGTTTCATCTGCCATTTGGATACAGCCTTTGTCCAATAAAATTGATTTTGCGCAAAGGTTTTTTACCGCACCCATATTATGGCTGACAAACAAGACCGTTCTGCCCTCGCCAGTCACCTCTCCCATTTTGCCCAGGCATTTCTTTTGGAACTCCGCATCGCCGACAGCCAGTACCTCGTCAACGATCAGGATCTCGGGTTCCAGGTGCGCAGCGACCGCAAACGCCAGGCGCACATACATGCCGCTGGAATAGCGCTTAACGGGTGTATCCAGGAACTTTTCGATCTCGGAAAAGGCCACGATCTCATCGAACTTGCGCTCAATTTCAGTGCGCTGCATGCCCAGAATGGCGCCATTCAGATAAACATTCTCACGCCCGGTCAGTTCGGGATGGAAACCAGTGCCTACCTCCAGCAGCGAGCCAACCCGGCCGTCCAGCACCGCCCTGCCCCTGGTGGGTTTGGTTATGCGCGACAGGATCTTGAGCAGCGTACTCTTGCCGGCGCCGTTGCGACCGATGATGCCCAATGACTCCCCCTTCTTGACCTCAAAGTCAATATCCTTCAGCGCCCAGAAATATTCTTTTTCAACCTGCTCGCGATTGCCGATTCGCGAGAATTTCTCATGAATGGTTTCACGCAATGTGCGGTACTTTAATTTCTGCATTCCAATGCGGTAGCGTTTGGAAAGGCCGCTGACACTGATGGCAATATCTTTCATTTCAGATCACATCCGCAAAAAAGTTTTCCATGCGTTTGAAATAAGCCAGTCCGCTGATGAATAATACCAGTATGGCAGCTATTGAAACAATGAACATGCGCATGTCCGGGAAAGGTTTATCCAGCAGCATCCATCTGAAACCCTCCACCACTCCGACCATCGGGTTCAGGCCGTAAAGCGCCCGCCATTTTTCGGGCACCAGGGTAGCCGAGTATGCAACCGGGGTGGCGTACATCCAGGCGCTCACAAGAAAGGGAACCGTATATCGTACATCCCGATACTGGACATTCAGCGCCGACAGCCACAGGCCGACCGCCAGCGCCGAAAGCAGCGCGAGCAGGATAAAAATCGGCATGGCAGCTAGTTTCCATGAAAAGGAAACGCCATAAAAGATCATCATCCCGATTAAAATTAAAAAGGAAAGCATAAAATCAACGATTCCGGTCCCCACCGAGGATAGCGGTATGATCAGGCGCGGAAAATAGATCTTGGACACCAGCCTGCTTTCCCCCACTACGCTTCCGCTTGAACTGCTCAGCGCATTGGAGAAAAGGTGCCAGGGTAGCAGCGCGGTATAAGTAAATATGGGATACGGGACCCCTTCTGAGGGTAATTTGGCGAAATTGCCGAAGATCACGCTGAAAATGATCATGGTAAAGAGCGGCTGCAGGATCGCCCATAAAACGCCCAGCACCGTCTGGCGGTAGCGGACTTTAATATCGCGCCATACCAGAAAGAATAGCAGTTCATGGTACGACCAAAGTTCGCGCAAATTGAGGTTGAAAATACCGCCGGGTGGCTCAATTATGGTTTGATATGAGTAGGTTTTTGTTGGCTGCATTATTGATGGGTTAAATATTATATCGATATTCTTTTGATAGCGCAAAGCCTGTATTATACACTTTTTCCGCCTTTAGCAAGTAAAAACAATCAATCGCATAAATACGTGGTCCTAACCTCTTTTCAGGAAAAGTATTAGTACATAGATTCACACAATATGATACCGACAATCATTTATGATCGATGTCTTTGTGAAAAAGGAAGCCGTGATTCATTTTGGGTGATTTTTGAGCCAGATGGAGTTGGTAAGCCAAAACAGTCAATACTGCCTGATCCTGGCGATGATTCATGCGGTTGGAACCTTCAGGCGCAATGCAAGCTTTTTCCAGCGCGCATTCTTTCCAGCGATTGATCAACAACCTTACCTGTGTGAAATCATAATTTAAAGCCACGCAACCCGCTGCAAGATTGCGTTTATTTAAGAATTTATTTTCACATTTTAGAAAATCCAGTGTACCTTTATGAGTCCAGCGAGTGATTTTTCCTCTCGACCAGGGGGAATAAAAGCCTGTTTTAGAAATAATCCTCCGGACATCCGAAAGCTTATCAACGATGATATTTCCCGCATCCATCCAACAGATGCAGCTTTTAACTTCATAAAAAACATCATGAATGATAACTGGCTTCCAGGCATATTCTCCTGCCGCAATTTTGATATTAAAGTATGAAGGATATTTTGAGAAATCAAATACTCGTAACTCAATAGAAGGGAAAAGTTTGGTCAACTGCTCGCGCTCATGATCGGTAAAGCCAAGGTCATACACAATAATTCTATTATTTTCAAATCTGAAATATGAATTGAGGAATTGGATTATTCTGGCAAAATGGAAATGGTCAGCGCCAGTGACCACAACCAATTCATTCACAGGC
>CAZBNE010000174.1:0-2885 GCA_964493155.1 uncultured Pelolinea sp.
TATTGGTGATCAAGGAGTTGACAGGCGAGGCCAGCAGCGGGACGGCGGGCTTGGGCGGAATCAGGGTGACAGTCCCCGCGCACTGGATGGTAAAGGAATAAGGCTGTTCATCACGATCGTTATTGATGATGCTCAGGGTTGCCTCACGCAGACCAGGTGAAGAGGGATCACAAATCACGGTAAAGGATGTTGAACTTGAGGATGAAACCATGGCGGCAGCCTGCGCATCCACGCTGAAATCGGCCGCATGCATACCACCCAGAACTACCTTGGGAGTACCGTTCAGGTACAGATCGCCATCGCCTGTATTATTAATAATGAAAGTCCGCGTTAGCGTGCCAATATCAGCAGGTACGGCGCCAAAATAGGTATGATCAACCAACCCCGGCGTATTATCGCCGTTGATGATACTTACATTGTTGCCCATCACATCAATTTCAGGAAATACCGCCACCAAAACATTATGCGTGTCGGTTTTGCTTGAGGGTGCATATGTATCGTTTCCTGAATAACTGGCTGTTAAGGTCTTTACACCGATAGCAGAAGTGCTCATACTGCAGGAACCGGATCCGCCGGATAAGCTGCTGATCACACAGCCGCCGCCTTCACCGTCGCTGACGCTCACGCTTCCGGTAGGCGATCCCGCAGAACCGCTGACTGTTACGACCACGGTGTAGCTCTGCTCTTGCACGCTTGGATCCGGGGTATCACCCTTAATTGTGGTTGTGCTGGGATTCTTGTTAATCGTATGGTCCTCTGTATCATTGGAAGCCGTGTAGATGCCACTGCCGGAATAAGTTGCAGTCAGAGTCCTGCTTCCGCTGGCTGAGCCGCTCAGCACACAGGATCCCGCCCCGTTGACCAGGTCTGTAGTGCAGCTGGCTCCAGTTCCGTCATCAATGGTGACTGTGCCTTTGGGCGTCCCCGCAGATCCGCTCACCGCCACCGCCACTGTATAGCTCTGGTTCACCAGGCTCGGGTCCGGACTATCGCTGGTTATGGTCGTTATGCTGTTGTATTTGTTCACCGTATGCTCTTGCGAATCACTGGAGACCGCGTAAGCGCCGTTCCCGGAGTAATCGGCGGTTAGAACCATGCTTCCACTGACCTTCGAAGCCAGGGCGCAGGATCCGGATCCGCTGACCAGAGTAGCAGAGCAACTAGTGCCAGCCCCGTCATTGATATTGACCGTGCCGGTTGGTGTTCCGAATGATCCGCTAACGGTGACAGCGACCGTGTAACTCTGGTTTACCATGCTTGGATCCGGAGTTACGCTGGTGATGGTTGTCGTGCTTTCCTGTTGAAGGATCGAGGGGGAATAGTTAAAATAATAAGGATCAATCTCTGTGCCATAGTAACTGATGATCTCTACATAGTAGGTTCCCGCTTCCAGACCGCCACGGGTTATCAATGAAAAACTATCTGCTCCGTCATCATCATCTTGTTCAATTTGCGTTGTGCAATCACTCTCGTATAGATACATGACCGTATCACCGTTCGGCCCTGAAGTCTCAAGCGTGACATTGCCAGGCTCAGACAGAATGAACATCACCCAGTCGCTTTCGCCTTCGGGCAAGATGTTGCGCATCTGCTGCTCTTCAGGCGAGATCAGTTTGGCCTGGGCGCAGGTGCCATCCTCCTCGTAACCATCCCGATTGGGGGTTTCTTCTACAGTGTGGTCTTGCGTGTCGCTGGAAGCCGCATAGGTTCCATCACTGGAATAGGTAGCAGTGAGTATCTTATCTCCATGTATCGTTGAAGTCAGGTCACATGCACCCTCTCCATTGAGCAGGTCCGCAATACAGTTCTCACCGTCGCCATCCTCGATGGTAACAGAGCCTGTGGGCGTTCCCCTCGATCCGCTCACTGTCACATACACGGTGTAACTCTGGTACGCCCGGCTCGGTTCCGGATCGACGCTCGTGATGGTGGTCGTGCTGGAATTCTTGTTGACAGTATGGTCTTCTGTATCACTGGAGGCTGCGTAAATACTATCGCCAGTGTAGTTAGCGGTCAACGTCTTTTGCCCGGAAGAGGTTGAAGTTAAGTCGCAGGAACTTGCCCCATCAATCAGGGTCGCGGTACAGCTTGCTCCTTGTCCGTCATCGATATCGATAGAGCCGCTGGGTGTACCAGATGAACCGGAAACAATGACATAGACTGTATAAGGCTCATTGACAATACCCGGATCAGGATTATCGCTGATGATCTCTGTAATGCTTGTTTGATCAAGCCCATCCCCATCAAAACCTAACGTATCTATCAGGGAATTGGTCATTTCAGGTACAAAAGTTAGCGAAGGTTCCAGGATTGGGGTGATTTCTATTGTCGGATCCAAGGTGGGTGTTGGCAGGATTACATCGGTTGGCGTGGGCTCCAATGTAGATTCAGAAGGTGGTTCAAGGGTAGGTTCTGATGAAGGTTCGGGTGTGGCTTCTAAAGTGATTTCAGAGGTTGGTTCCAGGGGTGATTCCAGGGTAGGTTCCTGGGTGGGTGCTGCCATCGGTTCCTCTGTTGGCGTTTCAGTGGGTATAGCTTGTGTCGGTTCCTCTGTTGGCGATTCAGTGGGTATAGCTTGTGTCGGTTCCAGGGTAGGCTGTTCTTCCTGGGCAAGATTGGATTCGCCGGGATGAGAATTTTTATTTTCTGGCAGATTTACCTGGACTTGAGATATGAATCCAGTGGAAAAAACCATCGACAGGGCGATGAGCAAATTTACTGCCAACGAGCTCCTGTTGAGCGAATCATGATTTCTATTCATGAAAAATCTCCTTGAACGAAAAAATCTAAAACAATAATATATACAAATATAAAATTAATAATTAATCAAGAATTAGAAAATATAATTATATTTATGACAGTATATCAAATTAAAAGAAATAAAT
>CAZBNE010000175.1:0-2831 GCA_964493155.1 uncultured Pelolinea sp.
CGACGCTCTTTCTCGGCTCTTACCAACAACGAATAACCAGCAACTGCTCTTATCATCCCACAATGGTTCTCGCTCAGAAGAGCTGTCCTCCATCATCCATCCACCTTTCTCCGAGAAGAACAGAGAGAGGAACATAGGTACAAAAGTATCCCTCAGATCACTGAGGGATACTGAATTGATAAAAAGCAAATTGCCAGTACTAGACTTACTTCAGCTCAACTGTTTGGCTTATAACTCCGCCTCTTGTGGAAGAAATCGTTATGGTCGCATTTCCAGTTCCGGTAACGGTCCAGGATATCGTCTTGGATCTATCCCAGGTAGGTGAGTCGATATCTGTGAACGGTCTGTCTAGCGGAGATTCCTCCAGCTCTCCGGCGAAGAAATCGATCGTATGAGTAGCATTCTGGCCTGAAGCTAGCTTCAGATCACCTGCGAGAGTGATTCTAGCCGTTCCTTTCCTTACTATCTTGACCAGCCATGCCTGCTTCAGAGCATCGGGGAGTACGCCTATGTTGGCAACAGTCGCGGTGATCGTTCTCGTGCCATCGTCGTTTGCCTTGACGTTGACTTCCTCGAAGACGAGCTCCGGAAGAGACTTGGCAAGCATCATATTGAACCTGTTCTGAGCCTCTACTGCCAGCTCCAGGTACATTCCAGCGGGTGGGTTCGTGGAGAAGAACTTCGGATTCGTTCCCCCAACCTCTACGGCTCCGAGCGTTGGATGACTGACTATTTTCCATGGAAGGAAGATCTTGTCTTCGTATCCCTTCACATTATCCTGTACCCATAGCCAATCCCAATCGTCAACAGCGCCGTCTCCGTTGAAGTCATAAATATAATCGTAAACATTTCCCCACAACTCGTCACCGTACCATATAGCGCCCAGCTGGAAATAACCGAAGTCCGGTCCATGACCGAAGAGCGGGCTTCCAGCAAGCACTCCACCACCAAAATAAACCGCCCACAAATTCTGATAGGTCCAGAATACGTCACCGGCGTTGGCGTAGCCGGACAGGGCTTTTCCTTCGGCGTCGAACTTCGCAAAATAGGCGTTATCCGAGTAATACATAGACTCTTCTACTCTGCTGGACGACGGTGGTCTCAGATGCATCGGAACAGCGGTGTCCATACTGTTCATAGCGGTGATATTTGGATGTGTTACGAGGAACAGGAACATCGACCTTATTTCGGGTTCGGAAAGAGGATACTCTCCGGCTCCACTCTGTGTGTAGCCTCTGCCGGTAGCTTCTGTCATAGGTCTCCAGTTCTCTGGATAGTTCCTGTGAAGGTCGAGCCCGCCGGGTCCATCTTCTCCGGTTAACCCATCGCCATCAAGATCGTAACCTTCGCTTTGAGACCATGGACCGCCCTGCAAAATGTAGTTGCCTTTTCCCGCTCCCACACTCGTCATCATTCTGCCTTCGGGATCTCTCGGATCGATTATGTAATCGCCCATTCCCTCTCCGACATAAACCCTTATCTTCGTAATGAGGCCGTCACCGTCGAGATCTTTTCCGGGGTCCTCGTCGAATTTGCCGTCTCCGTCGTTGTCCTGAGGGCGAACTGTTGATCTAAGTGAGTATGGTGTCGTGAGATATAGCTGACCACCATCGGGGTTCTCGGTCGGACGGATATAATAAGTATTCTTGTCCACCAGAGCAGTTATTTCAGGATCCTTACCATATCCATCGAGCAGTGTATATGCGAAAAGCAGGGTCGCAGTTCTGGCCGTGATTTCACCGGAATGCCTGTTGCCCGACACGAACATTCCAGGTTTATCGGTATCCTTACCGGTAGCCTTGTTGGTGATAGTTATCTGGTAGATGGGGATACCCAGGAAAGATTCTCCAACTGTGTAAACATCTACCAGGTCGGGGTAATCTTCAGCCCATTTCAGGCACCAGTAAACAGTTTCTTCATACGTGAAATAATGCGCCCAATCGAAAACCCCTTCCACAAGCGGATGTGTCTCAGGGTAATCGACCGGGAAATCGCGCATCAACGCTGCCGCAGGAATTTCGTCTGCCTTTGCTGTCCAATCGAACGTAGGATAAGTCACAGCTACTGCCGACACAAGCGCAAGTACAAGGATCATGATCATCGTAAGCTTGAGTCTCATGCTAACTCACCTCCAAAAGTTGGTGTCAAAACACCTCTGCAAAGCCGACACTAGACCATCTTCTTTCAGAATTCTAAAAGTACTCTCCTTTTCTCTTTTCGATCACCTCCTTCAATGCGAGCTTCCCTCACCTCTGAAGAAGCGGGCTTTCTCTTTCACTTTTTAGCCAGTCATACTCTTTTTACAAAAGAAGCCGGATCTTTTCTCTATCTCTGGATGCTTTTTGTGGTCAGCACAGGTGTAGTATATGTTTTTGAACAGCAAAAACAAAACCCAATTAGAGCTGTTTAGAAGTTACCTAAGCAAATTAGATGCCGGTGGGCTTAATTCGCTTCACTTTTTTAAATTCATCTAACAAATGACTTCTGTTTATCAGATTAGGCATCTCGAGTTAAAAAGATGAAAATTAGACCTTGAGAACGGTTCACTATCCTACACGAAGAGCGGGAATGCCAGGGCTCATATTGGAAAGAGCGTTAAGAGACGTCCAGCGTCCGTCGTCCAGGAGCATGGATCCACCCTTGGAAAGAGCGCAAGAGCGAGCGAAGCGAACTCTCGAATGCGCTCTTTATCGTGTTTTTACCCACAACCGTTCTTAGAAAGCAGACTGACCGCCGAAGGTTACTGGTTTTGTGATGACTGAAGAATTCGCTATCTGTAAATACTGTCATTTCAAACATCTTTTGTGATAGTATCTATTTAGGCCTTGTTT
>CAZBNE010000176.1:0-2824 GCA_964493155.1 uncultured Pelolinea sp.
TTCCCGGCTGATCCTTCGGGCTGCGCCCTCAGGATGACAAACAAAATGTTGCTTCTGTATGGCAGGCAAACTGCATCCTCAGGGAGCGGGGTTGCTGATGACTGGGCCTGCCGAAGCCATCGGGCAATATGACTTTGCTCCCTTCGACAGGCTCAGGGAGCGGGGTTACTGATGGCTGGGTCTTGTGATTCAGATTTGCCTGAGCTCAAGCGAAAGAAATCCGGTGCGCGACCTCTTTTGGGAAATCTTCTGAAGATAATCAGCGGATGCGCTTCTCCAGTATAGATTTAAGAAAAAACAGATCAACATAAACCAGTTCCGGGAGGATTGATCTGGCCGTAAAAATCGTATAATGAAAAAGAGTAAATGGTCCCCATTGCAAATTGCATGATAGCCCTGAAGCATTTTTAATTAAGGAGGATCTGATGAAACTCCAAAAAAGCCTTGAATTTCTGCTTCTTTTTGCTGTGAGTGCATCCGCCTGCCAACCCGCACAAACCATGCAACCTTCAGCAATCCCGGAAATAATCCCTGAATCCTCTGCTTCTGCAGTGGCAGAAACAGCGGTTTTGAACGAATGCGATAGCGCAACTGATCCTGACGCGAATTCCTGTTTCAGCTTTGACAAAATCATCCCTTGCCTTAATACACCGGATAAAATGACTTCGTTTCATCAGAACAATATGGTATGGGATCCTGAATGGGACTTCAAAGAATTTGACCATAATGCTTACTTACCAGCCAGCGAGGTTTATCTTAATGGTGTGGATGATTGTGATGGAATGGCTGAATTTATCGCGTGCGTGTTCAGTCAAAATAGTTATGAAGCTTACAATGTGGGCATCTCCATTACGGGAATGTGGGGTTTCAACGCGGGTGGATTTGTGGGTAAGGATGGGATGAAGTATGGCTACTCAGATAGCACAGAGCCCGATGGTCCCTTCTCAACCTGGGAGGAGTTGGCCCAGCATTATATTGATCTCGGTTACGCAGAACCGGATGGGGTGATCTGGTTATTCTCTCCATGTATTGATAGTCTTAAGGAGGGAAAAGAAGTGTTAAATCTGAGCCATGTGATCGTGCGTTAATTATCTGCAAATGAACAGAATGGGTGATCCAACCAACCGGCAAGATTCAAACCGTTTTAAGGAATCAGGTGTGTTTTCTCAGTTGATAACAAAATCTTGAATCAGGTAACGAAAATGGAAATCGGCAAGACCCTGTATGTGACACAGCGCGCAGAATGGCGGGATTGGCTGGCGGCCAATTACAATACTGAAAAAGAGATCTGGTTGATCAGATACATCAAAAAAGCCTGTAAACTCAGCCTGCCCTATAATGATGCAGTTGAAGAAGCGCTGTGCTTCGGCTGGATCGACAGCATAGGGAAGAAGATAAACGCGGAAAGTTTTGCGCATCGCTTCACACCGCGCCGCAGGAACAGCCCCATGTCGGAAATGAACAAGGAACGCGTGCGCCGGCTGATCGAGGAAGGGCTGATGACGCCGGCCGGACTGGCTGTTGCGGGGGATCTGTCCACCGATGACTTCATCATCGCCCCCGATATCCTGGCGGCTCTTCAGGCGGATGACCAGGTCTGGCAGAATTTTTGTGCATTTCCGGATAGCTACCGGCGCATCCGTGTCGGCTGGATCGAAGGCGCGCGCAAACGCCCGGCAGAATTTGAAAAAAGGCTGAAGTATTTTCTCAAGATGACCGCCGCGAACAAACAGTTCGGAATGCTGAAGTAGAATCCGGTTGGCGACACCTGATGCGGGGATCCTGCGTATATAAAAAAACGTAAAAAAGGACTGGAAATGCTCAACCGTAAAGGCATCATCTCATTTCTGCTCATTACATTCGGGATCACCTACTTAATGGAAGGCATCCTGATCTTTTCAGGATTCAGAGTGACACTCATCCCGGCATTAATCGGCCAATATACCATGCTGATTGCCATGTGGGTGCCTGCCCTGGCAACCTTCATCACCACGCGTTTCATCACCAAAGAGAAGCTCAGTTCCACCCTGTTAACCTTCGGCCCTTCAATTAAGCCCTACCTTATCAGCGCCCTGGTCATTCCAGTTGTATTCATGCTTACCTACCTGCTCACCTGGGCCCTGGGGCTTGGCAAACCTGATTGGCAATTAACCAGCTTTTTTGAACTCATCGCCACCACCGGCGCAGATATGTCCACAGCGCCTGCTCCCGGTATGATCCTGCCGCTTCTTTTTGTTATTTCGTTGTTTGCAGCACCTGTCTTTAATAGCATCGCAGCTTTTGGCGAGGAGTGGGGCTGGCGCGGCTACCTGCTTCCCCGGCTGATGCCGCTGGGAAAATGGAAGGCTTACCTTATTGTCGGTGTGGTGTGGGGGCTGTGGCACGCACCGATGGTCGCGGTCGGCTTCAATTATCCCGGCGCCCCTGTTTTGGGCATTTTAATGATGGTCCTGCTGACTTCAGTGCTGGGCATACTTATCAATGAAATGGCCCTGCATTACCAAAGCGCCATTCTGGCCGGCTGGATACATGGTGTTTTTAACAGCCAGGCTTATGGCATCTGGCGCATGCTGCTGTTTGCCGGCACCAATCCTTTTTTGGGCGGCATCACCGGACTAGTGGGGATAGCAGTGATCGCCATTCTGGGTTTGTTTAGCATGCGATGTCTGAAACGAGAAACCGGCATATTTTTCTAGAAGATGAACCATTATTTGTAAACACTTCCATGCCAGCCTATCAACCCGACTTTATTACTCATTATTTCGCGCGGGGCGCATCGCCCTTTCAAAGCCTGTCCTCGCTTTCGGATGAAGAAGCTGCAGGC
>CAZBNE010000177.1:0-2804 GCA_964493155.1 uncultured Pelolinea sp.
ATGGTCGTTATTTTGACGGAATTGCTATCCGTCACTGTGACTGGGGCGTGGGCAATCAGTATATTAATGATGTTGCCAGATATTCTCGTACACCGATCCTGAATATGCAATGCGACATATACCACCCATTCCAATGCCTGGCAGATCTGATGACGATCTGGGAGAAAAAAGGCCGTGACCTCCGCAAACGAAAAATGGTCGTATCCTGGGCTTATGCCGAATCATATTCCAAGCCGATCTCGGTTCCGCAGTCACTTATTTTACAGATGCCTCGTTTTGGAATGGATGTGGTACTTGCCCATCCGCCTGAGTTTCGACTGATGCCGGAGATCATGGACATGGCAAAAGCAGAAGCAAAAAAAGCAGGGGTCGGATTTGACGTGGTGGAAGATATGAACGAAGCATTTAAAGATGCGGATATCGTATATGCCAAATCCTGGGGACCTTTGGTACACACTGCGGATGCGAAAGAGGGTGAGGTGATCACCAGGAAATATTCAAGTTGGATCACTGACGAAAGGAAAATGAAATTAGCGAAAGAAGATGCCATCTATATGCATCCACTTCCAGCTGATCGTAATGTGGAAGTAACTGATGATGTGCTGGATGGCGCTCAATCGGTTGTATATGACGAAGCAGAAAACCGCCTTCATGCGCAAAAAGCGGTGATGGCATTAACCATGTAAGAAATCTCTTGAGGAATTATGACAGGAAAATTGGCAGTTGTCGCTATCGGTGGGAATTCTCTTATCAAGGATAATAAACGAGTCAGAGTAGAAGACCAATATCTGGCAGCAAAAGAAACAACATTTCACATCGCTGATATGCTGGAGGCAGGCTGGAATGTTGCGATAGGGCATGGTAATGGCCCACAGGTGGGATTCATCCTGCGACGTTCAGAAATCGCACATCGCGTTGAGAATATGCATGAAGTCCCGCTTGATGTGTGCGGTGCGGATAGCCAGGGTGCAATTGGGTATGCCCTCCAGCAGACTCTGCAAAATGAACTTAAGCGACGCGGAATATATCGGCCTGTTGCAACAGTTGTTACCCAGGTACTGGTGGATAAGGATGATAAGGCATTTAAAAATCCTACCAAACCGATCGGCGGTTTCATGGATGAAGTTGAAGCAAAGCAAAGAGAAACGGATTTGGGTTGGCATGTAGTTGAAGACTCCGGGCGTGGATGGAGGCGGGTAGTTGCATCTCCTATACCCCAGGATGTGGTTGAATTGCCTTCCGTTAAGGCGCTGCTTAATGCTGGCCAGGTAGTCATTACAGTGGGCGGGGGAGGCATACCGGTTATTAAAGATAATGGCGACCTGAGAGGAATTGCGGCTGTGATCGATAAGGATTACGCCAGCTCGCTCCTGGCTCGTGAAATTAACGCAGATCTTTTCATTATTTCCACAGCGGTAGAAAGAGTAGCTTTAAATTTTGGAAAGCCGGATGAAAAATGGCTGGATCGAATGACTCTTTCTGAAGCAAAAGCATACCTGGCAGATGGCAGCCATTTTGCCAAAGGATCCATGGCTCCAAAAATCCAGGCGATCATCTGGTTTTTGGAAGCAGGCGGAAAACAAGCCCTGATAACCAATCCTGAAAATATTGGCAGGGCGCTTAAAGGTGAAACAGGCACCTGGATTGTCCAGGGATAAAAATTTAAGTCTTAAAAAACCTTGCATATGGGTGTTTCTGGTGAGTTGCTCCCGTATATGGTGTAAAATCTCCTCACACCAGACGTAATTGTCTGGACAAACTAATGGAGCGTCTTCTTGGAAATAAATTCAAGGACAATCCAAAAATATTTCTGGAGGAGAAAAATGGAGAGAAAAGTATTATGGAAAGTGCTTGGCGGATTTGTTGCTGTTGCCTTGTTGGCTACGGCATGTGCGCCAAAAGCAGCAGAGCCAGAGGAATTTAATTTTGGCATGTTATTAGTAGGTCCTCGAAATGATGGCGGTTGGAGCCAGGCACATTATGATGCAGGTTTATATGTCGAGGAAAATCTGCCTGGTACAAAGATGCAATACCTTGAAAATGTGTATGTTGGAGCTGGTGGCCTACCTCAAGGTGTGACTGAGGCTGATGCAGCTGCCGATATGGTTTCGAAGGGCGCCAAACTGGTAGTCTTTAACTCAGACGCAATGCAGGATAAAGCAATTGAATTCGCCAAAGCTAATCCAGATACCATGGTTATTCATGCTTCCGGTGACAGCGCCTGGAAAGATGGAATTAATTACCAGGATATTCCAAATTTATTCAATGTAATGGGCAGAATGGAATATGGCAAAATGATCGCTGGCTGTGCAGCTGCATTGACGACTCAAACTGGCAAGATCGGCTATCTTGGTCCATTAATCAATTCTGAAACTCGCCGATTCGCTTCATCTGCATATCTGGGGGCTCGATACTGCTGGACAAATTTCCTGAATAAAAAAGCAGAGGATCTTAAGTTCAAAGTTACCTGGATAGGTTTCTGGTTCTATATTCCCGGTGTTTCAACCGATCCAACCCAAGTTGCAGATGATTTCTACAACACAGGTTATGATGTTGTACTATCTGGTATTGACACTACTGAAGGTTTGGTTGAAGCCGGCAAAATGCGTGACGCCGGGAAAACCGTTTGGGCTATTCCATATGACTATAAGGATGCATGTGCCGAGTCTGCAGAATACTGCCTGGGTGTGCCTTATTTCAACTGGGGTCCATCATATGTCGAACAAATAAACAAAATTAAAGATGGGAACTTTAAAGCAGGATTTGATTGGCTAAATCCAGATTGGGCAGACATCAATAATCCT
>CAZBNE010000178.1:0-2786 GCA_964493155.1 uncultured Pelolinea sp.
CACCACCATCGGCGCCTCACTCACCGGCCCCATCGGCGGCATTGTCATCGGCCTGTTGGCCGCCATCGCTGATCCCACTGTGGTCGTATCACTAGTCGCGCATATCGTCGGGGGGGTCTTCAACGGGCTGACCTACAAGAATTTCAGCTGGCGCTTTAAGGATAAAAAAGTGGTCTCGCTGGCCCTGTGGGCTGCCCAGGTGGTTGTGTATTACCTGGTCATCATGATCCCGCTCATTACTGGCGGGTTGATGGTCCTCTTCCCCGATCCCGGCTATGGCGGCTACTTCACCTTACTGGCAGCCATTGCGGTTGGCGCCATCCCCGAGGTGATCTTCACCACCCTGGTGACCACCGTCATCATGGCTGCGCTGCCCGAAAAGTTCCGCCGCCCGCTCTGGTAAGCGTTTCGCAAATCATAGCGATCCATTATTGAACAGGAGTCCGGGCGTCGGCTTGCGCCAGCCCGGGCTTCCTTGATTGAAAATATTTTGATGGAGGTTTATTAATGCAAGTCAAATCCAATTTTCCGGCGGATTATTTAGACTACACCGGCCGCGATGATGTGCTCAGCGGCGGAGTAAAGCTGATCCCGGTGGAAACGCCCAAAGGCAATTTCAAGGTCTGGACCAAGCGTGTGGGCAATAATCCGCACATGAAAGTGCTGCTGATGCACGGCGGACCCGGCAATACGCACGAGTATCTCGAAGTCTGCGACAGCTACCTGCCGGCAGCCGGTATCGAATACTATTATTATGACCAGCTGGGCTCATTCTATAGCGACAATCCCAAGGATCCGGACCTGGTGGAGCTGCCGCGCTTTGTTGAAGAAGTGGAGCAGGTCAGGCAGGCGCTTAAGCTCAATCCGGGCAACTTTTTTCTATTCGGGCAGTCCTGGGGCGGGATGCTGGCCACCGAGTACGCACTCAAATATCAACACAACCTGAAGGGCCTGATCATTTCCAACATGATGTGCAGCATCCCCAAATATAATGAGTACGCGCAGAAGGTGATCATGCCGCGTATGGACCAGACGGTTCTGGCGGAGATCAAAGCTTTTGAAGCAGCGCAGGATTACGAGAATCCCCGCTATATGGAGCTGCTGTACGCGCACCATTATGAGAAACACGTGCTGCGCATGCCTGTGGACGACTGGCCCGACCCGGTTAAGCGCGCCTTCGCGCATGTCAACTCGGATATCTACGTCTCCATGCAGGGGCCGTCCGAGTTGGGCGCCAGCGGCAAACTGGTGCAGTGGGACCGTTCGGCTGACATCGCTTCCTTAAATGTGCCGACTCTGGTGATCGGTGCGGAACACGACACCATGGACCCTGCTTACAAGCGCTGGATGGCATCCGTTATGCCGCACGGGCGCTACCTGCACTGCCCCAAAGGCAGCCACCTGGCGATGTATGATGACGCGCAGACCTATTTTGAGGGAATGGTGCAGTTCATCTACGACGTAAACGCCGGCAAGGTGTAAAAGCGCCGCGCTCCGCGTTGCACCCAAGATCGATTGCCTAATGACCATCCTGCATGCAGGATGGTTTTTTCTCCTTTTAAACCGGCATACAGCCGGCAGCACCGCGTGTAAAAATCCCGGCGGAATACTATCAGGAGGCTGCGCACACCTTGACACCGTCCCTTGCCGGTGATAAATTTTATTCTTGTGATTTAAAGAACGTAACCACCAGCGTTGGCGGTTGATTTCCACGAGGAAACCCGCGCTCTTTTTTTAACTGGCGCGCGCCCTTTTTAAAAATATTTTGAAACGCATCTTCAGGGAGAGTTATTATGGACCTCCGTAAAACCAACCAGAGCGAGGCAGGTCGGGACGCCAACCAGAATATCATTGAGGTCAGCCACCTGACCAAGTACTACGGCAAATCCAGAGGCATCGTAGATGTTTCCTTTAACGTAGCGGAAGGTGAGATCTTCGGCTTTATCGGCCCCAACGGCGCCGGCAAATCGACCACCATCCGCCTGTTCATGTCGCTCATCTACCCCACCAGCGGCGAGGCGAAGATCTTCGGGCTGGACTGCATCAAGTATGGTCCCGAGATCCGCCAGGAGATCGGCTATCTGCCCTCCGAGGTCTTTTATTACGAAGGCATGAAGGTGCGCGACCTGCTCAAATACTCGGCCAGTTTCTATAAAAAGAACAGCACCAAAAGGATGAACGAGCTAGCCGACCTGATGGAGCTGGAGCTTGACAGGCGCATTGACGACCTTTCCTACGGCAACAAGAAGAAAGTTGGCATCGTGCAGGGCCTGCTGCACCAGCCCCGGCTGATCGTCCTGGATGAGCCCACCGCCGGGCTTGACCCGCTGATGCAGCATAACTTCTTCAACCTGATCCGCGAAGAGAACAGGCGCGGGGCGACCGTGTTCTTCTCATCGCACATCCTGAGCGAGGTTCAGCGCCTGTGCAGCCGCGTGGCGATCATCAAGGAAGGCAAGATCATGCGCATCCAGGATATCAAGACGCTGCAGAAGGAGAACTACAAGAAGGTGCGCGTTGTGGCGGAGAACCTGGACCCCAAACGCTTTGATGTCGCAGGCGTCGCCAACCTTGAAAAAGTGGACGGCACGATCAGCTTCTTCTACAAAGGCGATATCAACCTGATGGCGCGCCTGATCAGCGAATGCCGGGTAGCCGACGCGACCATCGAGGACCTGTCGCTCGAAGAGATCTTTATGCACTACTACAAATAGGGGCTGCCCATGAACATATTTAAATATGAGCTGAAAACAAAACTGCGCTCCGTGCTGACCTGGTCGCTTTCG
>CAZBNE010000179.1:0-2776 GCA_964493155.1 uncultured Pelolinea sp.
CCAATTTTCTCACCTGGCAGAGCGCCTATTCCGAATGGTATTTCACCGAAACCCTCTGGCCGGATTTTGACAAGGAAGAGCTGCGCAAAGCCATCCTTGAATTCGGACAGCGCAGCCGCCGGTTCGGCGGCAGGAGCGCGAAGGAAGAAGAAGACAGATATGCTGGCTAAAAGGACAGCCAGCGCAGTAGTAATCATTTTTTTCGGCTTCCTGCTGGTCCTGGCTGGTGGATGGACTTATAGCATCGGCGTCGCGCTCATCCTCGCTCTTGCCGCCTGGGAATACGTCAACATGTTCAGGAAGGGCGGCTATTTCCCGGCTTTTTATCTGGTTATCGCTGGCACATTTTTTACTGTGCTGACTGCCCGCTTCGAAAATCCCGAATTCTTTCTGCTGGCAACAGCTTTTTTTATTCTGGTGGTGATCGCCTGGCACATCCTGACTTTTGCCCGCCACCCCCAAACTGCCGGTATTGATCTGGCAGCCAGCCTTTCGGCCATCCTTTTTATTGCCTTTCTGGGCGCGTATATCCAGCGGCTGCGCTTCCTGCCGGACGGATTTTACTGGCTGCTGCTGGCAATTGCTCCTGCGGGCATCAGCGACATAGGCGCTTTCCTGATCGGCAGCACCATCGGGCGCCGCAAGATGGCCCCTGTATTAAGCCCCGGCAAAACCATTGAAGGCTATTTGGGCGGCGTGCTTACTGCGGCGGCCACCGGATATGCAGTTGGTGCTTTTGCGCACCTGTCAGCCGCACCCATCAGTGCGTTAACCGGCTTGTTGATCGGGACAGTGGTAGGTATCTTCTGCCCGCTGGGCGATCTTGGCAAGAGCCTGCTCAAACGACAGTTCAACCTGAAGAGCACCAGCGAGCTCATCCCCGGCCACGGCGGCGTACTGGATCGTGTTGACACCTGGCTGTGGGCGGGCGTGATCAGTTATTACCTGATCCGGGCTTTTTTTCTTTAATCAAAACAACAAATTTGTCATTTTGAAGGCAGTGCCCGAAGAATCAACCTAATAACAATGGACTGATGCTTCGCCGTGCTCAGCAAGATAACGATTTTGTCATCCTGAGGGCACAGCCCGAAGGATGTGCTAATTACTCCAAAAGTGCTTGTGCGATAGGGCTATCTTTGCATTCGCTGCGCTAAACAGGACAGGACTGCTGTTGACCTCAGGCTGATGCTTCGCCCTGCGGGCTCAGCATGACAAACTTTATAACCGAGCTACGGTTTGTCATCCTGAGGGAGTAAAACGATCGAAGGATCTGCCAGCGAAACCAACACGTACTGAACGAGAGGGCACGTTACGCACTCGCTGCGCTCAGCATGAAAGGCGTTTAGTTGACCATTGGCTGATGCTTCGCCCATTGATAATCAGCATACCAGGCATCGCTTTTACCAATTGGCCAGACCATTCCGGATTTTCTTTTTTAAAGAAAACCGCCGCTTGCGCGGCGGTTCTGAATCCGATCTCTGGTTATTTGATCCTGAAGACCATGGTCACTTCAGCGTTGACCTGCATCTGACCGGCGGCGATCGGTACAGCCTGTGAATAGGCCGCCTCTGCTCCTCCGCCGCCCATGCCCATGCCAAAGTAGGGCTGTGCATAGCTTGAATTGGTGCTGATCGACAGCATATCACCCAGTTCCACGCCGGCTGCGGCGGCCAGTTCCTGCGCCTGCTGGCGGGCTGACTCTACTGCCAGGGCGCGCGCTTCAGACTGCGCCGCGGTCTTGTCCTGCACATCAAACGAAATACCGTAGATGTTGTTCGCACCGCTCTTGGCGACTGCGTCCAGCACCACGCCCAGAGTATCCAGTTTACGAACAGTGACATACACATTATTCTCAACCGAGAAATAGGTGCGTGTGATGGCGCCCTGAAAATCGTAATCCGACTGTGGAAATACATTGAAACTGGATGTCTGGATATCTTTCTCATCCACACCCTGAGCCACCATGGTATCCTTAATGGCTGCTGCCTGGGCGTTATTCAGCCTCAGCGCTTCATCCACGGTATCGGCCTGCGAGCGCACGCCAACATTGATGTAAGCGATGTCCGGGGTCGCGTAGACCAGCCCGGAAGCGACCACCGAGATCTGCGGAATGGCGGCTGGTGATTGGGGCGCCAGGTTGGGATTCCCGCCGCCGGCATCCACCGCGCTATTGCAGGCAGCCAGCGCCGCCAGCACAACTATTGAAAGTACGAGCATAAGCTTTTTGTTTTTCATTACAGCCTCCGATATTTTTTATTCATTTTACAGACGCGCTTCAGTAAGAATAGTTCCCGTTTTATAAGAATTTGTTCGGGAAATCTTGACAAAAACTATTGAAAAATTGGTTATGACATGTTATGATAAGTATGCCCTTTCAGCTGGATGCCCCCCTCATCCGGTTGGAAGGGTCTTGTGTTTTACTTGCGCGTTGTCGCGCGGATCAGGACGAAGGCGCCCGCGATGATCAGCAGCGCCGGCCACAGGTAAGCGGAGAAATCCCAGCTGAGCCAGGGGAAGCCGAAATTGCGCAGCAGGTAATAAACGCCCCAGCCGATCAAGCCGGCGCCCGCGTAAGTGATCAGCTCCTGGCCGGGCTGGCGCAAAACACCACCCAGTTCACGCCCCATCTGCCGGATGCGCTCACCCAGCTCATCGGTTCTAAAGCCCCCGCCTTCATCCGAAAAAGACTGATTGGGGATGACCACCCACAGGACTAAATACACCAGCACGGCCGCTTCACCCAGGATGGCCCAGATGATAAAAAAAATGCGGATGA
>CAZBNE010000180.1:0-2744 GCA_964493155.1 uncultured Pelolinea sp.
TCAGTTGCTCTTTCGGAACTTCCCTTATGTATCTCGCCGGGATTCCGGCGTATATTTTTCTCGGTTCCAGATCCTTTGTAACAACGCTTCCCGCTGCAACGACAGCGTCCTCGCCAATCACCACTCCGGGGAGTAGTGTTGCATTCGCCCCGATCCTGGCACCTCTTTTCAAAGTTGGCCCTTTGAAATGCTTCTTTCTCTCTTCGGTTCTGCCGAGGTAGTTGTCGTTAGTGAATGTAACTTCCGGGGCGATGAAGCAGTAGTCCTCTATAGTAGAAAAGGCCGTTACGTAGGCCCCTGTTTCTATCTTCACTCTCTTTCCAACCTCAGTTCCGTTCTCAACGGTAGCTCCCTTTCCAACTATGGTTCTGTCACCGATTCTAGTCTTTTCTCGAATGGTAGCTAGATCTCCGACGAAGCACTTCTCTCCCAGTGCCGCCCCTTTGTAAATAACACAGGAGGCACCTATTGTAGTTCCATTGCCTATCGATAATGGTCCCAGCTCTCCAATGCTTGTTGTAGCGCTTGTACTTGCGGCAAAGGGCTCTTTTCCAAGAACTGAATTATCTCCTATCGTTACGTCGTTCCCTATGATCACACATTTGTGAATGACTACGTTGTGACCAAAGGTGCAGTTCTCGCCGACCTTCGCACCGTCTTCGATTATTACGTTAGTTTCTTTTTGGGTGTTAGGCATGGAAATACCTCCATGTGAGGTTGCTCGTTGTGGGTTGTTGGTTGCAGGTGATAAGAGACGACAAGGAAATTGTCGAGAAGCTCGCAAAGTGAGCGAGACGTGTCTGCGATACGAGAGATTTGAAAGAACCAAAGAAACAATGGAGAATTTCGCCTGCACCTTCTAGAAACAAACTTAGAACAAAAAAATCTACATAATCTCGCAAGTGTAGTCGTTCCAGGGGTCTTCTCCCAAAAAACCAGTACGTCTTCATTTTTAACAAACCAAACCACCTCGATCAGTTCTTCTCTGTTCATAGTGTTTTGAAATTTACTTTCTCGCGCAACGCGCACTCTCGAAAACGACTTTTCTCTCTTATCTCTTGCTCGTGACAAATTCAGCGATCTTCTCCACCACGCACTTGATTTCTTCGTCTGTCATCTCCGGGAATATCGGCAAAGCGAGTGTTTCTTCGCAGGCTTTCTCAGTTACCAGGAAGCTTCCAGTCGGGACGTTAAGGTATTCAAAGCACTTCTGCTGGTGGAGACCCATTGGATAGTAGATCGAAGTCCCTATGCCCTGTTCCGTCAAATAATCCCTCAACGAGTCTCTCTGTTCTCTACTGAAACCCTCGAATCTCACAACGTATTGATGAAAGACGTGAGAGAAGCAGTAATCGTTAGCCGTTCTCGGTTCGCCGTTCACCGAATAAGGAACAGAAGGGTAGTGTATCACCACATCGTTGTACATTGTAGGTTGTGCGTTGTGCGAAGAGCAGTCCTTCGATATTTGTTGAGTGTTCTTCGAAGAAAATTGATCTTCATCCATACCCGAGACCCCAAACCCCAGACCCGCACTTTCGAAATGCTCTGCGTATTTAATGGCTATTTCAATTCTTCTTCTTTCATATTCTTGCAGGTGCTTGAGCTTTATGTTCAGCACTATCGCCTGAAGCTCATCGAGTCTAGAGTTGATACCTATCATGTCGTGAACGTACTTCACGGGCGAGCCGTGGACTCTGTAGCTTCTGCAAAATGCCGCAAGTTCATCGTCGTCTGTGACGATCATTCCCGCATCTCCGTAGGCGCCCAGGTTTTTGGTGGGAAAGAAAGAAAGGGTCGATAGCTCTCCGATCGAACCCGTCGTCTTCACAGTCCCGTCTTCATAAGTCCAGCTGGCGCCTATGGATTGGGCACAATCCTCGATTATTCTGACACCATATTTCTCTCTTATCTTTTCGAGTCTTTCGAGATCGATTGCCCGTCCGAAGAGGTGAACCGGTATTATCGCTTTGATCTTTTCTCTTTCGGGGTGGGTTCTCAGTATTTTTTCAACTTCGTCCAAATCAATGTTGTAAGTGACCGGATCAATGTCGGCAAAGAGAGGAGTGGCTCCGTTTCTAGTGATGCAGCTGACCGTGGCGAAGAAAGTGTAGGGGGTGGTGATCACGTAATCTCCCCGGCCTATTCCAAGCGCCGCAACGGCTATGAGAAGGGCGTCCGATCCGTTGGCGACTCCTATCGCGTGTTTAACTCCGATGAGTTCGGTAACGCTTTTCTCAAGTTCCTTCACTGACTCTCCCAGGATCACTCTCCCGTTGAGCAAGGCTTCGTCTATCTTCTCAAGAACCTCTTCTCTGAAACCCCTGTACTGCCTGGTTAAATCGAATAATGGTATTTTCATAAAACCTCCATGTTCCTGTCGAGAGGACATCTGTATTTGGAGAAGATGGAGCCGAGATTGCAAACGGACGGGGAGAAGATAACCACAGATTCATAACTGCGGGTTTCTGGCCATCTCTGCCTCCGTGACCATTCTCTCGTCATCTCGCCCTCTCGAAAATGGTCTTTCTCATTACTCAACTTGCTCAAGTTCAACTTTTCCCATTTTCGATATGGTGAAGACCATCACGTTTTTCATTCCACCCTCTCTGGCCTTTTTGATTATGTTATCTGCATGCCTGAACGATGCCACGATGACTGCGGTTTCATCTTTACATTCGGCTTCATCCGGTGAGAAGACATGAAGATCGTGAAAGGTTCCATTCTGTTTGGCCGGCGAGTCGTCC
>CAZBNE010000181.1:0-2687 GCA_964493155.1 uncultured Pelolinea sp.
ATCGACAATTCAAAGAATTTATTGTTGATATAATTTATGAAAGAGATAAATATACCCCCAGGGAGGTCGGAGAGATGGAGCTGCTCGAGAGAATCAAAAACGCCATAATCGAAACGATGCCGGCGATGGCGAAGCAGGCGACGCAGGAGGCCCTTGAAAAAGGCCTAAGCGCTAAGGATATACTGAATTCCGCATTGATTCCGGGCATGGACGAGGTAGGAAGGTTGTTCAGAGGAGGGGAATACTTCGTACCGGAAGTTCTCGTTGCGGCTAAAGCCATGAATGCCTCGATGGATCTTATAGAACCGCTTCTGGTCGGTAGCGGGGTCAGGAAGGTAGGCAAGGTTGTGGCCGGGACTGTCGAGGGCGATTTGCACGATATAGGCAAGAACCTGGTTTGTATGATGCTCAAAGGGGCGGGATTCGAGATAATCGATCTCGGTGTCGACGTGAAACCGGAGAGTTTCGTAGAGGCCACAAAACGAGAAAAACCCGATATACTGGTTATATCGGCCTTACTTACCACAACGATGCTCAACATGCCGAAGGTCATAAACGCACTCAGAGAAGCCGGCGTGAGAGAAAAGGTCAAGGTGCTCATAGGAGGCGCCCCCGTGAGCCGTGATTATGCCGAGGAAATAGGGGCTGACGGATACTCCGAAGACAGTTCTTCGGCCGTAGAACTGGCCAGAAAACTGGTAACTGTCTGAGGTATTTGCGGGGTGATTGAGGCGTTCCTTCAAATATGAACAGTTGATTTATAATTCGAATAGAGTCTATATTTTTATACGCACGATTTATATACTAACGTAAAATCCAGCCGGATCTCAACGACACTCCATGAATGGGGGAAAGTCATGTACATACGTATCTTTTCCATCTGGCCTGTGACCTCACCGGTATTATGTTGGACTGTCCGGATCGACCGATAACATGGAGAAGAATTATTCAAGCCTTTACAACGCCCTCGTAGATCACCCCGATCTGCTGATCTGCCGGTGGCTGCCCGATACTTCACTCACGTTCGTCAACGATACTTACGCCCGTTTCTACGGATACGAGAAAAGCGAAATGATAGGCAAGAAGTGGCTCGAGATAACGAAGGTCGACATCCAGGAGGATTTAAGATTTTCGATAAACAGGGCAGAGGCGCTTAGGAACAGTATGGTTCGCGAAGATCCGGCGATCGACCCGAAGGGAAAGGAACGCTGGGTCCGATGGTACAATAGGCCGATCATAGACGATTCTGGCGCAGTGGTGGAGTTCCAGTCGATCGGAATAGATATCACCGATCAGAGGCAGATCACCCAGAAATTGTTAGAATCCGAGCGTGAAATGTCGCTCGTTCTGGACAACATCGAGGAACTGGTTGCCTATCACAGACGCGACCTGAGCCTTGTGTGGATGAACAGGGCCTACGCAAGATTTTGCGATAGCTCGCAGAGAGATCTTACGGGAAGGTTTTGTCATGAGATCTGGTATGGGTCGAAACAGCCCTGTGAAAACTGCCCGGTTGCTCTGGCCGTGAGGGAGAGGAAAAATGTAACGGGCGAAATCACCAGCGGTGAAAGAGTCTGGCATATAAAGGCCTACCCGGTTTTCGGTCAAGACGGCGAACTTCTGGGAGTGGTCGACTTTTCATATGAAGTCACCGAAGAGAGGAAACTCTCCGAAGAACTCATCAGGAGTGAGGAGCGTTTCAAAAGACTCGTTAATTCGACCGACGATATAATCTTCGAGCTCGATAAAGAGGGGAGACACACCGCAATTCATGGCCGCTGGCTCGAGAAAATGGGATTCGCAGAAGAGTTCTTCCTTGGAAGATCGGCCGGAGACATCTTCTCGGCTGAGGATGCGCTGGTTCACGAGCAGAACAACACTATCGCTCTCGGAGGCGAATCGACGAAATACGAATGGTCTACCGAAGTAGATGGAATACATATCTTCTACAATACTTCTCTCTCGCCTATCTTCGACCAGGAAGGGAACGTGATGGGAATAGTTGGCATCGGGAGAGATATAACCGATATAAAAAGGACCGACGAGGCTCTCAGGAGAAGCTGGGATCAGTTGATACTGACCATGTCGCGAATGCTAAGGATAAAAGATCCGTACACGGCCTGTCACCAGGAGAGGGTCAAAGAGATAGCGGTGGTGATTTCGGAAGAGATGGGACTCTCTCTCAAGAGCCGGGAAACCGTGAGGATATCTTCACTCCTTCACGACATAGGGAAGCTGGCGATACCGGCCGATATACTCAACAAGCCGGGAAAGCTGAACGAAATAGAGTGGGGACTCATCAAGCAACACCCCGAACAAGGCTTCGAATTACTCAAGGATATAGATTTCGGAATGCCCGTCGCAGAAGTGGTTCGTCAGCACCACGAGCGAATCGACGGATCGGGATACCTGCTTGGGCTTAAAGGCGATGAGATATCGATCGAGGCGCGCGTGCTGGCAGTCGCCGATGTCTTCGAAGCCATATCGAGTCACAGACCATACAGGGCGTCTCTGGGAGTGGAAGAAGCCGTGGCCGAACTGGAGAAGAACTCGGGGGTTCTGTACGATCCGAAAGTGGTCGATGCGCTGCTGAGAGTAATAGAAAGAGGCTTCGTGTTCGATACCGGCTCTCTCGAATAAAAGGCTCCCTCGCGTCTCTGTCCTCTGCAGCGCATCGACCACTTTCG
>CAZBNE010000182.1:0-2686 GCA_964493155.1 uncultured Pelolinea sp.
AGAACAAGTGTAATAAAAATCCCCGGCTGAACCGGGGATTTTTCTATTTTGTATATAGAATTCTGTTGTCATAAAGCGTGAGAGCTTTCATGTAGTTGGCTCTTTCAAAAGCCGCTGGCTCGGCAACTTTGTTCTGGCTGAGAACCCCGCGCATCTGCTCGACGGATTTGTAATCATAATCATCCATCCACTGGTTGAATTTCTCAAGCATGGGCTTGGCGCGCACGATACCGTTGCGCACCAATTCAGAAGCTGTCATGGCTACGCTCGAACCGGCCATTATGGCTTTGACCATATCTTCGCTGGTGTGTACACCGCTGGTCAGCGCGTAATCCGCATGGACGCGGTCAAAAAGAATGGCGATCCAGCGCATGGGCAGCAGCAGGTCAGAGGAATCACTTAATTCCAGCTCAGGAACGACTTCAAGCTTGAGGATGTCCAGGTTCGGTTGATAGAAGCGATTGAAAAGCACCAATCCTTTCGCGCCGGCGCTGACCGCGCTTGCAGCGAATTGCGGCAGACTGGTAAAAAAGGGGCTAAGCTTGACAGCAAGGGGAATCTTTATGGATTTATGGACATCTTTAATAAGCTGCAGCTTGGCAGCTTCCAGATCAGCAGAAGGAAGGTTGGGATCGGTGGGAACAAAATAAAGATTCAATTCAAGTGCATCCGCCCCGGCTTCTTCGATCATCCTGGCATACTTGATCCATCCGCCGGTTGATATGCCATTAAGGCTGCCGATGATGGGTATCTGGACTGCTTCTTTGGCGCGGCTGATGAGTTTGAGGTAGTTTTCCGGTCCGGTATTGTAGGATTCCAAATCGGGGAAATAAGTAATGGCTTCAGCAAAAGATTCTGTCCCGCGCGTGAGGAAGTAATCCAGCGCCAACGCGTCATGCGTGATCTGTTCCTCAAACAGCGAGTACAGTACCACGGCGCCCAAACCTGCATCTTCCATCTGCTTGATGTGCTCAAGTTTTTTTGAAAGCGCCGACGCGGAGGCAACCAGTGGTGAGCTCAATTCCAATCCGAGATATGTTGTCCTGAGATCTGCCATTTTTCACCTTTCTTTTATTTAAAAAACATGCGGATGCCATCTGACATCCGCATGTCTGCAATTATTCTTTCGGCTGCGCCTCGCCATAAGAGAGGGCTGCCATCTGGCTATATTTCTGCCAGTTCTTTTGTGCATCGCCCTGCGCCAGTTTGAGCAGCTCTTCCGCACGCTGTTCATTGGATCGTACCAGCATGCTGAAGCGTGTCTCATTATAAGCAAAGTCTTTCACCGGTATGGTGGGCTCCTTAAAGTCCAGCTGCAGAGGATTCTTGCCTTCCTTGATCAGGTCGGGATTGTAGCGGTATATCGGCCAGACGCCGGATTTGACCGCGAGTTCCTGCTGGTTCAGTCCAAGGCGCATATTGATACCCTGGTTGATACAGTGCGAGTAGGCAATGATGAGCGAAGGCCCGTTATAGGCATCCGCTTCGCGTAAAGCACGCAGTGTCTGCATATCGCTGGCACCCATCGCCACCTGGGCAGTGTAAATGTAGCCATAGGTCATAGCGATCATACCCAAATCTTTACGCGGTAGGCTCTTGCCGTTGGCAGCAAATTTTGCCACAGCAGCGCGGGGTGTTGCTTTAGAGGATTGGCCGCCGGTGTTGGAATACACGCCGGTATCAACGACCAGGATGTTGACATTACGACCTGTCGCGAGCACATGGTCAAGCCCGCCATAGCCGATATCATAAGCCCAGCCGTCGCCGCCGATGATCCAGACGCTCTTCTTTACCAGCATGTCTGCCAGACCAAAGAGTTGTTTGGCAGCTGGATCTTTGGAATCTTTTAATTTCTTCTTTAATTCAGCAACGCGCACACGCTGTGCCTGAATGCCGGTTTCTTCGGATTGGTCAGCATTGAGAAGTTCGTCCACCAGCTGGCTGCCGATGGCTTCTGCCTGGCGCTTGACCAGTTCGCGGGCGAATTCGCCCTGTTTGTCCAGGGTCAGACGCATGCCAAGGCCGAACTCGGCGTTATCTTCAAACAACGAGTTGGACCAGGCAGGGCCGCGGCCGTCAGCATTGTAAGTGTAAGGCGTGGTGGGCAGGTTGCCGCCATAAATGGACGAACAGCCGGTGGCATTGGCGATGACCGTGCGATCGCCGAAAAGTTGGGTGAGCAGGCGAATGTAAGGCGTCTCGCCGCAGCCGGCGCAAGCGCCGGAGAATTCGAACAGAGGGCGCAGGAGCGAGGCGTTCTTGACTGTGTTGGAAATAAATTTGGTCCGGTCAGGATCAGGGAGATTAAGGAAGAAGCTCCAATTCTCGCTTTCCGCTTCACGCAGGGGCGCCTGCGGGTTCATATTGATGGCTTTACGGGCTGGATTGGTCTTGTCTTTAGCCGGGCAGTTCTCAACGCACAGACCGCAGCCGGTGCAGTCTTCAGGGGAAACCTGTACGGTGAACTTGAAGCCGGGAAATTCCTTGAATTTCGCATCGGTAGACTTGAATGTCTTGGGTGCGTCATTTAGCAGAGCCGCATCGTAGACCTTAGTGCGGATGACTGCGTGCGGACAAACATAAGCGCACTTGCCGCACTGGATGCAAAGGTCAGGTTCCCAGACCGGGATCTCGAGTGCGATATTGCGTTTTTCCCACATGGTTGTGCCGGAAGGATAAGTGCCAT
>CAZBNE010000183.1:0-2423 GCA_964493155.1 uncultured Pelolinea sp.
CGGATTTCATGAGAAGCCTGAGGATGTTCAGCGTGACCACGCAGAACAGTATCGGAAGACCGCAGAGCAACATGTAGTTGAAGAAGAGTTCACCCAGCGGGCTGAGACCTTCGACGATGTCCGGGAAGGCGCCACCCGAGTAGAACCCGAGAACCATCGCGAAGAGGATCGTCCAGATGTTCAGCAGCCAGTGGGGAGCCTTGCCGTTTTCACTCTTTTTGGCAATCTTCTTCTGACTGCTCCATACGACCAGAAAGGCCAGCAAGAGGATAACAAAGAGCACTATCCATCTGTAGGGATCTTCCAGCAGCAGCTTTACCCGACTCTCTTCCGCGGTCTCTTGGTGGAGCTTGGCGATCAGTTCGTAATCGACGTACCTGTTCAAATACTCTCGAGTCTTGTTGTAATCGCTGTCCAGAAACCTGTTGATCCACTCGAGCAGATCGGTGTTGGCGGGGTTGACCCCCACCACGATCTGGTCCTCCGAAGGGAGACGGTAGATGGAGTAATGGATCAGCAAAGAGGGATTCTTTACCAGAAAGGTCTCGGTCCAGAGATCGTTCATGAAAAAAACGTCGTAGTTCTTCTCGAAGAGAAGCCCGGCCAGGTTTTCCGTGGTCCCGATACTGAATATCTTAGTTCCGGGGAGGAGCTGGAGGGCGATCCTCTCGTAAACCGTTCCTATCATCACCAGTACGGAGATCGACGGATCGTTCAGGTTCTCGATGAGCTTTTCGGGCGTGAGCTCATCGACTTCGTTTTTTATCTTCTGAAGCACCTGATTGTTTATCAGCAGCGACAGGTTCTGCACGAGATAATCGCGCGAGGCATAAACCTGGGAGGCTCTGGAGGGGGAGTAAGAGTAATAACTCAATATTATGTCGCCCTCCCCTTCTCTCAGATGTGTGGCCAGGGTCTCGTGTGTCGCGACGGCCCGTACGAAGAGCGGTTTCACTCCGAGCGCGGCCGCGATGTCCCTCCCCAGTTCGACGTCGATTCCCCCGAGCTTTCCCTCTTCGTCCAGATAATAGAAGGGATACCAGTAGTCTTCAGTCTGGAGGATCCTCAACTCGCCGGAGGCTTTTATAGCTTCTATACTCCTGAATTCACCCGCGAAAACCAGAGAAACGATTAAAACCGTTAAGAAAAGCAAGATCTTTCTGCCCATTTGGTCTCCCCCCGCCTTTTCCGCCAATATCGAGAATTATAGCATTTACAGATAGTTATGAAGAGCACAGAAAGACATTAGGCTATACACTTCTCCAACAAATAGCTGCCGATCTTGGTAATGTTTTTATTCAGTTACCGCTCCGGAGATTGATATAATCTCAGTACCGGTTCTTATTTTTTTCGCAGGGAGTTGTTGCCAGATGCGCAGGTTGTTGTTTCTTTCGTCGGTCGTTCTTTTTCTTCTTTCCGGCTGTTTGCCGATCTTCTCGCCCTGGAGCTGGACCTCCAGAGTCAGGGGCTCCTTTCAGTTCAGCAGCCCGGCCATGGGCGGCGAGGGGATTGTGTACGCCGCCACGCAGGAGTCCACTTCGATTTACGGTCTGGGATCGGGAGAATGGTTCGGCGGCAACCCTTCTGTCGACGAATACGGAAACATATATATCGGAACAACCGTCGGCCGGCTGCTCAAGATCTCCCCCGAAGGGCTTCTGCTGTGGTCCTTTCCGTCACAGCCTTCGGGAAATTACACCGTTCGCGATACTTCGATCGACGGCGAGGGCAACCTCTATTTCGGAACAACCGGCGGCACCATGTATTGCGTATCGCCTGAGGGAGTGGAACTCTGGCGTTACGATACGGGTGAAGAGATCTGGTCCAAGCCGGCGATAGGGGAAGACGGAACCGCCTTCTTCGGCACGCTGGTCATCGGCGGCAGTGAAACTCACAGTTTTTTTGCGATCAAAGACGGGCAGCCCTTATGGGTTTTCGAGACTGAGGCTCCGTCGGTTGGTTTCTACTCCAGTCCCGCGCTGGACGGGGAGGGCAACGTATATGTCGCATGCCACGACGGATATCTCTATTGCCTGGACACTCTGGACGGCTCACTCGACTGGAGTCTGAGACTGGCTCCGGCAAAGCCCGGCGGAGACAGCGCCATAGCCTCCAGCCCGGTTGTAGGACAGGACGGGACTGTCTATCTTTGCACCAACGAAGGGGAATTTTACGCCGTCTCTCCGGCCGGATCGATACAGTGGACGGCCTCCCTCGGCACCACGATCTTTTCCACCCCGGTCCTGTCGTCTGAGGGCGTGGCTTATATAGTGGGCTGGGACGATTCGAAACTGTACGTTGTAGATCACGACGGAGGAGTGGCAAAACGCTCCAGCATGGGGCGCAACAGCGCCTGCTCTCCGCTCATGACGGACGACGGCACGCTGTACTTAACCGCCACGCTCGTGGACATCGGCACCTGG
>CAZBNE010000183.1:2433-2657 GCA_964493155.1 uncultured Pelolinea sp.
CCGCGGGACTGTGGCCCATGTACGGAATGGATCAAAGACGCACCGGAAGTCTGGACTGAAGATCTTTGCGTCATGAAACCCTTGCCGTTCCGTTTTCGTGGTATTTTTCTTTGATTCTGAAAGGCCGGAAAAGTGTGTAACAAATGTTACCGCTCAATGCCGTCAAAAGAGGTAGAATTAAATCGAAATACACGGGAGGTGTTGTTATGGGACTGAAAATAAGC
>CAZBNE010000184.1:0-2607 GCA_964493155.1 uncultured Pelolinea sp.
AGATGGCATATTCTCTGGATAACCCAGCGCCCGGTTACAACAGCCGTTGGAAGGCCTCCAGGTGGAAGAGTCCACTGTCCAGTCAGAAAGAAGTTTGTCAGACCGGGAAGCCTGCCGGATACAAATTTTATTTTCCCTGACGGAGTGTTCGCCCAGGCCATCCATGCGCCCTGCCATGCGTTGCAGTAACGCACATACGTCATCGGTGTCGCCACATCGACAGTTTCAATTCTATCTTTTAGCTCCGGATAACGTGTCTGCGCTATGATTTTAACGTCTTCGGCGATTCTTTCTTTCTCGCTTCTATAAAGTTCTTTGTTTTCGTATCGTTCCTTCCACCAGTCAAAATCGGCATTCAGATGGGTTATGAGTGCAGATTTCTCGCCCGCCATGAGGGTTTTGTCGAAGCAATAGTGTCTGAAGCCAATGTGGTGGTATTTCTTGCCTCCACCATCTATTCCCGATGGTACATTGAAGAAGCTTGCATGAGGATGTTTTGAAAGGTCGCATCTGACTCCCAGAGATACTTGGACCGAGGTATAGGTAGGATAGTTTTTCCGATCTGAGTAGAGCGTCTTCAGATTGTCATCGAGATACCTTCCGTCAAGCATGTCAAAAAGAGTTGCGTGACCATCGGCCGATGAAACAACATAGTCAGCAAACCGTTCCGTACCGTCTTCGAGAAGAATGCCCGTTGCCTTCTCTCCCTGCGTGATAATCTTCTTTACTCTGGATTTATAGAAGATCTTGCCACCAAGCGACTCGTACTTCTTCTCGACTCTTCTGGCCAAGCTCAGGGAACCCCCTTCTGGCCAACCGGCATCGCCGTAGGCCATCGAAGCGATAGTAGATACAAGCGCCGTAGCTTTGAAGTACGAAGGAATCAGCGTTGTGAGTGTTTTCTGCAATAGGGGAGATCTAAAGCGCCCGGCGAAATCTTTCACGGAGATCTTGTCAAGCCCGCGCAGATACTTGATGGCCGGGAACATCTTGATCATCATTCCAATATAGTCGAGACCATTCATCCGATCAAAGGCCTTACGCGTCGGCATCTCCATACACTTTAAGGCTTCGATAGCCTTGCACAGATAATCTATATTATCTCCGTCCTCAGGAGAGATCTCCATGAAGTGGCTCTTCAAAGACTTGACATCGCTGTAAAGGAAAACTCTGGTTTCATCTTCCTCATAGCTGTAGAAAAAATCGTGATTGATTATTTTTACGGTATCATCTAGGGCTCCGACTTCTCTCCATACTTTGTTGAGAGAGCTCCCTCTCTTTGTACCAAGTAACCAGTGAATACAGCCATCGAAGTAATATCCGTTTCTCTTCCAACCGGTACATTCGCCGCCAGGTTGCGTATGCATCTCGTATATTTCAGTATCGAAACCATTGAGTCTCCCATATATACCCGCCGATAGCCCCGCTATTCCCGCCCCGATAACAATTAGCTTCATGAACTCCCTCCCTGTTTATTCGGATTACAGCACCTGAAGATAGATCTCGTCGATAGCTTAATTATCTTCACAAGACTCTCGATCGGATCCAATTTGGTCTCTTTTACATCCATTTGCCATGCAGAGATGTTACTCTTGGCCCGGTTGTTCCTAGAACCAAAAACCTGGACGCGCAGCGTCGGAACGATGAATCGTTCTTCGCGCTTTATGTCCATCGCGAAAATCTGTCCATAGCTCTTGCCCCCACCACTACCCACTATCCACTACTCACCGCGGCTCCTAACGCTCTTTACAGATTCAAAGCGCCAGCCTGTAAATCTTCTCCACGTCTTCTTTTTTGAGTCTAACGAAATTCCCGAGCGGGCCTGTTTCGGTGGCCTTTCGCGCCATTTCTTCGAGCCTGTCCGACGGAATGCCTGCGTCGGTGAGCGTTACAGGAATGCCAAGACTCGAGAAGAAGCCTTTCAGACTCTCTATGCCCTCGAGAGCCGTCTTTTCGGGGTTCCTGAAATCCGGTTCCACGTTCCAGACTCTGCAGGCGAACTGCGCGAACCTTTCTATATCGTGCTTATAGACATACTTCATCCACGCGGGCCACATTATCGCCAGGCCTCCGCCGTGCGCTATGTCGTAGATAGCGCTCAATTCGTGCTCTATGCCGTGCGTCGCCCAGTCGCCGATTCTTCCGGTTCCGAGAAGGTCGTTGTGGGCTATCGTCGAGGCCCACATTATCTCGGCCCTGGCCTCGTAATTGTCGGGTTCTTTCAGGGCGATCGGCGTGTTGACTATCATCGTTTCCAGCGTTGCCTCGCACAATCTGTCGGTGAAGTCAACGTTTTTGACGTTGGTGAAGTACCTCTCCATTACGTGCGACATTATATCAACCGCACCGACGGCCGTCTGGTAAGGCGGCAGAGTGAAGGTCAGTTCGGGGTTCATTATCGCGAATTTCGGTCTCATGTTCACACTGTTCACGGAGCGCTTGTAAAGACCATCTTCGTTGGTAATGACCGAACCGCCGCTCGACTCGCTGCCGGCCGCCGGTATCGTCAAAACGACTCCCAGCGGAAGCATCTCCTCGACCTTCCTGCCGGTCGAATAGAAGTCCCAGACGTCTCCTGCGTAGGGAACGCCTATGCCTATCGCTTTG
>CAZBNE010000185.1:0-2593 GCA_964493155.1 uncultured Pelolinea sp.
AAATGACTGAAAGATTATCAAGAAATCCAAGAATTGCTGACTACTGCAGAACATTGATATCAAAGTCAAGTAAAAATGGCATTGTGGGAGTATTGGGAGGAATGGCGGAAAGGCCCGACAGAACTCATATATTAAGATCATTGAAATCGCCGAAACTGGTGATTGCTGGAGCTGATGACCAATTTATCACTTTGGAGACCAGTAAAAAAATGGCTGAGATGGTCAAAGGTCTCACAATTATTGAAATTGAGAATGCGGGGCATGTACCGATGCTGGAAAAACCGCATGAGACCGGTTTTGCATTAATGAATTTATTCAATTGAGGAGAAAATATATGAGTTCAAAAGTATATTTCACAAATGTAAGGACTCGCCCTGGAAATAATATGTATGACAAGCTGGATAAGCTTATTAATAAAGCTGGTATCAACACTATCGATGTAAAAGACAAATTAGTAGCGTTGAAGATCCACTTTGGCGAACCTGGGAATTTAGCATATATTCGGCCAAATTATGCAGCGCGGATCGTTAAGAAAATTAAAGAGATGGGCGGAAAGCCTTTCCTGACTGACTGCAACACACTCTATTATGGCCGGCGGTCAAATGCGATTGATCATTTGGAAGCGGCGATGGAAAACGGTTTCAACAGAATTGCAGTTGGATGCGATGTGATCATTGCCGATGGATTAACGGGTACTGATGCTGCGGAAATACCGATCAATTTGACTCATGTAAAGCAAGCAAAGATCGGGACCATTATTGCCAATTCTAATATCATCATCAGCATCAATCATTTTAAAGGTCATGAGGAGACTGGATTTGGCGGCGCTCTGAAAAACATCGGCATGGGCTGTGGTTCACGCAAAGGCAAGCTGGAAATGCATTCAGCATCAAAACCTGAGATGATCGAAAAGAACTGCGTTGCCTGCGGCATGTGCATTAAAAATTGCCCGGAAAAAGCCATCGCATACAATTCGATGAGAAAAGCTCAGATCGATTATGAAAAATGCATCGGCTGCGGACAATGCGTTGCGAGCTGCCATTACGGTTCCGCTCGAGCAATCTATGACCAGTCCGCAGAGATCTTGGGAGAATCGATTGCGGAATATGCTTTTGCTGTACTTCAAGGGAAACAGCATTTTCATATCAACTTTATTATGAATGTCTCACCAGATTGTGATTGCTCGAGCAACCACGATCAAGCACTGGTCCCGGATATTGGAATCGCCGCATCATTTGATCCGGTTGCATTGGATAAAGCAAGTGTTGACCTGGTCAACCAGGCACCGTCAATTAAAGATAGCCAATTGTTTGATAAGGAGCAGTATAAGGAAGGTGATGACAAGTTTGTGCATGTACATCCTGATATACACTGGAAAGATTGTCTCAGACATGCTGAAGAAATAAATTTAGGGACGAGAGAATATCAGCTGATCGAAGTGAAATAATTTGTTTGAGCTGGCCTAAAAACCAGCTTTTTTATTAATAAATGCAAATCATTGATCAAGGCTAAACTGTACAGTAATTTTCTTAAATCTTCAAAATATTTTGATTTTCAAATCTTCATATAAGATAAATATAAGGATTTACCTTGAAAAAATATAAATATGTGATTATCGGTGGTGGAATGGCTGGAGATTCGGCTGTTGCTGGTATCCGTGAAATTGATGAAAAAGGTTCGATCTTGTTAATCTCAGCTGAATCCAATCCTCCTTATAATCGACCGCCTCTTTCAAAGGGTCTCTGGAAGGGAAAACCACTTGAGTCAATATGGCGCAACTCTGATTTTGAAAATGTTGATCTTCTGCTGAATAAAAAGGCGGAATCAATCGATCATGTTGATAAAACACTGGTCGTTGGAGCAAATAATTTAATTGGCTATGAAAAACTGCTTCTAGCTACTGGCGGAGTAAACCGGCGTTTACAGGTAACCGAAAAAGAGATCATATATTATCGGACTGTAGAAGACTATAAAAAACTTAAAAATCTTACAGAAAGCAAACGAAGATTTGGAGTTATTGGTATGGGTTTCATCGGATCAGAAATTTCTGCTGCTTTGGCTTCGAATGGAATGGAAGTCACAGTTTTTGATATTGGCGGAGGAATTGGTTGGAATATTTTTCCTTCTGGATTAACGAAACATCTTAATGAGTATTTTCTTGAAAAAAAAGTTCATGTCGTGCCTAATGTTAAAGTTAAGGAGATAGAAAAGAAGGGTGAGATATTTAGAATTATTACTGATACGGGACTTGATGTTGATGTGGATGCCGTAGTTGCCGGGATTGGGATAATGCCTGATGTGAAACTTGCAGAAGATATCAATTTAGAAATTGAAAATGGTATAAGCGTTAATGAATACCTGCAAACATCCAAACCTGATATATATGCCGCCGGTGATGTTGCTAATTTTTTTAATCCTTTATTGGCAAAACGTATCAGAGTGGAACATTCTGATAATGCAAAAGCGATGGGAAGGCAAGCGGGCCGCAATATGGCAGGAGCAAATGAAAGGTATGACTATTTGCCTTTTTTCTATTCTGACCTTTTTGACCTTGGTTATGAAGCTGTTGGCCAAATGGATTCGCGAGATGAAA
>CAZBNE010000186.1:0-2538 GCA_964493155.1 uncultured Pelolinea sp.
CATATAAGTTGCCTCGGCAGTTTCACTCGTTTTTGCATAGTCCTTCCCATTGTTGTTGTTTCCACGAGTGAAGAACTGGTTTTTATGAGCGAGAAGGAGAATTAACGCCCACTCGGCGTTGGTCATCAAGTGCCAGCCAGTCCCTTTTTGAGTACAAGCCAGTCTTGCGTTGTCGAAATTGATATTGTTTGCCGGATCTCTCCTTCGTAAAGAAACGGCGCGTGCGGACTCGCCGGACCCGTTTACGATCGGAAGATATTTTCCTATCCAGAACTCATTCTTCACAGAACCGTTCTTTATGAACGACTGGTGTGGGGAATCGGCCCACGAAGAATCAATTTCTTTCAGCTTTGTAAATGGAAAACGAACCATGATCGACGGAAAGTTTGAGTTGTCGAACATCACCGCGTTCCTGCCGAACGAAGCGTCTCTAATCCTTCTATCCATATCGTTCCTTATCGTCGCATCGGTGATTGCGCCATTTGCCACATAGTAGTCGGTTATCCAATCTTCGATTTCCCTGCTAGTCTCAAGGAGTTCGCCTTGAACGTATTTGCCGGAGATATACTTCATATCTTCTCACCTACCTCTTCTATCGGTTCTTTTGGCTCTTCTGGTTCGGGTTGGGGAAATAATTCCTTATAATTCTCTCTGAGATCTCTTTCGAAGACAGGAGCATATTTTAGGGCTTCCTCTTCACCCCCGCCTACTGATGTTTCAGCGAGAAGCCCTACTCCTTCTCCAGAGAAGTCGATTTGAATACTTGCCGTTCTCTTTAACTGTTCAAGAGCATCTCCTGACTTGCTCACTTCTTGTGCGGTTATTGTCTTTTTCATACTTCATACACCTCCACTTGAACGGTGTTCGTTTCTGGAATGGCGTAGATCGGGGTTGCGATCTTTGGATTAAATTCAAGAACGACAACCGATTGAGGTTCGAGGATAAAGCCCTTGCTGTCTGAAACTGAAGATTCCCCGAACCTGATCCTGTATGATTCGGAATACTTGCTGAGGTTCCGGATCATCATCGCCACTCTGTTCGCCTTCCTTGAAACTCCCGCAAAGATCTCCGCCGCAACACCTGGGGCAAGGGTCTTTGTCCCTGTGACGGGCGCACTGGATGGAAGAGTCTCATCCCCGGAGACAACGACTTCTCCTATCTCGTTTGTTCCGGCAGGAAGAGGATCTGTGATCTTCTTGATGCCGTCCGTTGACTTGATTGATTCAACCACGGTCTTCAGAGCATCGAGCGTGGTCTCTTCTGCGAAGTCCAGACCGGAGATGGTCTCAAGTAAGGCTCTTGCCGCTTCGAGAGTTGTCTGGGTCGCGAAATCCTTCCCTTTGAGGTTCTTGAGCAAGCCGATCATCGTGTTCAGTGTGTCAGCATCGGCAGTGGTCCCAAGAACCTCAAGGAATGTCTTTAAGGTGGCGAGGTCGGCGATTTTCCCCTCCTCTGCCATTATTTTCGATGCGCCGTCTTCTCCTTCGAGATATTCATACGCATCCTCAACTGTATTGAAGTATTGCGGCGCGGGTTTGCCCTGAGCGTCGCATCTAATGCGTTTCGTGTTTCCGGCCATTTTTTCATCCCTCCTTACAGATACTTAGGTGTGTAAATCACCTTGTATGTGAGTATTGAATCTGTCAGTATATGGTTCTCTCCCTGAACCAATTCCAGCTTTTCGGGATAGTGTTTCGTGGTATCGACGAGAACGAACGGAACCAGCGTCTCGGTTTCTGGAGTCTCAAGAACATAAAGGACGGTTACGGTCTCTTCGTTCCATCCGGTAGCAACCGAAGCCGAAGCCGCCAGCTTTTGACACGTTCCATCGCTCTTGATGACGATACAATTAGTTCCCACTGCATATCCCGAAAGCGTCAGATCTCCCGAACCGTCGGTCTCTTTTTCTTCTCGCTTGATGTTTCTCGTCAAAGTCCCGTTGGACTCGAGCAGATCTCGAACGTCGTCTATCCCGTGAAGCTCGCCTGAGAAGTAAAGCCCACCAACAACCTTCTTCTGTGTCTCGCCGTCCATGTAGGTTACGTATGCGCTGTGCAGGAAGAAGTGACTGTTGCTCTGGTCGATTTCAAGAGAGAGCCCGAAATCTTCCGAACCTTCCTGAGAGTTCCAGCCGACCGACCTCACACCTTCCCAGTAGTCGTCCCCTACGATCTCTCGAACCTGAGAGCCCGTGAGTTCATCGGCATCAGTTACCCCGAACTCTTCCTGCATGACAGGAGCAAGTTCACCCTTCTTTGTCAGGTCGATGATGAGAATGTCGATCGTGTCTCCCGAATCGTTCGTAACGGTCTTTTCGGTCCCGTCTCCTTCGATGATCTCGTCTCCGAAAGACGAGTAATACTTGTGACCATTCGCACTCGTAAACGAGACCGAGCCTCCGTTGATAACGTCGGCTTCTCCGTAGTCGTTCGACCAGGTATCGCCGTAGAGGATAGCAGAGGCTTCAATCTCGACAGCTCCAGGGTTCTCTATCGTTCCGCCGCCCAGGGCGATGACGGCCCGGCGGGGCGGCCGGGC
>CAZBNE010000187.1:0-2533 GCA_964493155.1 uncultured Pelolinea sp.
CTTCATCTAGAATCACCAGCCCGTGCATCTGTCCGGTCAAACCAATACCTTTAACTTGAGAAGGGTGAATGCCTGCTTTTTGAATACTTTTCTGAATGCTCGCCTTTGCGGCATCCCACCAGAGGTTAGGATCTTGCTCACTCCAAAGAGTGTGCGGTGTCTCAAATGGATATTCTGATGAAGAGACACCCAGTATATCTCCATGTTCATCAATCACGATCGCTTTGGTTGATGTTGTTGATGTATCAACCCCGATAATCGCGCCCATTATATTTACCTTTCCAACATGTTTCGACAGACATCTGTCATTTCGTCATTCTCAATGAAATCCATCATTGCCTTTGAAGTCAGTTTGGTGAAAGGATTATCTACAATCCTCCAGACCTCCCTGTGCTGGCTAACACCCAACGGTTTCACATGTGCCATGTTGCCTAAAGTCTCTAATTCAACGAATTGTGAGTTGCAGTAGCATTCGCTGGTGGCGCCCAGATCGGTGGTATGTTCTGTGATATTGTTATCGGCATATTTTATAAATAATTTCTGATCGATAAAATAAGCTATCCATTTTTCTCTATTTGATATCCCGATTTTCAACGGCTGGTCAATAGGCTCCGGCTTGATAAAAATGAACTGATTATCCCAGCGGATCCTTGGATCATTAATGTCCGTATAAGGCCATAAAATAATAGCCCGGTTTGGAAGAAAGGAGTTTTTATTGTTCCTTCCAATTTGCTGTGGCAATATTGCCTGACCGCCGAATTTGAATTGCGTAATTGCCCAGGGAGCGCCTATGATCGGTTGAGAGCCCATGTTTTGGATCATGTGGTCAATGATTACCACTTCATCATAATCCGTAAACCGAATCTGTATTGATTTCTTAATACCCGTGATTGGGTCGATCTCCTGAACCAGTTCGACCATTTCTTTTGATTCGATAATTTTTATTGGTTTATTATCAGGGATATAGGTGATTTTAGGATCTTCAGGAGCAAGCCATAGCCGGTGACCGCCGTAAAAATAAAAGTTCCCGTCTCCGGGAAATTCCAAATATTTGTCCGGCAGTTCAGCAAAAAGATTCTCGCCTCCTTTGTAACTAAGGGAAAGAATTCTTGGACCGACGGATACCGGGATGATCAGATCAATTTGCCCCGTGCTCAGTTCAACACAGTCAAATCCTAAGAATTCTTTCTTCTTAATCCAATTCTTTTTTTTTCTATCGGACGCCAAGGAGAACCTCATTGGTTAATTGGTCCAATTTTTCATAGCGAAGACCTTTAATGCTGAGCGCTTTTCGGTCAAAGGGGAAATCCATAAGTTGCTTCATTTTTTCAGATGTGAATTTACCTGATAAATCACTCATTGTTTTATCGTCCTGATTGATTTCTTGCAGAAGCGCCTGAATTTCTTTATCGGCATTAAATTGAGCGGCTTTTTCTTTTAATATCAGGTACGTTCGCATGCATCCCCGCGCAAAATCCTTCACTCCTTCATAATCTTCAGTCCTGTAGGCATGAGCGTCAAAGTGCCGGCTGCCATCATAACCGTAATCTTCTAACAACTTAACCAGGAAAAAAGCGCTCTTAAGGTTGACTGCGCCAAACCGAAAGTCCTGGTCGTATCGGCCAAATGCCTGGTCATTAAGGTCAATATGGAATAACTTGCCTGCATCGATTGCCTGGGCAACCCCATGCGAGAAATTCAAGCCCGCCATATGTTCATGGGCAAGCTCCGGATTCACACCAACCATCTCTGGGTGGTCTAGCGTTTCAATAAAAGCCAGCATATGGCCGATGGTTGCATTATACAAATCGCCGCGCGGCTCATTGGGTTTTGCTTCAAGCGCAAATTTCAATCCGTAATTATTATGTTGAGAATATTCGCACAGGAAGTTCATAGCTTCGCGTGTTCTTTTTATTGAGGTGACGGGATCTTTTGAAGCGTCAGTATCAACTCCCTCACGTCCACCCCAAAACACAAATACCTTGGCGCCCATTTCAACCCCAAGATCCATGGATTTCATTGTCTTCTGGATTGCGTAACTTCTTACTTTTGAACTGTTAGATGTAAACGCACCATCACGAAAAACCGGATCATAAAAGAGATTGGTGGTTGCCATTGGAACCACCAAACCTGTCTCGGCAAGTGCCTTCTTGAATGACGTTTTTATCTGGTCCTCTTCTGAGCGCGAAGCATCAATCGGGATCAAGTCATTATCGTGAAAATTAACGCCATATGCCCCAACATCAGCGAGCAAATAAACCAAATCAACGGGTGATTTTGTTTCCCTGACATCGTCGCCAAAAGGATCACTTCCTCTATTCCCAACTGTCCAAAGTCCAAAAGTAAATTTATGTTCTGGTCTTGGTTCATATTTTGTTTCCATAAATAGCTCCTGTTAATAATTTAACCTTCAAATAACATATACCTTATCTATACTGCCACATTGACTCATTGAATTGGTTCTCCAGAATTAAACCCGATACACCCATAACACTGGAATCCTGGTCAAGCTGTGAATTCGTGATCACCAGGT
>CAZBNE010000188.1:0-2516 GCA_964493155.1 uncultured Pelolinea sp.
TGGGCTGGCCATGCTATCCAAACCAGTACTGTAAACGCCTTCAACCATCAGCCCGCTGCTGCCATTGCCGGAGGACCAGATGCCGGTCAGTGTAACCGCGCCCTTGGTACTGATATACAGACCGCGGCCGCCGGTGTTGGGGGCAGGGTCATTCTTGCGGAAATTGTTGTCGGTGGTGCTGCCGGTGACCGTCACCGCGCCGAGCGATACCACATTGATGCCGTCTCCAGCATTGTTGTTGGCGATCATGGTTTTGAGGGTCACCGGTGCAACACTCTTTGTATGAGTGATATAGACGCCATAGCCCTCATTATCGCTGGCGACGACATTCTCCAACAGGCCGGTTCCGGAAAGAAAGAATAGGCCAAGGCCCGATTCGTTATTTCCGCGGGCAATCACATTGCGGATGGTAATGCCGCGGCTCTGGATGTCTAAACCTTTGCCACTGTTGCCATTGGCAACTGCCCCATTGACATTAACAGCCCCATTTGACGAATACGCGTGAATTCCTGAGACAGGATTTGAAGGGTCGCTATTTTTATTATCATTGGCTTTGATATTTAACAGCGTTATCGCACCACCAGTGTCAATTTTAATTCCGTAAGATCCCAGATTCCCGTTGGCGGATACTGAGTTCAGGTTTACTGCCCCAGAGGAGAAAATATCCAAACCGTTTTGATTATTATCAAAAAAGTTACTGGAGTTTATGGTTACAGTACCGCCAGCCCAGTTATCTATCGTCGCACCAGAATTATTATTTCCATGAGAGTTCACTCTAGTAAAAGTGATGTTGCCTTTATGGTTGTCGATATTAATGCCAGATCCATCAGTATTGCTTGTTTCTACATCAGATATGGATAACTGCCCGCTGCTGTCTATAATGAACACCCCGCCGGTAACATTAAGGTACTGAAGCATAAAACCGGAATTCAAATTCTGTATTGTCAGAACGCCATTAATGGTTGGTGAAAGCATACCAGATTGTTTGCCGATTAACCCTTTCAAGGCACTGGTATTTCCCAGTGTGCCATCAATGGTTACGTTGCCGGTGTATGTAGCGTAATCGATATATACCAATCCATCACTTGGGGACAAGGCGGTATCCCCGGCGATAAGGTCGATGGCATTTTGAATTGGGGAAGCACTGATAAAACAGGTTGTACCCGGTATAGTACCGGGATAACACAATGCCGCGTCGCTTACTGAGGAATAAAACTGGCTGCCCACCTGCCAATAAGGATCACCGCCGGAAAGCAGATCGGCGCTTTCCTGGCTGGCCATGTCCAAAGATTCACCTTCAGCATCCACCAGTTGAATGACATTCTCTTGTTCAGGAAGTTCTTCAAGCGCGGGCGTTTCAATAGCCTCAACAGGTGCGTAGGTTTCAGTAACGTCTGATTCTTTCGCAGCTGCGGGTGCAGTTTCCTCTGGCCCCGGTGCTTCATCCACAGGGATATCGGCTTCGGCTGGCGCTTCAACCTCTGGCGCTTCCACCGCCGGGGTTGCGTCCTCAGGGATCTCGGCTTCGGCTGGCGTCTCAACGGGTGTTTCCACCGGGGCTGCCATCTCCTCCACCGATGCTTCTTCAACCGGCGCTTCAGGCGTGGGTGGTGGAGTTTCTGCCGATGCAACATTCGTTGCATCCGGTATCGCAGGCGGTTCCTCGCCTTCAGCGAAAACCGGTCCGCTGATCATCAGAGCTGTCAACAGAGTAATTGTTGCCAGCCATAAATATTTTGTTTTCATTTTTTCTCCTTGTTTTTAATGTCTTCTCTTAAGTTAATTGAATGAGTGATGCTTGCTTAAAAGCCTCAATGATCATTTACAAGCCCAGGGAAATTAAAAAGCCCCTCAAAGGGGATACTGTTTTATTTTAGAAAATGTTTTTGTTGATGATGACCACCCGGTTGTTCGCGATGTCTTGCTAAACCATCTTTAGAAGATGATAACATTTTTTATTTTACAAGCAATAATTATTTTGTCAATATGCTCGCCAATTGAATCACTCTTATTATTGGTTTTTCATATGCATTCCGATATTAAGTCAATTCTCAGGTAATCTTTCAATGTTGTTGATCCTTCAATGCGATTGATTGGTTTTCCCTCCTTTTTTCCTCCTCTCCTTAAAAAGGATTTTTTGTTTGTAACCAGTTTATTAATGACCTGTGAAAAGAATAATTTGGCTACAAGTTCATTTTCTGGTTTATTTATTGGCATGGATCCTATTAGTAGACATTTTTTGTTTTGGAATGATCCTGAATTAAATCCCGACCTGCCTTATGCATTCGATCTGGATTTGGAGGTTTTTTTAAGGAGACTGAACCATTATTAAACCGCGTAAAGGTATAATTTCTTATCATCAATTATCCCAAATTTTTCTGGAGGAAGCAAAATGGGAATTTTAGTTTTTGGCAGCATCAATATGGACCTTACCACCTACGTCCCAAAACTTCCCCGGCCCGGTGAAACCCTGCGGGGCAGTTCTTTTATCACTGTGCCAGGCGGCAAAGGCAGCA